>NZ_JBBCAT010000006.1 GCF_037203705.1 Prosthecomicrobium sp. N25
GGGGTGGAGCAGCCCGGTAGCTCGTCAGGCTCATAACCTGAAGGTCGTCAGTTCAAATCTGGCCCCCGCAACCACCTCAACTTGCTCCACCAGAGCAGGTCCAGAAGCCGCCCCCCCGGGCGGCTTCTTGCGTTTCGCCCGTCCCTCACCGTCCGACCAGCCGGCCGCCGCATGGCTGCGGCAAGGTCAGAAGGGCGTCCTGCCTCATCATCAGGAGTTGATGGAGTAAGCGGTCCTTGCCGAGTTCCGGATAGGGTCTGGCTGCCCGAGACGAAGACAGTCGAATGGTCTCCTGGATCCCATCGAGAAGAGCGGCCACGAGCCCAAATCGCCCTGCCTGGCAACGCGGCGGAGCGGCTGAAAGGGCGCGACGTGGCGGCGAGGGCGGGGGCTATGGCCAGGGCCCTGGGAAGGATCCGGTGGTGCTCCTCGGCGATGACCTGGAACGGACCCGCGAGACGCTTGCGCCGGTGCCGACCTTGGATTGCCGAGGATCCGGATGGGTACCGCAGGGAAAGGACTGGGAATTCCAGTGAGGAAGGTGGTCATGGCAGGCTGGTGGTTACCACGCCAACCCGCCTCGAGTCGGAGACTCCGCCATGACCAGTGTCGAGATAAGGCCTGCGCTCGCCGCATTAATCCAAACGGCCGACGGACAGGGTGCCTCGGAGCGGGTGCTCGACGATCTCCGGGAGGCCATCGGGCCTTCCGGCACAGCGACGAGCGTGACGAACCGCCTCTGCCGTCCTGACTGCCCGGAACCGGGTGCGCAGCCCCGGCTTATCGATCGATGCGGCCGACGTGATGGTCGCGCAGGTGGGCCAACCCATGTCGGCCACCGTGGTGATCGCCGCGTCGGCAACACCCTACGATCCGCGCGTGGCATTCGGCCCTTCGCCAGGGTGACCGGGCGCCGTCGGAGGGAGAGCCGTTCTGGACCGCCTTGATGCGCGCGCAGGCCGATCGGAGCCTGCGTAGCGGCATGAAGCGCGTCGAGTCCGCGAGCTCGGGGTCCTTCGAGCGCGCGCTCCTCCCCCGGATCCCTGACGCTCGGCTACGAAACGAGTCGCGGGCTCGCACAGCCGCGCGAGACCCAGAAGATGCCATCGACGAGTAGGACCGCGACAGTGTCGAAGTGCATGCCACGAGGCCTGCCCGATCGGCAGCCGCGCAGAAGCGGCATTACTGCTTGAGGACGCTGGTGCCGCACCGGTACAGCCTGGACCGCCAACCGATGGCATGAACACAACCGCGTGCAAGACCACGCGGTTCGGGAAGTGAATGGTACGGCTGCCCCGGCTCGAACGGGGGACCTTCGGAGCCACAATCCGACGCTCTAACCAACTGAGCTACAGCCGCCCAAGGGCGCGATCCTGATAGGCGCAAACGGGCAGGATGGCAAGGGGCTCGCACCGATCCGAAACGGTTGAATGTCCCGCCCCCGCCGCGGCCGTGCCCGGATCGATTTCCGGGAGCCGATGCCCCGTCTCCAGGGGCGATGCCCCGAGGCCGACACGGAAAGGCCCGGACCAGGGCCCGGGCCTCGAAATCGTTCGGCAGGGTGGCCGCCCGGCGGGCGGCCGGCCTCAGGCCGCCTTGAAGGTCTTCGAGAAGACGTCCTTGACCGGCTGCGAGGTCTCGGTCGCGACCTTCTGGGCCACGGCCTGCAGGTCCTTCGCCTGGGCGGTGACGGACTCGAACTGCTTGCGGACGAAGGCCGTCTGCAGCTCGACCGCTTCCGCGAAGGTCTTCACCGAGGCGAGGTCCTTGGCGAAGCCGAAGACCGCGTCGGTGTTGGCCTTCATGGCGTCGAGGGCCTTGAGATTGTACTCGACCAAGCCCGAACGGGCGGTCTCGTAGGTGTCCTCGATCATGTCGGTCGCCTCTTCGGCCGCGACCTTGAGCTTCTCGTAGTTCTGCTTGGCCTGCTCGACGCCCTTCTCGGCCATCTCGCGGAACACCGGCGGGACTTCGATCTGGGGCATCTTGGCGAAGTCGAGCTTCGGCATCTCGAACTTCGGCACGTCGAACTTCGGCAGCTCGAACTTGGGCATCTCGAAAGCCCCGACCTTCTCGGCGACAGCCGGCTTGGCGGACTTCTTGGCGGGCTTAACCTCGATTTCGGTCTCGCTCATTGCATTCTCTCCTTATGAACGCTTCCGCGATCGCGCCGGCCCGTCGAACGCGAGGACAGCAAGGTCTCAAGCGGGCGTTCCGATCGTCGTGACACTCATATAGTACGGTCTTTGTTGCAGTGCAACATAGTTCCGCGATGCACAATGGCGTACGTAGTTCCGACTAGGGATCGGACGGCAGAGCCGCAGGCGCGGCGGCCCCGTCCCGGCGCGCTCACCCGTCCGACTTGACGATGCTGCTCGCGGTCTTGGCGGTGGCGTCGCTGATCACGCGCGCCTGTTCGCCGAGGTTGGCCATCTGGGCCTTCAGGAACTCCGTCTGCAGCCGCACGAGCTCCTGGAAGTCGCGCGCCTTGGCGAGCCGCTGCGCATGCGCGAAGACCGAGTCGACGTTCTCCTCGGCGAGCTCCAAAATCTTGCGGTTGAGGTCCGACGCGCCGGACTGCGCTCCCGAGGCCGAGCGATCGAGCTTCTCCAGCGCGGATTGGGTCGCCGACATGTAGTCGTCGAACGCCTTCTTGGCCTGGTCCACGCTCTTCTGGGTGAAGTCGCGAAGGTTCTCGGGGATCTCCAGCTTCTTGGGGTCGTCGGCCATTCGTCTCCTCCGGTCGTCGTCCGGGCGTCCGGACGCTGGACGCCATGATCGTCGCCTACGCCCCGCTCTTCAAGAGCGCCATCCGGGCAGCCGGGGGCGGATTAACCCTGACGCCCGACTCCCGCCCGGGCCGGTCCCGGGGTGGTGGACCCCGGTAAGGATTCCTTTATATTAACGAGCCGTTAACGGGCACGACCGTGGCCCGTCGACGTCCTGCGCCGGACCACCCCTGCCCGTCGGGGGCCTGCGTCGGGTGACGCCGCCCAAAGCCGGTCGCGAGGCTTCATGCGCATCGACCTCGAGATTCTCGTCAGCCTACTCGCACTCGATCCGGTCGGGCAGGCCCTGGACGATGCTCGCCCTGCGCTCGTGCTGGCGGCGGACGGCACGCCCCTGCTCGCCAACGCGGCCGCGGCGGCGCTCGGGGCTGCCGGCTCGGAGAGGGCCGCCGTGGTACCGGACACGATCCTTCGCCAGGCGGTCCGCTTCGCCGAGCGCAGCCCGGCGGGCACCGTCGCGGTGGAACTCGTCCGTGTCCCGACCGGCCTGAAGACCACCCTGCACAGGGTCGAACTCCACGCGCTCGGCCAGGTCGGCGACGGCCCTGCCGTCCTCCTGCGGCTGCCGACCCTGCAGGCGCGCGGCAGTGCGGGTGAACCCGGCCTCGCCGGCAGCCTCGCGCTCCTCGAAGCCCCCGACCGCCTTCTCGCGGCCTTCGACGCGGCGGGCGACGTCATCGCCGCCTATGGCGACTACGCGCTCCTCGACGGATCGCAGGACGAGATCGAACGCTTCGTCATCGAGGCGGACGGGCTCACCGTGGCCCGCAAGGCGGTGGAAACCCTGCCCTTCGCCGCCGATGCCGCCCTGGTGGTGGTCGGCGGACGGCCCGACCTCCGCGTTCTCTTCATCGCTCGCCGGCACGGCGAGCCGGTTCGGGCCGCTGTCCCGGCCGCGCCGCCCGCCGGCGCGTCCAGCGACGTGCTCGACCCTGTCTTCATGGGCCTCGCGCCGCTGTCGGACCTGATCGGGACCCCGATCCAGGGGCGCCCCGGGGCCGCGCCGGCGCTGGCGGATGCCGGTGCCCCCGAGCCGGAGGTCCCCGCGGCTCCGGATATCCCCGCCGTCGCCATCACGCCCGCGCCGCCCTTTCCCGGCGCGACTCCGGAGGACCTCGGCACCGCGCTCGGCTTCGTCGCCGAGGCGGCCTCCGTCGAGGCGCCTCCCGCCGCCGCGGCGGCGCGGCACGCCACGACCGAGGACGATAAGGTCCAGGTCGTGGAGGTGCAGGACGGGCAGATCCACGACGAGCAGACCGCCGATGCCCAGGCGCCCGGCCAGGAACAGCCGATTGCCGAGGAGCCGGTATCTCCGCCGCCTGTCGAGGCGGTCGAGGCCGGGCCTTCCTCGGCCGACGTCCCTCCGGAGACCGTCAAGTCCGAGGCCGTGCCAGAGCGGCTCGCCCCGGTCGAAGGCGCCGCCGAGGCGGACGGAGAGGGCGAACCCCTCGCCGGGCCGGCACGGGACGACTTCGTCTTCAGCCCGGAAGCCCGCCCGCGCCGCTTCGTCTGGCAGATGGACGCCGCCGAGCGCTTCACCTTCCTGTCGGAGGACCTGGCCACTGCCGTGGGGCCCCGCGCGGCCGATCTGGTCGGGCTGGCCTGGAGTGCCGCAGACGCGACGCTCGGACTGGATCCGGCCGGCCGCATCCGCGCGGCCCTCGAGCGGCGCGACACCTGGAGCGGACTGACCGTGCTGTGGCCCGTACAGGGCGAGCCCCTGCGCGTGCCCGTCGACCTCGCCGCCCTCCCGGCCTTCGATCGGCACCGCGCGTTCGAAGGCTATCGCGGTTTCGGCGTGTGCCGGACCAGCGAGGCCGTCCCCGACCCGGCCGGCACCGGCCTCCGCCTGCAGGACCGCCCCCGGCAGGCGCCGGAGGAGCCCGCGGCCGAGCCGGAAGCCGAGGCCGCCGCTCCCCTGCCCTCCCCCGACCGTACCGCGGCCGAAACGCCCCCGGCCGAGGAGCCGACCCTCCAAGCAGCTTCGGAGGAACCGGAAACCGGAGCCGCGACTGCATCGGCCGCGGCGTCCGACGCCGAACCGGCGGCAGTGCTGCCCGCCCTTGAGGAGCTGACGGCCGACGAGATCCGCGAGGCCCCTGCTCCGCCCGAAGACGCCTTCGCGGGCGAGACGGACGAGGCCTTGCCGGAACCGCTGGCCCTGGCCGAGCCCGAGATCGTCACCGCCCCCCAGGCGGCCGCCGAGGTATGGGCACCCCAGGCAGCCGCCGCCCCGGAGAGCGCCGCGGCGCAACCTGCGCCCGAGCCGACCCCGTCCATCGACGATGCCGCCCCGCCACCGGAGCGGCAGGCTCCCGCGGCCGAGGCGCCGCCCCCCGGGAGGACGGAGAGCCGCGTGGTGACGGTGCCGGCCAATCGCGGCTCGCGCATCGTGACCTTGCCGACCGCCGTGCGCTCCTCCGCCGAGCCGAGCCGCCTCTCCGCTCCCGAGCGGATCGCCTTCCGACAGATCGCGGCCGCCCTCGGCGCGCGTCTGGAAGGGGAGGACGACAACCGCTCGGGCGTCGAGAAGCCCGGGCCGGCGGCGCCCGCTCCCCATGCCCCGGAGGGCGGGCCCGAGGCGCGCATCCCGTCTCCGCCAGCCGAGCCCGAGACCCCTGCCGCGGCCGCGCAGGCCGGCGACGCCACGGAATTCCCGGGCGAGACTGCCTTGCTCGAGGCTCCGCCGGCCGACCTCGGCGCCGCACCGGCGGCCGTGGCCGAGCCCGAGGCCGTCGCCACGGCCGGCGTGACGGACGAGGCCGCCCGGATCCTCGAGCCCGCGCCGGCGGAGGCCGAGCCCGTCGCCGAGGCGCCGCCGGCGATCCTGCCGCCTGCCGCCCCCGACGAGGCCCCGGCCGCGCCGGCCCCGGTCGTCGCAGAGGCGCCGGCCGCGCCGGGCCTGGACCTGGTCCCCTCCGCCTTCGCGCCCCCGCCCGGCGACATCGCCGCCGCCACCCGCGTGCTCGACCGCATTCCCCTCGGCGCCGCCGTGCTCAAGGCCGAGGCGCTGGCCCACGTCAACCCGGCCTTCCTCGACCTCCTCGGCTACAAGTCGCCGGAGGATCTCGAAGGCGCGGGCGGTCTGGAGGCCATCTTCGCCGGCGAGCACGTCGCCCGCCGCTTCTTCCGCGAGGACGCCAACGGCGAAGTCCGGCCCCTCGCCGCCATCGGCCGGGAGGGCGAGGTCATCCCGGTGAATGCCCGTCTCGCCAGCATCCCCTGGGGTCCCGGCACCGCGTTGCTCATGACCCTGACCCGCGTGCCCCGCCCGGCCGTGGAGGCCGCCGTCGAGACCCCGTCGGGTCGCGCCGCCCTGGAGGCCCTGCGCGAGGCACGCGAGCGGGCGAACGAGCTCGAGGCCATCATCGACACGGCCACCGACGGCGTCCTGATGATCGACGGCGACGGCCGGGTCGTGTCCGCCAACCGCGCCGCCGAGGCCCTCTTCGGCACCGAGCGGGCCGAGATGGGCAATCGCCCCCTCGTCGACCTGCTGGCCCCCGAGAGCCGCCGTTCGGCGCAGGACTACCTGGAGGGCCTCGCCCGCAACGGCGTGGCGAGCGTCCTGAACGACGGCCGCGAGGTCATCGGCCAGGTCCGTCCCGAGGGGCTGATCCCGCTCTTCATGACCATCGGCCGCATCTCCTCGGGGCCGTCCTCGAAATTCTGCGCGGTTCTGCGCGACATCACCCAGTGGAAGAAGTCCGAGGAGGAACTGACCGCCGCCCGTCGCCGTGCCGAGGCCGCGAGCGTGCACAAGAGCGAGTTCCTCGCCAAGATCAGCCACGAGATCCGCACGCCGCTCAACGCCATCATCGGTTTCTCGGAGCTGATGCTCGACGAGCGCTTCGGCACCATCGGCAACGAGCGCTACAAGGACTACCTCAAGGACGTCCACACGTCCGGCACCCACATCATGAGCCTCATCAACGACCTGCTCGACCTCTCCAAGGTCGAGGCGGGCAAGATGGAGCTGAAGTTCGAGGCCGTCTCGCTGGCGGACGTGCTCGGCGAATGCGTCGCCATCATGCAGCCGCAGGCGAACCGGGAGCGGATCATCATCCGCACCAGCCTCCCCGCGAGCGTACCCCCGGTCGTCGCCGACCCGCGCTCCGTCCGCCAGATCGTGCTGAACCTGCTCTCCAACGCGGTGAAGTTCACGCCGGCCGGCGGCCAGGTGATCGTCTCGACGTCGCTGGAGGACTCCGGCGAGGTGGTCGTCCGCGTCCGCGACACCGGCTACGGCATGACCGACAAGGAGATCCAGACGGCGCTCGAGCCCTTCCGCCAGCTCCACACCACCCGCGTGCGCGGCGGCGGCACCGGCCTCGGCCTGCCCCTCACGAAGGCCCTCGTCGAAGCCAACCGGGCCACCTTCCGCATCGACTCCGCCGTCAACCAGGGCACGCTCGTCTCCATCACCTTCCCGGTCACCCGCGTCCTCGCCGGCTGAACCCCGCCTTTCGCAAAGGGGCGACCGGAGGGCATCGCCCCGCGGGTCCGACACGGCCAGGGCCGATCCGTCGACCCGACGCCGCAATCCTGGAGAGCGCTCCGACCATGACCCGCGAAGACCTGGAAGCCGCTCGCTCCGTCGTCTACCGGCGCCTCGCCCCGACGCCTCAGCTCGCCTGGCCGCTGCTGGCCGAGGCGGCGGGAACAGCCGTCTGGGCGAAGCACGAGAACCACCTGATGACCGGCGCCTTCAAGGCGCGGGGCGGGCTCGTCTACGTCGACCGGCTCCGCCGCGAGCGCCCACATGTGCGCGGCATCGTCTCCGCCACCCGCGGCAACCACGGCCAGTCGCTCGCCTTCGCGACGCGCGGCACGGGCCTCTCCTGCACGATCGTGGTGCCGCACGGCAATTCGGTGGAGAAGAACGCGGCCATGCGCGCCCTCGGTGCCGATCTCGTCGAGCACGGCCGGGACTTCGACGAGGCGCGGGTCCGGGCCGCCGAGATCGCGGCCGAGCGCGGCTTCGAAATGGTGCCGAGCTTCCACGCCGATCTCGTCCGCGGGGTCGCGAGCTACGGACTGGAGCTCTTCGAGGCGGTCCCCGACCTGGGGGTCGTCTACGCCCCGATCGGCCTCGGCTCGGGCATCTGCGGGCTGGCGGCGGCGCGCGCCGCGCTGGGCGTCCGGGCCGAACTAGTCGGCGTCGTGTCCGAGAACGCCCCCGCCTACAAGCTCTCCGTCGAGGCCGGCCGCGTCGTGCCCACGAATTCGGCCGCCACCTTCGCGGACGGCATGGCGGTCCGCGTGCCCTCCGAGGAAGCCCTGGCGATCATCCGGACGGAGGTCGCCCGGATCGTCACCGTGTCGGACGAGGAGGTCGCGGAGGCCATGCGGCTCCTCTTCCGCGCGACCCACAACGTCGCCGAGGGCGCCGGCGCCGCCGCGCTCGCCGCCCTGCTCAAGGAGCGGACCTCCCTCGCGGGCCGGCCGGCGGCCTTCGTGCTGTCCGGCGGCAACGTGGACACGCCCTGGTACCGAACCGTGCTGGAGGGCGGCACGCCGGTTCCGGCCTGATCCGCCGCACCACGTCTGGCTCAGAAGGAATCCGAGGCCTTCGCGGCCTTGGCGCCGAGCGCGATCACGACGGCGCCGAGCACGGTCACTCCGAGCGCCAGCCGGAGCCCCGTTGCCTCGGCCAGCATGCCGATGGTCGGCGGTCCGACCAGGAAGCCGGTGTAGCCCATCGTGGTCACGGCCGCGATGCCCCGGCCCGGCGCGTCCGGCTCCAGCCGCGCACCGCCGGCGAACAGCACCGGCGCCAGGTTTCCGATGGCGAGCCCCGCGACCCCGAAGGCCAGGACGGCGACCGCCGGCCAGGGCAGCGCGATGGCGGCGGCGAGCGAGATCGAAAGGCCGCTCGCCGAGACGCCGACCAGCCGCACCGAGCCGAAGCGCATCCTGAGCCCGTCGCCCAGGAACCGCGTCACCGCCATCCCGGTCTGGAAGGCCGCGAAGCCCCACCCGGCCAGCGCCACCGAGGCCCCGAGATTGGTCGACAGGTGGATCGCCGTCCAGTCGAGCATCGCCCCCTCGATCATCAGCGCCAGGAAGCACAGGGCACCGAGACCGACGGTCGCCCGCGTCGGCCAGCCGAAATGGCTGCCGGAGAGGCCGCGGTCCGCCGCCGCCGGCAGGAGCCGCGGCGCCGCATAGGCGAGGAGCCCGAGCGTGCCCGCCGCGGTCGCGAGCGCGTGGGCGGTCTCCCCCACCAGCGCCACCGCCACCGAGCCGAGCCCGGCCCCGGCGGCCGCCCCGACGCTGTACCAGCCGTGGAAGGACGACATGATGGCCCGGCGTGCCTCCCGCTCCACCGCGATGCCGTGGGCGTTCATGGCCACGTCGAAGACGCCGATGCCGGCGCCGAACAGGGCGAGCCCGATCGCCAGGGTGATCGGCGTGGCGGCGAGGATCGGCAATAGGAAGGAGAGGCAGAAGAACACGCCCGCGACACGGTTGACCGCGGCGCTGCCGAACCTGTTGATCAGCGCCCCGGCGACCGGCATGGCCGCCACCGCCCCGCCCGCCGCCGCGAGCAGAATCCATCCGAAGACGCCGGTCCCGACCCCGATCTCCGCCTTGGCAAGCGGGATGTGCGGCACCCAGCCGCCCGAGACGAGGCCCTGGATCATGAACAGAAGGGCGCAGCCGACCCGGGCGGGTTTGGCGCGCGCGAAGAGGTCGGCCGGGACGGCCGGTGCGGAAGACGTGGTCATGACGGCCTGCTTACAGGATCCCGGCCCGTTCCGGCACCGCCTCGCCCGCATGGGACGGGCGCGACCCCTGCGCCGGGGGCGTGGAACCAAACCCGGACCGGCCATCCGCCACCGATCCGCGGCGCGCACAAGTCCAGCGATCTAGGGGACGGAGGCTGAGCGGATCCAGAACTCTTCGGAACGCCAGCCCGCCCCCGCATCCCCGGCCGGAGCGAAGCGGAGAGCCGGCAGCCGGATCGAACGCAACATCGCCGGAATGGACGCGGTACCGGCCTCCGGCATCCAGGCACACCCCCTCCCCCGCGTTCCCGGCCGGAGCGAAGCGCCGGGATCCAGCGCCCTCACCTGCCGCAGCGCCGGGGACCCTGGCCCGCGCCGGGCACCGGATCTGCGGCGCGTGCCGCGCCTTGTCCGGGATTGCCCGTTGACGGGACGGGCACCGAACAGACCGGAGAGGCTGTGTCGGATGGCAGGACCGACACCGTCACGGCCGCCGGGCAAGCCCGGCGCCCCGCAGACCGGGTGCCGGGCTCAGAGGATGAAGGTGTTGTCGAACAGCGACGTCGAGGTCACGCCCGTCATCTGGACCGCCTGGTCCGGCAGGCCGTCGTTGCCGGCGCCGTCCCAGAAGAGCCAGCCGTCCGTCGTGCCGGCGATGAAGACCACCTTGGTGGTGGTGTTCATCATGGTGCGCGCGAGCGCCAGGGCATCGTCGAAGGTGGCGCTCGCCACGCTGGCCTCCGCGTAGGCGGTGGAGGCGAGCGAACCCGCGACGAAGTCGAGGTCGATCCGGTCGCCGGTCGAGCCGACAAAATCGGTGATGCGGTCCAGGTTGGTGTTGAGCGTGGTGTCCCCGAAGGCGAACACGAAGGTGTCCGCCTCGGTGTTGCCCGTCAGGGTGTCCTTGCCGGTGCCGCCCGAGATCGTGTCCAGACCGGCCCCGCCCTTGACGGTGTCGCTGAACTCCCCACCCCACAGGATGTCGTTGCCGGCGCCGCCGTCGATCGAGTCGGTGCCGATCCCGCCATACACCACGTCGTCGCCGCCAGCGGCGTTGATGGTGTCGTTGCCGTCCAGGCCGGACAGGATGTTGGCGGCGTTGTTGCCGTTGATCGTGTTGGCCGACGCGTTGCCCGTGCCGTTGATCGCCAGCGTGCCGGCCAGCGTCAGGGTCTCGATTTCCGCCCCGAGCGTGTAGGTCACCGTGCTGCTGACGGTGTCGTTGCCGCCGCCGGCCGCCTCGACCGCCACGTCGTCGACCGAGTCGACGATGTAGAGATCGTCGCCGTCGCCGCCGGTCATGCTGTCCGCCCCGGTGCCGCCATCCAGGCGGTCCGCGCCGGCGCCGCCGTTCAGCGTGTCGAGGCCATTGCCGCCGACCAGCGTGTCGTTGCCGTCGTCGCCGAACAGCGTGTCGCTGCCGTCGTTACCGAGCACTTGGTCGTTGCCGCCGGCGCCCGCCAGCACGTTGTTGCCGGAATTGCCCTGGAGCTGGTTGTCCAGCCCGTTGCCGGTGCCGTCGATCGACGCGGTCCCGGTCAGGGTCAGGTTCTCGACCTCGGCCGCCAGCACGTAGCTGACCGAGGCGTTGACGCGGTCGATGCCGCCGCCCGCCACTTCGACCACGAGGTCGTCGTTCCACGACCGCCCGTCGTTCGAGAAGGTGTCGACCGTGTAGGTGTCGTTGCCGTTGCCGCCTTCCATCCGGTCGACGCCGGCGCCGCCGTCGATGATGTCGTTGCCGTCGAGCCCGTAGATGGTGTCGTTCAGGGCCGTCGAGCGCAGCGACGCCGAGGACGCGGTCGGCGAGACCGTGTCGTTGAGGCTCGTCCCGGTGATGACCTTTCCGACCTCGTTGACGTCCGTGATGGCGATGCTCAGGGCCTGGGTGCCGACCAGCGTTCCGTCGCTGGTGCCGACGATCACTTCGTAGCGATTGTCGCGGTTGGCGTCCTCGGGGTTCTCGAAGTCCGGCGCGGAGATGAAGCTGAGCGCGCCCGTGGCCGCGTCGATCGTGAAGAGCGCCGCGTCGGCGCCGCCCGCGATCACGTAGCCGAGGGTCGCCGGGCCGTCCGGATCGGCGCCCTGCACGGTGGTCACGGCCTTGCCGTTCTCAGCCATGGTCACGGTGGCGGTCGCCCCGCCGCCGTTCGAGGTCACCGTCGGCGCCTCGTTGACGTTGGCGACCGTGACCGTGACGGTCTTCTGGTCGATGGAGATCCCGTCGCTCGCCTGGACGATCACCTCGTAGATATTGTCGAGGTTGGAGTCGGTGGGCGATTCGAAGTTCGGGGCGTTGATGAAGCGCAGCGCTCCCGTCGCCGGATCGACGGTGAAGCGGGCCGAATCGGCGCCGCCCACGATCGAGAAGGTCGACCCGAAGCCCGGCACCGTGGCGTCCGCGTCCGTCGCCGTCAGGGTCGCGACCGCCGTCGTGTTCTCGTCGACGATGACCGAGTTCGGCGCATTCAGCGTCGTCGGGTTGTCGTTGACGTTGCCGACCCGGACCGCGACCTTCTGCCAGTCGGTGTTGAGCCCGTCCGAGGCCTCCACGATGACGTCGTAGATGTTGTCCCCGCCCGCGTCCCGGGGCGTCTCGAAGTCCGGGGCGTTGACGAAGGCGAGCTTGCCGGTGGCCGGATCCACGGTGAAGAGCGCCGCGTCCGCCCCGCCGGCGATCCGGTAGGTGATCGTGGCGCTGTCCGCATCGCTCGCCGTCACCGTCGTGACCGCGGTCGTGTTCTCCAGCACGTCCACCACGGCGGTCGCCCCGCCCCCGTTCGACGTGATGGTCGGCGCCGCGCCGTCCGCCACGTCGTTGACCGTGACGGCGATCCGCTGCGACGTGGCGATCACGCCGTCATAGGCCTGCACGATCACGTCGTAGACGCCGTTGCCGTCCGCGTCGATCGCGTTCTCGTAGTCGGGCGCCGCGACGAAGCGGAGCGCGCCGGTCGTCGGGTCGATGGTGAAGAGGCTCGCGTCGGCTCCGCCGCCGATGCGGAACGTGATCGGCTGCCCGACATCGGGGTCCGTGGCCGTCACCGTGGTGACGTCGGCCGTGTTCTCGTTGATCGAGACCGCCGCGGTGGCGCCGCCGCCGTTCGAGGTGATGACCGGCGGATTGTCCAGCTGGTTGATCGACACCAGGGTGTCGGCGAACTGCAGGAACTCGATGTTGACGATCTTGTCGGAGCCGTCGGGCGACCCGGCGCGCATGTCGGTCAGTTGCAGGGTGCCGTCCGGGTTCATCGACACGACGTAGTCGGCCCGGTTGCCCGAGAAGACGACCGTGTCGCTGTCCGCGCCGCCGTTCAGGACGTCGTTGCCGCCCCCACCGATGAGGATGTCGTTGCCCGCACCGCCGTCGAAGAGGTCGTTGCCGTCGCCGCCGTCCAACGTGTCGGCGCCGTTTCCGCCGTTCAGCTGGTCGATGCCGCCATAGCCGAACAGCTTGTCGTCGCCGTCCTCGCCGTTCAGCTTGTCGCCGCCCGTGCCGCCGACGTCGTCGCCGTACAGGACGTCGTTGCCGGCCCCGCCGAAGAGACCGTCGTCGCCCCACTGCCCGTACAGGACGTCGTCGCCGATGCCGCCCTCGAGCCGGTCGCCCTTGGCGCCGCCGTACATCGTGTCGTTGCCGTTGCCGCCGCGCAGGTAGTCCTGCCCGCCGACCAGGTTCGCCCCGAAGTCGTCGCCGTAGATCAGGTCGTCGCCGTCGCCGCCCGTGATGTCGTCGCCGCCGGCGTTGCCCGCCAGCGTGTCGTTGCCGGCATCGCCGCGCAGGTCGTCGCTGTTCGACCCGCCGATCACGAAGTCGTTGCCGTCGCCGCCGCGCACCAGGATCTGCTTCGAATAGCTTGTGCCGCCCACCCCGTGCGCGCTGAAGTCGGCGATGTCGTCGCCCGCTGCGAGGTCGAACTGCTGGATGCCGTTGATGCCGCCCACACCGTCCGCGAAGGTGCCGTTGTTGTAGAAGATCGCGTCGTTGAGGTTCGACCCGTAGAGAACGTCGGTCGCACCGTTGGAGAAAAAGGTGTCGGTCGAGATCTGGACGTTCAAGCCCTGGATCACGTAATAGGATCCGTCCGCCTTCTGCAGCCCGCTCGTCCACGAGAACGTCGGAATCACCGCATCGGCGCGCACATGATCGAAGTTGTCGTCCTTCGTGAACGCAAAAAAGCGATCGATATAGACGGTGCCCTGAACGATCTGTTGGCCAAAGCTATTGTAATAATAAGCCATGCGGTGTGTGCCTTTGAAACCGAGCCGGTGTATCTGATGCAGGCGTTAGGTCAATTTAAACCATTGCACAACCTCTTCGGCGCCGCAATATAACTGCGGGTATAGACGTCCTGCCGATGCGTCGCACGAGATCATATGGTTAGCCCGGATCGGACACGCGCAGTTGATCCGTGTTGAACGGAATTTCTAGCGCGATGCTCGTCTCCCGGTCGGCCTTCTCCACGATCATGGTCCCGCCGAGAGTCGCCACCCGGTCTCGGATGGTGCCCGGAACCCAGCTCGCCGGCGCGGCGGCCGGGTCCGCGATCACGTTGCGGACGCGGATCGCGATCGCCTGGGGACCGCCGTCGACCGCGATCCAGACCTTGCGCGCGCCGGCGTGCCGGGCCGCGTTGCCGGCCGCTTCCGAGATCAGGTAGCTGATCTCGGTTCCGAGCCTCGGGGGAACCCGCAAGTCGGCCGGATCGACGACGAGGTCGAGCGCCAGGCTCCACCGGCGGCGGAGCTTTTCGAGCGTCGGCGCCACGAAGTCCGCGAGACCGATGCGGTCTTGGTCCTCCGGCGGCCCGCCGGGGGCTGTGGCGCCGATCTGCAGGGTCGCGCGGATGTCCTTCTGCTCCACGCGGATGAGATCCAGCATCCGGCGCAACCGGACCTCGCTCCTCTCGGGATCCGACTTCAGCGTGCGCAGGATGTCGTCGATCTGCAAGGCGCAGCTCGTCAGCGTCTGCAGGACGCCGTCATGGACGTCCCGGGAGACGCGCAGACGCGCGCTTTCTTCGGCCTTCCGGCGGAGCTTCCGGATCAGGTTGAATTCTGCGAAGACCGCCTCGATGCGAGACACCACGATGTCGCCGATGACCGAGCGGTCGAACGGCGCCTCCTCGAGGCCGACCAGGAAGAGGTGCCCCTCCACGTCCTCGCCGCCGATCGCCAGGGCGAGGGCCGATCCGATGGCGTAGTCCGCGCCGAAGCGGGGATTGATGGCCGGCCCGTCGAAGGGCTTGACGGCCCGCCCGTCCCGGGAGATCAGCCGCGCGCCCCGCGGACCGAAGGTGAAGCTCCGCCCGGCCAGGGCCTCGTCGACGAGCCCCTCGTAAGCGTCCGGCTCGACACACCGGTATCGGTGTTCCCCGCGCGTCCAGTCGGCGATGTGGATCCACGGTTCGTCCCGCTCCGAAAAGACGAACACGAGCCGGTCGACGTCGAGCACATGGGCGGCATAGCCCAGCGCCTGGGCGGTCGGCCACCGGTCGTAGGCCTGCAGCCGGGGAATGCGGTCGGAGACGCGGATCAGCTCGCGGCTCGTCCTGTCCTGCTGGGCGCCGATCCAGATCAGGAGCGTGGAGGCGACGAGAGTGAACACGACGCGCGAGGCGTCGCGCGTTGCCTGGATGTCGAGATCGAGCACGCGCGCCTGGTCGAAGATCGCGGTCACGAGCAGGATCGTCAGGCAGATGCCCCCCGTCCAGATCGAGCCTTTCGCGCGCCAGTGCAGGGTCGCGGCCAGGAGCGTGAAGGGCACGAACATGAAGAAGGGACTGGACGACCCCTCCCCCGCCACGAGGACGAGAAAGGTCGCGAGGTCGATGGCGTGCCTCAGGAGCGCGCCGGAGCGGCTCGCCGAGGCGACCATGTGGGCCCGGACCGCTACCACGACCGCGTAGGCGAGGTAGACGGCCAGGATCACGAAGGCCTTGTCGGTAAAGTCGGTGGGGTGGGTCTGGTCCAACCAGCAGATGTATATGCTGCCGACCGCCAGGACGATGCGCGCCAGGGCGATGATGCGGTCGACGCGCGAGCGGACCAGCGACCCCAGGCCGGTCCGCGAGCCCGGCGGGGCGGACAGGTTCCCCGTTGGCCTCATGTGACCCTCCTCAGGCGCGCAGGGCGACCCGGACCAGGTTGGCGAGCTCGACCCGGGAGGCGAGGCCGAGCTTCGTGTAGACGCTGTGGACGTGGATCTTCACAGTGCCCGGGGCGATCCCGAGTTCCTGGCCGATCTCCTTGTTGCTCATCCCGTCCGCCGCCAGCCTGGCGATTTCGATCTCGCGCGGCGTCAGCACCGCCTTGACCGTCGCGGCGAGCCGCTCGCGCTCCTGCAGCCGATCACGCGCCGCCGCAATGCCGTTGGGAGTGGCGAACGTTCCGCCGTCCGCGACCGCGCGCAGGCAGTCGAACAGCGTCTCGGTCGCGTCGTCCTTGAAGACGATCCCGGCGATACTGGCGCCGAGCGCACGCCCGACCTCGTCGTCGTCCATATGGGCCGAGATGAGCACCACCTTGGCGGCCGGATGCCGTTGCGCCAGCTGGGCGCTGAGCTCCACGCCGTTCATCTCGGGCATGTTGTAGTCGACGATGACGATGTCGCCGATCGTGTCCGCCGGCGCCGCCAGGCAGGCTCTGGCGCTCGCATGCGTGCCGACGACCGTCCAGCTCGGATCGCTCTCGATCAGGTGGCGCAGCCCGTCGAGCACGAGCTTGTGGTCGTCGACGATCGACACTTTCGCAAGCACGGTCGGCTCCAGTGGTCCGCGCGACGGGCCCGATGTCCCGCCGCGTCCGGGAGCGCATATGATAGATCGCCCGGCCCCTTGTCCAAGCCCGCCGGCGGATTGTCTGCCGACATGGTTAGGATCGGACCGGGTCGGGGCGGGATCACGGGTCCGTCGTGCGCCTGCGGCCCCGGGGCTCGCGGCTTCACAGCGGCGAGACGAGATGCCCCCCGTCGACCACCAGGGCCGTCCCGGTCATGAAGGACCCGGCATCGGACGCCAGGAGCAGGAGGGCGCCGTCGAGCTCCTCCGGCCGGCCGAGGCGGCGCTGGGTGATCCGCCGGATCTGCGCCTGTCCGGCCTCGGTGGCGAAGAAGTCGCGATTGATGTCCGTCTCGATGTAGCCGGGGGCGAGCGCGTTGACTCTGACGCCGTGGCGCGCCCATTCCAGCGCATGCTGGCGCGTCATCTGGATCAGCGCCGCCTTCGAGGTCGCGTAGGCGGTCACCCCGGCCCCCTGCCTGAGGCCGAGGATCGACGCCACGTTGACGATCGACCCCGGCTTCTTCGCCGCGACCAGCCGCCGGACCGCGGCGACCGACAGGCGCCGGGCGCCGTCGAGATTGACGGAGAAGACCCGCGCCCAGTCCTCGTCCGACTGGTCGAGCGCGGCGCCCGGTTCGGCGACGCCGCTGTTGTTGACGACGATGTCGATCGGGCCGAACGCCGCCTCCGCTTCGGCGAGGCCCGCGACGACGGAATTCGTGTCGGTCACGTCCATCCCGACGACGACCGCCCGGCCGCCCCGCGCCAGGATCTCGTCGCGCAGCGCGGTCATCTGGCCCGTGCGCCGCGCCGCCAGCGCGACCGAGGCCCCGGCCCCGGCGAGAACCGCCGCGAAGCGCGCGCCGAGCGCGCCCGAGGCGCCCGTCACGATGGCGGCCCGCCCGGCGAGCGAGAACTTGGCGGCGAGTTCGGGGGTCATGCCAGGCCCCCGAGATGGGCGGCACGCTCCGCATCCGTGACCGAGGACGGATTGGCGATCCAGGCGAGCACCACCGAGCGCGCCATCAGGCGTCGGTAGAGCGCCGCGTCGTCATCGTGGAGGCCCGACCGGATGGCGGCCGGATCCGGCGGCGGCGCGAACCCCGCGGCGTCGCTTCGATCGCCGGCCACCGCGTCGCGCCGGGCGGTGTCGACGGCATTGGCGGCGAGAAGCACCGCGTAGCGCTCGTCCCCGTTGAGTTGCGGAGCGACGCCCCGCAGCACCGTCGAGGCCATGGTCAGGAGAGCCATGCTGTCCGGGTTCATGCCGAGACCTTTCCGGGTGGGGTCATGCGCAGGGCCATCAGTTCCAGGCCGTCGGCGACCCGGCCCGTCAGCGCGAGGCTCAACGCCTCGGTCCCGCTGGCGCGCCGCCCCGCCTGCTGCAGGGCGATCACCGCCCAGCGGACATGGGCGAGGATCTCCCACCACCGCACGCGGCCCTGGTCGATCCGCCGCCCGCTTTCGCGCTCGTAGCCTTCGTAGAAGGGGGTCCGGTCGCAAAGCCCGCCCGCCTCCAGGTCCGGACGGGAGAAGCGCCAGCATTCCGCGCAGAACCAGCCGAGATCGGCCATCGGGTCCGACCAGCCCGCGAATTCCCAGTCCAGGATCGCGGTCAGGCCGGTGTCGTCGACCATGAAGTTGCCAGTCCGGAAATCCTGGTGGGTCACCACCACCGCGTCGGGCGCGGGAGCGTGGCGCTCCGCCCAGCGCAGCGCCCATTCGAGACCCGGCCGGTTCGCCCCGAGCGCATCGAGGCTCTCGCGCAGATGCGCCACTTGCGCGAGCGCGGGATCCGCGGGCCGCGGCCCGAGGACGGCCGCGAGCGCGGCATCGGGCGTGATCGCGTGGATGCGCGCGAGCTGCCGGCCGAGCTCGCGCCCGAGGGCCGCCCGATCGCCGCCGAGCGTCGCGTCGCGCACGACCTTCGGCCCGTAGCCGACGCCGGAGACCCGCTGCACCAGCGCGAAGGGACCGCCCGCCACGGTCTCGTCCTCGCAGAAGGCGATCGGGCGGGGGACCGCCACGCCGGCGGCCCAGGCCGCCTCGAGCAGCCTGTGCTCGTCCTTGCGGGACCGGCTCGCCGCGATCGTCCCTTCCGAGTCGCGGCGAAGGACCAGCTGGCGGACGCTGCCGTCCGCGCGCACGGCGAGGCCCCAGCTCTCCTGGATCGCGCCGCCCGAAAGCTTCTCGGCCTTTTCGACCCGAGCCTCGCGGGCCGGCAGGACCCGCGCGAGCCAGGCGTCGAGAGCGGCGTTGTCCACCAGCGTTCTCATCGGCCCCACCGCCAGAAGTCGTCCCGATCGCGCGCATAGGCGTCGGCCAGCACCATCCTGTGCACCTCGGAGGCGCCGTCCACCAGCCGGGCCTGACGCGCGTAGCGATAGATCCACTCCAGGATTGTATCGCGCGAATAGCCCTTCGCGCCGCAGAGCTGGATCGCCCCGTCGACGGCGTTATGGAGGGTGTCGGCCACGTGGATCTTGGCCATCGAGACCTCCTTGCGCGCGAAGTCGCCCTGATCGAGCTTCCAGGCGGCGTGCATCACCAGAAGGCGGCCGATCTGGATGTCGTGGGCCATGCGCCCGAGCATCAGGCGGACCGACTCCCGGTCGCTGAGGCGGATGCCGAAGCCCTCGCGCTCCTGCACGTAGTCCTGGGCGACGCCCATGGCCCGCTTCGCCAGCCCGAGCCAGCGCATGCAGTGCGTGAGGCGGGCCGTGCCGAGCCTCACCTGGGTGACCTTCAGGCCGTCGCCGACGCCGAGGAGCCGATCGGAATCCGGGATCTCCAGCCCGTCGAAGGCGAGCTCGCAATGGCCGCCGTGCTCTTCGGGTCCCATGATGCCGATGCGCCGGACGATGTGCCACCCAGGCTGGTCCTTGTGGAACAGGAAGGCCGTCAGGTGGCGGCGCTTCTCCTCCGGATTCGGGTCGGTGCGCGCGATCAGGATGAAGTGCGTCGCGTCCGCGGCCCCCGTGATGAACCACTTGCGGCCGGTGACGCGCCAGACGTCGCCGCGGCGCTCGGCCGAGGTCCGGATCATGCCCGGATCGGAGCCGCCGCCCGGCGACGGTTCGGTCATGACGAACGAGGACCGGATGCGGCCGTCCACGATCGGCTGAAGCCAGCGTTGCCGCTGGTCCGGCGTGGCGACGCGGGACAGGAGGTCGATGTTGCCGTCGTCCGGGGCGGCGCAGTTGAACACCGCGGGTCCGAAGATCGAGCGGTTCGCCTCCTCGTACATCACCGCCCGGCCGACGACCGGCAGGCCCATGCCGCCCATGGCGCGGGGCGCCTGCGGGGCCCAGAGGCCCGCGGCCTTCGCCCTGGCGCGGAGCGGTCCGAGCGCCGAGTCGCGGATGTTGTCGTGTTCGTCCCAGTTCCCCCGGTCGGCCTCGACCGGGAGCACGTGCTCGTCCACGAAGGCGCGGACGCGGCGCCGGATGTCCTCGATCTCCGGCGGCAGGGTGAAGCCGAGGCTCCCCGCGGGTTCGGCGTGGTCGCGAGCGGTCATGCGAGCCCCCTGCGCCGGCGCTCGGCGTCGTCCCAGGCGGTCAGTGGCTGGAAGTCGGGCACGAAGCCGAGACCCTTGCGGGCGTCGGACGACACCACGGACTGGGAAGTCACGACGTCGATGACCGCGGGGGCGTTGTCGAGGGCCCGCCGGAGCGCGCCGGCGAGGTCCGAGGGGTCCTCGACCCTCTCCCCGTGCAGGCCGAGCGAACGGGCCATGCCGGCGTAGTCGGAATGGCGCAGCGTGGTGCCGACCACCCGGCCGCCGTAGTTCTCCTGCTGGTCGTAGCGCTCGATGTTCCAGGCGGCGTTGTTGGACACGATGAACACCGCCTTGGCGCCGTGCCGGACCGCCGTGTCGATCTCCATGGCGTTGAGGCCGTAGGCGCCGTCGCCGTTGATCGAGATCACCTGCCGATCCGGGAAGGCCAGCGCCGCCGCGACCGCGAAGGGCACGCCCACGCCGAGGCACCCGAACGCCCCGGCATCCAGATAGGTCGTCGCCTCCAGCCCGACGCGGGCGAAACTCAGCAGATCGCCGCCGTCCGCGATGGCGACGTAGTCGGGATCGGCCACCTCACGGATGGCGTCGAAGATGGCCGCCGGGTGGATCTTGCCGTCCGCGCCGCGCGACGGCACCGCGTTGCCGCCCTTGGGAGACGACCGCTCCGAATGCCGCCGGCGCGTGCCTTCGGTCCAGGCGCGGTCGACCGCCGGAGCGCGGTTGCCCATCGCCTCGACGATGGCCTCCAGCGCCAGCGTCGGGGTGGCGAGCAACTCCGGGGCGCCACGCCGATTGTCGATCAGCTCGCCGGCATTGTCGGCGACGCGGATGAAGCGCGCCTGCGGGAACACCGCCGGGGACCCGTAGCCGAGCTGATAGTCGAGCTTGCGCCCGACCACCACCACGAGGTCGGCCTCCCCCATGACGGCGCCCCGCATGGCGCCGACGAACGACGGATGGTCGGTCGGGACCAGGCCTCGGCTTTCCTGCGTGTCGAGGTAGACGGCCCCCGAGGCGTCGAGGAGCCGCAGCAGCGCCGGCCCCGCGCCGCGCGCGCCGCGGCCGGTCACGACCAGCGGACGGCGGGCCGCGAGGATCGCGTCGGCGGCAGCCGCGACCGCCGTCGGGTCGGGCGGGAGGATCCGGGGCGGCTTCGGCGCCATCCATTCGTCGAGGACCAGCGCCGCGGGCACGTGAGTGCGCAGAACGTCGGTCGGAACCTCGATATAGGCGGGCCCGGGCTCGCCGAGATCCCCCATGGCCCGCGCGACGGCCTCGTCCATCTCGCGGATGACCTGCTCGGGCACCCGCGCGGTCCTGGCATAGCGGCAGACGGGGGCCAGGATCGAGACATGCGGGATGTCCTGGAGCGGCCCCATATTGGCCTGCGGACGGGACGTGCAGCCGCCGATGATGAGCACCGGCGCGCGCGCCAGCGAGGCATTGGCGGCGGACGTCACGGTGTTGGTGACGCCCGGCCCCGCCGTGACCATGACGACCCCGACGGTACCGGTCAGTTCGGCATGGGCATGGGCCATGTGGACGGCCGCTCCCTCGTGCCGGCAGTCGACGATGCGGATGCCCAGCCGGGCCACATGGTCCCAGATCGGCTGGATGTGGCCACCCTGGAGCCCGAAGACGCGGTCCACGCCGCGCGCCTGCAGGAAGCGGGCGATCCAGGCCGCGCAGGAGAGCGGATCGCTGTTGAGATCCTGGCTCGGTGCGGACGTCCCGCGGGTCTCCTGTCCGACGGTCATGCGCGACCTCCCTTTTCCTGGTTTTCTGCGGTGGACGTGAGCTGGTCTCTGAGCAGGCGGTGCTGCACCTTCCCGGTGGCGGTCCGCGGCATCTGCTCGTCGGCGAAGAAGGAAATCGAGCGGGGCTTCTTGTAGCCGGCGATGCGGTCGCGGCACCACTCGATCAGTTCGGCCTCGCTCGCCTGCACGCCCTCGTGCAGGACCACGACCCCGTGGACGCGCTCGCCCCAGCGGTCGTCCGGGAGGCCCACGATGGCCACGTCCTTGACCTTCGGGCAGGCGCCGAGGACGGCCTCGACCTCGGACGGGTAGATGTTCTCGCCGCCCGAGATGATCATGTTCTTCTTGCGGTCGATCAGGCGGATGTAGCCCTCGCCGTCCCGCACGCCCATGTCGCCGACCGTGCAGTAGTCGCCGCGGAAGGCCTCGGCGGTCTTCTCGGGCTGGTTCCAATAGTGGGAGAAGGTGTAGGGCGTGCAGGAGTAGAGCTCGCCAGGCTGGCCGTCGGCGACCTCCACGCCCTGCTCGTCGAGGAGGCGGATGGGAGCGGTCCCGACGCATTCGCGCCCGACGGTGCCCAGATGCGTGAACTGCTCGTCGGGATGCAGCATGGTGACCCAGCCGGCCTCGCTGGAGCCGTAGAGCTCGAACAGGCCGGAGTTCGGAAACATCTCCATCACGGCCCGCTTGGTGTCGGCGCGCGCCGGGGCCGAGGAGATCATGAGCTTGGCCATCCGGCCGAGCTCGTACCGGGTCCGGACGGCCTCCGGCAGGCCGAGCATCATGATGTAGTGAGTAGGCACCAGGGAGGTGAACGTGGCGCCGGACTGGCCGAGCGTGCGCAGGCAATGCTCCGGGTCGAAGCTCGCCCGCGAGTAGATCGAGGTCACGCCCCCGCAATAGCTGAAGGCGCCGAAAAAATTGACTGAGTTCGCGTGGCACATGGGCATGACCAGCAAGGCGTCGTCGCCCCGGCCGATGCCGAGTTCCACCTCGGTCACCAGCGACAGCAACGCCCCGCTCTCGTGCGTCCTGACCACACCCTTCGGCTTGCCGGTGGTGCCCGAGGTGTACATCAGCGTCCAGGGATCGCCGGGGGCGACCCGGGTTCCCGGCTCGCGGTCGCTCGCCGCGGCCAGCAGGTCCTCGTAGCCGCGCCAGCCCGGAACGGCCCGATCCGTCCCGAAGACGATCAGGTTGCCGTCCGGAACTGCTAAGTCCGCGCGGACCTCCTCGATCAGGCCGTGCAGCCCGTGCTGGGCGATCACGGCCGCCGATCCCGAGTCCTGCACGCAATAGGCGACCTCGGGGGCACTGAGGCGGAAGTTGATCGGAACGGCGATCAGGCCGGTCTTGGCCACCGCCACATAGATCTCCGCCCATTCGACGCAGTTGTAGGCGAGCACGGCGACCCGGCTGCCCTGCGTGAGGCCGAGCCCCGTCAGGGCGTTCGCGAGCCGGCAGGCGCGCCGGTCCCACGCGCTGAACGTCATCGATCGCTCGAGATCGCGCACCCCCAAGGCGTCCGGCCGCAGCCGGGCGTGACCCCGGATCATCTCGCCGACGCTCGGCAGCCCCTGACGCATCTTGCCCTCCGATGCTGGCGCAGGCCTTGATCCGGCGCCTTGAATACTGAATTCAGAATTCATACTGACGCGGCGACTTCGAGTCAAGCGCGCCCGTGGCCGTCGTCAGGGTTGGCGCAGGCCCGCCATGGAGCGGGCCGCGACCGCGAGCATGATAGCCGGCAAGATCGTCACCGCACACAGGCTGGCCGCGAGGGGGAGTTGGCCGAAGCCGAGAAGCACGAGCCGCAGGAGATCCAGCGGGTAGCTGACCGGATTGAGGTGGACCAGGAGCTTCAGCCAGTCCGGCAGCTCCACGACCCACCCGCCCCCGATGGCATAGACGCCGTAGCGCCGCAGTTCGGCCCGGAGCGATGCGGGGATGTCGAGAAAGCCCGCGCCCCCGACGATACCCTTCAGCGGGAATATGGCCCCGGACAGGAAGTAGAGCGGCTGGATCACCCCGTTCGAGACGCTCCCGAAGCTCTCGAAGGCGCTCGACCGGCAGGCGATCACGATGCCGACCGCCGTGATGGTGACGCCGGTCGAGGCCATCACCGCCCAGGCCATGAGGACCTTGGCGAGGGAAAGGTCGAACCCGAGCAGAGGCGCGAAGGCCAGGGGGATCGATCCCTGGATGACCGCGACGGTCGCGCCGCCCGCGACCTTGCCGAGCACGACGGACAGCATCGGCGCAGGCGACGTCAGCACCTCCCGCATGAGCCCCGTCTGGCGATCCCAGACGAGCGCCATCGCCGACTGCAGCGAGGCGAACAGGACGTTGAGGATGACGACCCCGGGCAGGATGTACTGCGCGTAGGAATAGCCCTCGATCTCCCGCAACGTCGCCCCGAGCCCGAACCCGAGCACCACGAGCCAGAGCAGGGTGCGCGACAGGCCGCCGAACATCTGCGAGCGATCGCGGCCGTAGCGCACCAGCTCCCGCCACCACATGACCTGGACGATGTCGAGTTCGAGGGCGCGGCGCACCGGCGAGCTGTCGGAGAAGGCGGTCATCGGATCCAGGCTCCGGCTCGTTTGCGCGCGACGGCCGGCCGCTCCCGCCCACCGGCATCGCCATCGCGCGGCTTCTGCCCCGTCAGCGTGACGAAGACGTCCTCGAGCCCGGTGCCGCCATGGCGGGCACGCAGCTCCAGGGGCGTCCCGAGAGCGACGAGGCGCCCGCCGTCGATCACGCCGACCCGGCTGCAGGCTTCGGCCTCCTGGATGAAATGCGTGGTCATCAGGACCGACAGGCCCCGGTCCCGAAGGGTCGCGATGCGGCTCCAGAGGTCCCGGCGAGCCTGCACGTCGAGACCGAGCGTGGGCTCGTCCAGGATGAGCAGGCGGGGACGATGCATCAGGGCGCGCGCGAGTTCGAGCCGCCGCCGCATCCCGCCCGAAAGACGGCCGACCCGCTGGTCCGCCACCGCCTCGAGCCCGGCCCAGGCGAGGCCCGCCGCGACAGCCTCCGGGCCCGCCCGCCCCATGCCGTGCAGCGCGGCGTGGATCCGCAGGTTCTGAGCCGCGGTCAGTCGGTCGTCCAGCGACGAATCCTGGAACACGATCCCGAGGGCGGCGCGGACGCGATCGGCCTCCCGCCGGATGTCGGCCCCGGCCACGCGCGCCTCCCCGCGGCTCGGCGCGACGAGGGTCGTCAGCATGTTGAGAAGGGTGGACTTGCCCGCGCCGTTGGGGCCCAGGAGAGCGAAGAACTCGCCCTCCGCCATCGAGAAGGCGATCGAGTCCACCGCGACCCGGTCGCCGTAGGACCGGCCGAGGCCGAGGCACTCGACGATGGTGTCCGGGCGGGTCATGGCGCCAGCACCGATCGGCCGGCCGCGAGTGCGTCGAGAAGATCCGGGCAGGCCGCCGCCATGGCGTCGCCCTCCCCGTCCCGGACCGGGTAGAGGCCGGCCCGGATCCGCTTGGCGAGCTCCGGCGCCACGACCTTCAGCGGCGCCGAGATGGTCCGGAGGTAATAGGATCGGGCGATCGCGAGCCGCTCCAGGCCCGCCGCCCCGGCGCCGCCCGCGACCGCCGCGCATCCGTCCCCGGCGAGATCCCGGATCACCGCCGCGGCGTCGGCGAAATCGCGCCCGGGGTAGAGGTCCGCGCCGACGGCCGTCTCGAGGCTTGCGACGAGCTGTTGCGCAAGGGCCTCCGCGTCTTCCGGATCGGGCGACAGGGCCGAGGGGGCGGTCGGGGTGGGGAAGAGGTCCGCCAGCGCGGAGACGGCGGCCGCGAGGGCGGCCGCTTCGTCGCCCCCGAGCCTGGGCTGAAGGGCCGACAGGTGCACCCTCACCCGGTCGAGCGCCGCGAAGCCGACCGCATAGGCGGCACGCTCGCCGCCGACCGCCTCCTCGTAGGCGTCCGCGACGCCGCCCTCGTCGAGGAGCAACGCCGCGACGAGAGCCGCCCGGAACCCCGGATCGTCGCCGAGTTCGGGCGGGACCAGGGCGGCGCGACCGCGTTGCGCCAGCGCCGCCAGCCCGGCACGGCGCGGATCGGCGCGGCCGTCGGCCTCGTCCTCCGCCAGCACGGCCGACACCGCGTCGCCCAGCGCGGCGGCGGTCTCCGGATCCGCGGCGGCGAGGCTCGCCCGGACCTGTTGCACCGCGACGGCCAGCGATGCCTTGATCTCGTCCTCTCCCTCCAGGTCCTGGGGCCCCGGGGGCCCGCCGGCCCCGGCCCGCACGGCGGCGGTGACGGCGAGCCCGCGGCCGGCCGCCTCGATCCGCTCCAGCGCGGCGGCCTGTGCGAGCGCCACCGATTGGTCCCGGAAGGGACTGCGCGCCGAGGTCTCCTGCCCCGAGGCGGGCGCGACGAGCAGGGCCGTCAGCGCGAGGGCGACGCAGGTCTCAGCGCGCGGCATGGACGACCCCCACTTTCACCGAATGCGCCCCGCGCCCCGCCGCCACCTCGCCCTCCACGCAGAGGCAGCCCGCACCGACCAGCCCGACGCTGTCCGAAAGCCCGTTCGCGGTGAAAATGCGGCTCCCGTCGGGGCTGACCGCGATACCCCAAGGCCGGCGGCCCATGCGCTCCTTGACAACCTTCACGACCTTGCCGGTCGCCGTGTCGACCACGTAGACCGCATTGGTCCCGCCCCCGGCGACGTAGAGCCTGGCCCCGTCCGGACTGAGGTCCAGTTCCACGGGCCGGGAGTCGAGGCCGAGGTTGATGGTCTGGACCACCTTGTGGCGGGCGGTGTCGATCACCGTGATGGTGCCGCCGATCTCGGCGGAGACGTAGGCGCGTTTGCCGTCCGGCGCGAACACCACGTCGCGCGGCCTGTTGCCGACCAGCAGGTGGGTGACGACCTTGAGCGCCTGCGCGTCGACGACCGTCACCGTGTGGCTGGTCTCGGCCGTGACGTAGACGAAGCGCCCGTCCGGGCTCACCGCCACGCCCTCCGATTCGACGCCCGTCTGGAAACGCCCGAGTTCCTCGCCGCTGTCGACGTCGATGCCCACCACCTGGGCCCTGGCTTCCAGGGCCGCCCAGATCTGCTTGCCGTCGGGGCTGATCGCCACCCGCTCGGGATTGCCGCCCGCGTGGTACCGCCGCACGATCGTGTTGGACGCCACGTCGATGGCCACGATCGCGTCTTCCGGGCTCTCCGTCCGAGGCAGGAAATCGCTGACCGCGGCATAGATCGTCTCGCCGTTCGGACTGATCGCGAGCCCGCGTGGCCTCACCTCGCCGGGACGGCTGGAGATCGGGATCACGCCCGTCGCGATCCCCTTGACCGGGTCGATGATGGTGATGCTCGCATCGTGCTCGTTCGACACGTAGAGCCGATAGGGCTCTGCCGCGGCGGCGGCCGCGAGGGTCAGGATGAAGCCGAGCGAAGCTGCGAACGGCGTGGCGCGACCCATGTCATCCTCCCTTCGGCCCGCATCGGGCGGATGCGGCGACGTCCCCGATCTGGTCGAGCCGCTGGACGGGATCGGTGCCCGGCATGTAGATCGCCGGCAGCTCGCCCTCGAGCGAGGCCCGGGCCGCGAGCGCCTCCAGGGCCAGCGAATCCGAGGCCTGCTCGTTGATCTTCACGAGGTAGAGCGACTGCCGCAGCTGATGGTCCCAGGGCCTGAAGCTCACGCCGATCCCCTTGCTGACGTCGAACACCGTCGCGTCGCCGGCGAGGTGGGCGGCGAGGTCGCGCCCCTCCGTCGAGCCGGTCGCGATCGCGGCCTCCACCGCGATCTTGACCGCCTGGTAGGCGGTCCAGGCCGGCGGATCCATGGGGCGCCCCCACCGGGCCGCGAAGCGGGCGTTGAGTTCGCGGGCCCCGTAGGCGTCGAGCGTCGCTTCCCAGAGCGCGGCCCGGCGGCCGCTCCCGGCGACGGGTGCGGCCCGGTTGGCGGCCAGATAGTAGTCGCGCGTCTGCGTGGCGGGCTCCGGGAAGCCGACCACCGCGGCGCCCAGTTCCGCCGCCTGGAAGCGCGACAGGAAATCGAGCTGGCTGCGCCAGTCCGTCAGAAGCAGCACCACCTGGGGCCGCGCCCGACCGATCTCGGCGAGCACGGCCGGACCCCGGCGGGAGTCGTCCTGCGCGAGAACGCCGGTCCCCGTGACCTCGACGGCCCAGTGCCGGCTCTTGAGCGCCGCAAGGGCCCGGTCGTGGCGGGCGACATTCTCCGGATCCTCGTCGCGGACGAGGTGCCAGCGCCGAAAGCCCGCCCGGACGTACCACCCGAAGATCGCGTCGAGATACATCGCCGCGCTGGCCTCGACGTGGAACGTGCCCGCACGGCAGGCGGCTTGCCGCAAGGCGTCGCTGGTCGCCCCGACGTTCAGGTAGAGCGCTCCGGTCTCCTCCGCGACCCGCGAGAGGACTTCGGCCTCGGCACGGGTGTAGCCGCCGACCAGGACGGACACGCCCTCGCGCTCCACCAGGCGGCGGGCGGCCCGCTCCACCGTCTCGGCGGTCGGGGCGTTCGCCGTCCTGACGACCGCGGACCAGCCCAGGAGGCCCGCGTTCAGGGAGGCGTCCTCCTCGGCGAGGACGAGGCCCGTGCGCGCCACCTCCCCGACCTGCCGGAGGTTGATCCGGCCGGCCGGGATGGCCCCGCCGCCGATCGGCAGGACGGCGCCGATCCGGACCGACCGGGCCTCCGTCGCCCGCAACGGTCGCGGCGCCGCGAGGGCGGCGAGACCCCCCGCCAGGACGCTGCGTCGGGTGAACGGGACGGCGGGCATCAATCCCTCCTGCCGAGGCTTTCGGCCGGAGCCGGCATGTCGACGAGTGGCACGCCCGCTCCGGTCAGGACCTCGCGCAACCGGTCCCAGTTGCGCGCCAGGGCCGCATCCACGTCCTCGCGCAGCCCTTCGTCCTCCGGGCGGAAGCCGATCGCCAGGGAGGCCACCATCGGGATGAACGGCACGTCGATCTCGGGCGTGACGGGGGTCAGCGCGAAGCCGGGGCGTTGCCGTACGAAGTCTCCGGCGACCGGGCCCCAGACGACGGCGATGTCGATGGAGCCCTCGCTCAGGGCTTCGAGCACGGGAGGAAACGCCCGGCCCGGCTCCCGGCGGTCGATGAAGTGGACCTGGTTCTCGACGATCCCCCGGTTGGCCAGGGCGACGGCCGGGGGCACCAGCTTGGCCGTGCCGCCGGGCAGTCCGATGCGCAGGCGCTTCAGGACGGGGTCGTCGAGCGACGAGATCTCGAAAGGGGCGTCCTGGCGATGCAGGAATACATAGCCGGTGCGGTAGTAGGCGTAGCTGGTCAGGAACCCGGCCTGCCCGTCGATCACGCCCATGACCATGTCGCACTCGCCCCCTTGCACGAAGCGCTGCCGGGTCCGGCCGCGCAGGTCGGGAAGCCATACGGTGACGAGGCGAGCCCCGAGGTCCCGGGCCAGGATCTCGGCGATGCGATTGTCGAAGCCCTCGCCGGCCCGGTTCGAGTAGGGCAGGTTGTCGGGATCCGCGCAGACGCGGAGTTCCCAGCCGGCCGCGGCCGGCAGCACCTGCAGGGCGAGCGCGACAGAGACGGAGAGCGCGGCCTGGAGAGCCGCCGTCCGGGTCAGCAAGGCCATGGCGTAGACCTCCGCACGGGCTTCGAAGGGAACGTGCGGCCCTGGGGCCGCACGCGATGCCTCACCCGGTTCAGGGCACGGCGAAGACCCACACGGTCCCGCCGAGCGGCACCTCGGTCTTGGTGCCCCAGGCGGCGTCGATGAATCCCTGGAAGCGGCCGGCATCGACGCCCCAGCCCGTGGTCACGGCGATGTACTGCTTGCCGTCCCGCTCGAAGCTGATCGGGGGCGAGACGATACCGCCGTCCAGCCGTTGGCTCCACAGCACCTTGCCGGTCTTGGCGTCGAAGGCGCGGAACTCCGCGTCGTTGGTGCCGCCCGAGAAGACGAGCCCGCCGGCGGTGGTGAGCATCGGTCCCCAATTCGGCGACTTGAAGTTCACCTGCCAGACCTTGGTCAGCGTCTTCACGTCCCAGGCCTGCACGGCCCCGATATGGTCCTTGGCCGCCTCGGTCGGCTTCATCTCCAGGCCCGACCCGAGATAGAGCACGCCGGGCTCGTACTCGACCTCCGCGCCCTCCATGGAGCCGCAGTGGTTCTCGTTGACGGGGATGAAGACGTAGCCGAGCGCCGGATCGTAGGCTTCCCCGGACCAGTCGCGCCCGCCCCAGGCCGACGGGCAGAAGTCGGCGCGCTTGCCGACCCCGGCCACCCGTTCCGGATTGTACTCCGGCCGGCCGGTCTTCGGGTCCAGGCCCTTGAACACGTTCTGGAAGACGTAGGGCTTGCCCTCCACGAAGGTCAGCTTGCCGCCTTGCCGGTCGAGTTTGTAGACCCAGCCGTTGCGGGCGAACTTGACCGCGAGCTGCTGCTTCTGGCCGCCGTTGTCGAGGTCGATCAGGGTCGGAGGGGTGGTCTCGTCCCAGTCCCAGGTGTCGTTGTGGTGGTACTGGAAATGCGTCTTGATGGCGCCGGTGTCCGGGTCGATCCCGATCGTCGAGGCGGTGTAGAGATTGTCGCCTGGGCGCAGGGCACCGACCCAGGGCGCTGCGTTGCCGACGCCCCAATAGGTGGTGTTGTTCTGTGCGTCGTAGTTTCCGGTGATCCAGATCGGGCCGCCGCCGCGCTTCCAGGTGTCGCCCGGCCAGGTCTTGCCGCCCGGCTGGTCCGGCGACGGGATGGTGTAGGTCTTCCACAGGGACTTGCCCGTGTCGGCGTCGGAGGCCTCCACGAAGCCGCGGATGCCGAACTCGCCGCCCGAGACGCCGACCATGACCTTGCCGTTCACCACCAGGGGCGCGAGGGTCATGTAGTAGCCCTCCTCCCAGTTGGCGATCTGGCGGTCCCACAGCTTGTTGCCCGTCTTGGCGTCGAGGGCGACGAGCTTCGCGTCGAGCGTGGCGAAGAAGACCTTGTCACCCCACAAGGCGGCGCCGCGGTTGGTGGGGTGAACCGGGACGAGCTTCTCCGGAAGCGTCCAGCGGTAGCGCCAGATCTCCTTGCCGGTCTTCACGTCGAACGCGATGACCTGGTTGTCGGCGGCCGAGACGATCATCACGCCGTTGTTCACGAGCGGAGGCGCCTGGTTGGCCGGATCCGCCGGCAGCGCGGCGAAAGACGTGAGCTTCTGGCGCGGGCCGGTCGGGGCGCTCCACACCGGCTTCAGCTTGGCGACGTTCTCGGCGTTGATCTGCTTCAGCGGGCTGTGGGACTGCCCGTCGTAGGTGCGGCGAATGCTGAGCCAGTTCCCCGGTTCGGGATTGGCGAGCCTCGCGGCCGTCACCGGCTCGTAGGAGCCGACCTGGGCCGCGGCACCCGTCGCGCAAGCCAGAAGCGCCACCGGAGCGGTGGCCAGCAGGAATCGTAGAGTCATCTTTCTCCTCCTCGCAAACAAGCGCATTCCGACGAGAGGGTTGGGCGCTTCGCGCGCTCTGCTCAGCGCATGCCCTGCACGTTTTGAGCGGTGACGGGACCGTATTCGTTGCCCCAGCTGTTCATGATGTACGTGGAGATCGCGGCGATCTGCTCGTCGGACAGCACGGGAGCGAATTCGGGCATGTATCCCGGCCCGGTCAGGATGGCCCAGATCAGGTGGCCCGGGTCGCCCGCGAGCCTCGGATTCTTGGCGAGCGGGACGCCCGCCGTGCCCCGGGTGCCGTGGCATTGGCGGCAATTGTCCAGGTAGAGCTGCCGCCCGGCCTCCACGACGGCCGCAAGTGCCGGGTCGCCGGACTTCGGGGCCTGGGCGGGAGCCGGAGCCGCGGACGGGGCGGGCGCGGCCGCGGATGTCGACGGCGGGCCGGGCTCGGCCGATTGCGCCAGCGCCGTCGGGAGCCCGCTGGGGATCCAGAGCGAAGCGGCGAGACTCAGGGCCCCGAGACGGGCCACGGGCCAGCTTGATCGGAACATTGGCGCTTCCTCGTGCGGGACCTCTGGCGGGCCCGCTTCGCAATTACACATACCCAAGAGACCACCCGTCGTCAACAATCTGAATTCCGAATTTTGAACTCTGGCGACTGAATTCAGAATTCCAATGCAGCGCAAGGCGTGTTATGGGGGTGATGCCCCTGACCGCAAGAGACCGACTCTGGTGCCGGTCCGGGGCAGAAGGCCTTGCAAGGCCACGCGAGCCAACGGAGGAAGCCCATGGGCATGCATCAGAATTTCATCGGCGGCCGTTTCCGGCCGACAACGGGCGGCGACGTGATCCCGGTCCTCAACCCCGCCCGCGACACGGTGATCTCCGAGATCCCGGACTCGTCGGCCGACGCGGTCGCGCAGGCGGTGGCCGCGGCGAAGCGAGCCCAGCCGGCTTGGGAGAAGCTGCCCGCGATCCAGCGCGCCAAGTACCTTCGCCAGATCTCCGCGAAGATCCGGGCCAACGCGGCAAAGATCGCGCGCGTGATCTCCGAGGAGCAGGGCAAGATCCTAGGCCTGGCCGAGGTGGAGGCCCACTTCACCGCCGACTACATCGACTACATGGCCGAATGGGCCCGCCGGATCGAAGGCGAGGTCATCCAGAGTGACCGTCCCGGGGAGAACATCTTTCTGTTCCGCCAGGCGCTCGGCGTCGTCGCGGGCATCCTGCCCTGGAATTTTCCGTTCTTCCTGATCGCGCGCAAGATGGCGCCCGCCCTCATCACCGGCAACACCATCGTCATCAAGCCGAGCGAGGAGACCCCCAACAACGCCGCCCTCTTCGCGTCGCTGGTCCAGGAGACCGAGCTGCCCGAAGGCGTCTTCAACATCGTGTATGGGCGTGGCGCGACCACCGGCCGGGCGCTGACCCTGCACGAGGACGTCCGGATGGTGAGCTTCACGGGAAGCGTCGATACCGGCTCCAAGATCATGGCGGACGCCGCCCGCAACATCACCAAGGTCAATCTCGAACTCGGCGGCAAGGCGCCGGCGATCGTGCTGGCGGACGCGGATCTCGACCTCGCCGCCCGTGCCATCAAGCAATCGCGGGTGCTCAACACCGGCCAGGTCTGCAACGCCCCGGAGCGCGTCTACGTGGATCGCAAGGTCGCGGACGCCTTCGTGGCCAAGCTGACCGCCGAAATGAAGTCGACCCGCTACGGCGACCCGCTCGCCGACGACAAGCTCGACATGGGGCCGATCATCAACAAGTCCGGCCTGCAGAAGATCGACCATCTCGTCTCGGGCGCGATCGCCCAGGGAGCGCAGGCGATCCTCGGCGGCAAGGTGGCCGACCTCGGCGCCGGCAATCACTACGAGCCCACCGTCCTGGTCAACTGCCGTCAGGACATGGACATCGTCCAGAAGGAGATCTTCGGTCCGGTCCTGCCCGTGGTGACCGTTTCGGACCTCGACGAGGCGATTGCCATGGCGAACGACACCGTTTATGGCCTGACGTCGTCGATCTACACCAACGACATACGATGTGCGCTCAAGGCCTGCAACGAGCTCCATTTCGGGGAGACCTACGTCAACCGCGAGAACTTCGAGGCTATGCAGGGCTTCCATGCGGGCAGAGGGCGCTCGGGGATCGGGGGTGCCGATGGCAAGCACGGCGTCCTGGAGTACACTCAGACCCACCTCGCCTATATCCAGACCTGAGTCGGTCTTCGCGAGTCCGGCATCGGAGGGTGCCGTTGCCGGACTCCCACGCGCCGGAGGGTGCCGTCGGTCCCACATGAGGCAGGAAAGGGGCGCAGCCGCCGAAAGGGTTCAGTAGCCGATGAAGCCGATTGCAACCGCTCCCAGCCGGGCCGAACAGGTCTACACGGCCATTCGCGACAGCATATGCGATGGCAGCCTGCGTCCCGGCACGCACCTGGTCCAGGAGGATCTGGCTGCGCGTCTCGGCGTTTCCCGCCAGCCGGTCCAGCAGGCCATGGCGCTGCTCAAGAACGAGGGCCTCGTGCTCGAGAAGGGCGCGCGAGGCCTCTACGTGGCTCCGCTCGACGCCGATGCGACCGTGCATCACTACCAGATCCGACTCAGCCTGGATCTTCTGGCCGCCCGGCTGACGGCCGAAAGGGCGGCCCGATCGCCGGACTTCGCCCGGCAGCTGCTCTCCGACGGCGAGCGGATCCTGGCCGCCGGCGAGCGCGCGCTCGCAAAGGGCAGCCACCGCGACGCCGTGGCGATGGACGTCGAGTTCCACTCCTTCATCTATGAAATGTCCGGCAACCCGCTCATCGTCGGCGCCGCGGAACCGCATTGGTACTATCTCCGAAGGGTCATGGTCGCGGTCCTGAACTACGCCGAGCGCGGCCCGATCGTTTGGAAGCAGCATCGGGACATCCTGGACGCCCTGGCGGCCGGCAAGGCCGACGAGGCCTGCGCCATGGTCAAGGCTCATATCCTGGGCGCGGAGGCCGCCTTCCTGCGGGTGTTGCCGGCCGTGGCGCCGCCGGACCCCGAGCCAGCGCCCCGGGCCCCCGTCGCGCTCTGAGGCCTGTCGCCGGCGGGCAGCGCCGACCGCGACCGGCCCCGCGCCTGCCTTTCAGGCACGCAAGGGACGAAGGAAGGCCAGGATCTCGCGCGCAAGCGCCTCCGGCTGTTCCATGGCGGCGAAGTGGCCGCCGCGCTCCATGACGGTCCAACGCCGGATGTCGCGATAGGTCCGCGCGGCGAGCGAGCGGGGCGGCCGCACGATTTCGGTCGGAAAGGCCGCATAGCCGGTCGGCACGGTGATCGGACCGCCGTCCGGGATGGGCCAGGGCCGATGCATGCGGGCATGGTAGGGATGGAACGAGGACCCGATGGAGCCCGTGAACCAGTAGAGCGAGACGTTCGCCAGGAGCTGGTCCATGCTGAAGACCGACAGGGGGTCGCCGCCGCAGTCGGCCCAGCGCTGGAACTTCTCGATGATCCAGGCCGCCAGGCCCGCGGGCGAGTCCGTGAGCCCATAGGCGAGCGTCAGGGGCCGCGTGCCCTGGATCCACTGGTAGCCCGTCTCCTCCTTCAGGAACACGGTGAGCGCCTCGGCATAAGCCCGCTCCTCGGCCGTGGCCGTCTCGGCCAGGGTAGGATCCCGCCGGATCGGCACCATGTTGAGGTGCAGGCCGATCATGCGGTCGGGGTGCTCGTAGGCGATCCGGGACGTAACGAACGAGCCCCAGTCTCCGCCCTGCGCGGCGAAGCGATCGTATCCCAGCACCTCCGTCATGAGGCGGGCCAGCGTTCCCGCCATCTCCTCGACGCCGAAACGAGCCTGTCCTGGCTGGAATGACAGCGTGTAGCCCGGCAGCGACGGAGCGATCACCGTGACCGCATCGGCCGGATCGCCGCCGAAGCGACCGGGATCGGTCAGGCGCGGGATGATGTCGAGAAATTCGAGAACCGACCCCGGCCAGCCGTGCACGAGCAGGAGCGGGACGGGCGACGGCCCCTGCCCCTCGACCCGGATGAAGTGCTGGTCGAACCCGTCGAGCCGGACGCGGAATTGCGGCAGCGCGTTCAGCCGCGCTTCGGCCGCGCGCCAGTCGAACCCGTCCCGCCAATAGGCCGTCAGCCGCTGCATGAAGCCGAGATCGGACCCCATCTCCCACGGCTCGAAGACCTGGTCCGGGAAGCGGGTCAGCGCGAGCCGGGCGCGCAGGTCGGCGAGGGCGCTGTCGGGGACGGAGAGCGTGAAGGGGACGGGCGTGGACATCGTGCGGGCCTTCCCTGTTGGTCACGGGCGCATGGGCCGGCGGGACCGCTCGATCCCGTTCCGGTTCCTCCGACGAGGGCGCCCCCGGCTTGGCTGCGGGGGCGGAGGTCACCGGCTCCCGAGATAGTCCAGCATGGTCCGGGCATCCGAAACCTGGACACCGACTCCGGGCGGATCGTCCCGAAAGCCGGGCTCGACGAACATCTGGCGGATCTCGCCGTCCACCACATGCATGGAGTAGCGCCAGCTGCGCAGCCCCATCCCATGGCTGGTCCGCTGGACGAGCATGCCCATCTGGCGCGTGAAGTCCGCGTTGCCGTCCGGCAGCATGAACACCTTCTCGATGTCGCGGCTCTTCGCCCACTGGTACATGACGAAGGCGTCGTTCACCGAGAGGCACACGACCCGGTCCACGCCGAGCGCGGTGAAGTCGTCGTGATGCCGCTCGTAGCCCGGCAGGTGGGTATCCGAGCAGGCGGGCGTGAAGGCGCCCGGCACCCCGAACAGAACGATGCTCTTGCCACCGAACAGCTCGTCGGACGTCAGGTCGCGCCACTCGAAGGGGTTCGGCCCGTCGAGGGCGGGATTCCTGACGCGCGTATGGAACGTCACCCGCGGCACACGATGAATGGGCGGCATTGCTGCGGTCCTCCTCCTTGGCGGCGCGCCGGTCACGCCCGGCCTTGGGGGCCGCGGACGCGGTCCCGGGAGCGGCACGCCCGGCTTCGTCGGGACCATCCTCACAGGCGAGGGGCCGCGGGCCAAGCCCCCGATCCACGGCCGGGCGAATGTCCCGACGCCTTCAGCTCTGCAGGTACTTGATCAGTCCCGCGATGCCGAGGACGACCAGGACAAGGATCAAGATGCTGCCCAGGCCCATCCAGCCGCCGTGCCAACCCATGTCCCAGTCCATCATGGCCGTCTCGCTCCCTTGTCGATCCGGACTGTCTTCAGCCGCGCCGCATTGCCCACCACGCTGACCGACGACAGCGCCATGGCGGCGGCCGCGATCACGGGCGAGAGCAGCAGGCCGAAGCTCGGATAGAGGACGCCGGCGGCGACCGGGACGCCGAGGGCGTTGTACACGAAGGCGAAGAACAGATTCTGGCGGATGTTGCGCATGGTGGCCTGCGACAGCAGGCGCGCCCGGACGATGCCGGTGAGGTCGCCCTTCAGGAGCGTGACACCGGCGCTCTCGATGGCGACGTCGGTCCCCGATCCCATGGCGATGCCGACGTCGGCCGCCGTGAGCGCCGGGGCGTCGTTGACGCCGTCGCCCGCCATGGCGACCGTCCGGCCCTCCCGGCGGTAGGCCTCCACGACCGCGCTCTTGCCCTCGGGCAGGATCTCGGCCTGGACCTCCGGGATGCCGAGCCGCGCCGCGATGGCGCGGGCGGTGGTCCAGTTGTCGCCGGTCAACATCACGACCCGGATGCCGGCCTCCTTCAACGCGTCGAGCGCGGCGGGGGTGGTCGGCTTGATGGGATCCGCGATGGCCAGGACGGCCGCTGGCCGGCCGTCGACGCCAGCGAAGATCGCGGTCGCGCCGTCGGCGCGGAGCCGGTCGGCGCGGGCCGCGAGCGGTCCCGTGTCGATCCCGTGCTCCTGCAGGAAGGCGGCGTTGCCGAGCACGATCCGCCGCCCCTCCACGGTGCCGAGGGCTCCCTTTCCGGTCGGGCTGTCGAAATCGGTCACCGCAGCCGGCCGGAGGCCGCCCACGTCTGCGGCGGCCACGATGGCGAGCGCGATCGGATGCTCGCTCGCCCGCTCCACCGCGGCGGCGAGGCGGAGCACCTCGGCCTCGGCGAAGCCGTCCGCGGTCACGATCTCGATCACAGCCGGCTTGCCCTCGGTGAGCGTTCCGGTCTTGTCGACCACCAGCGTGTCGATCTTCTCCATCCGCTCCAGGGCCTCGGCATTCTTGATGAGCACGCCGTGTTCCGCGCCGCGCCCGACGCCGACCATGATGGACATAGGCGTGGCGAGACCGAGCGCGCAGGGGCAGGCGATGATCAGCACGGAAACGGCCGCGACCAGGCCATAGGCGTAGCGCGGTTCCGGCCCCCAGATGGCCCAGGCCACCCACGCCAGGAGCGCGATCGCGATCACCGCGGGGACGAAGTAGCCCGAGACGTCGTCCGCCAGCCGCTGGATCGGCGCACGGCTGCGCTGCGCCTCCGCGACCAGTTGGACGATGCGCGCCAGCATGGTGTCGCGGCCGACCTTGTCGGCGGTGATGACGAGCGCCCCCGACCGGTTCATCGTCCCGCCGACGACGCTGTCGCCGACCGACTTCGTGACCGGCATGGACTCGCCCGTGACCATGGACTCGTCCACGGCGCTCCGCCCCTCCGCGACGATCCCGTCGACCGGCACCTTCTCGCCGGGCCGCACGCGCAGCCGGTCGCCGACCGCCACGAGCTCCAGGGCCACCTCGGCCTCGCTGCCGTCCGGCGCGATCCGCCTGGCCGTCTTCGGCGCGAGGTCGAGCAGCGCGCGGATCGCGCCGCCGGTCGACTCGCGGGCACGCAGCTCGAGAACCTGGCCGAGCAGGACCAGCACGGTGATCACCGTCGCGGCCTCGAAATAGACCGCGACCGACCCGTCCGCCGCCCGGAAGCCGGCCGGGAAGACCTGCGGCATCACGGTCGCGATGACGCTGTAGATCCAGGCGACGCCGATGCCCATGGCGATGAGCGTGAACATGTTGAGCTTGCGCGTCACGAGCGACTGCCAGCCGCGGACGAAGAAGGGCATGCCCGCCCAGAGCACGACCGGGGTTCCGAGCGCGAACTGGAGCCAGTTCGAGGTCGCCTGGCTCAGGACGTGGCGCAAGCCCAGCAGGTGCCCGCCCATCTCCAGGGCGAAGACCGGCAGGGTAAGCGCGAGGCCGATCCGGAAGCGCCGGGTCATGTCGACGAGTTCGGGCGAGGGCCCGGTCGCCTCGGTGGCGACCAGCGGCTCCAGCGCCATGCCGCAGATCGGGCAGTGACCGGGACCGACCTGACGGACCTGCGGATGCATCGGACAGGTGTAGATCGTCCCTTCCGGGACGGGCGCCGACGCAAGGTGGGCGGCCCGGGCCGCGCCCTCGTGATGGTGAGAAGCGGAGTCGGGCCGCAGGTGGTCCGGGCTTTGGTGCACGTGTGGGTGGCCGTGCTCGCCGTGGCCGTGATGGTCTGCCGCCGGGCCGGTCGGGTCGGGGCCATCGGAGCCACGCGGCTCATCGGCAGGCAGCGACGTGGCAGCCGGAAGCCCCGGGTGGCGTGCCGATACGGGGCGTCCGTCCTGTCGCGAGCCGCTTGCGCCCGGGTGGGCTGAATGATCGGTCGTCGCCACGGTCTTCCTCCGAATACCTGTCCGAGCCGGCGCAGCCGGCCCCGACCTGCAGGGAAGATGGACCTATGACTGTCAATCTATCGACGTCGGCCGTCAACGCCCCAATAAATCCTCGGAAGGCATCCCAGATCGACGAAATCCCGAGGACGCAACGTAATGCGCTCCGGGGAGGCCGTCGCACCGGTCAAGATTTCCGGCTGGGATCTGGTTCGGATCGTCTCTGACGATGTCGAGAGGCAGGAGGCGACGACGGCCGAAACGCGCATGAGCTATTCAGGAAGTCTTGGACAAGCCGTTCCGGATGGCGGCTGGGATCGATCCGACGCCCACCCGGGCCATCGGGCTCGGAACCGACGTTCCTGCCGAGTGGCACGCCCTGTCGGCGCCCGCCGCGGCCGGGCAAACGTCCGCCCGACAGGGTCGACGATCGGCGGTGGGGCGCCGGCTACTCCGACACGATGCCGGGGAGCTTCTCGGTCCGGATCACGGGCGGCGGCGCCCATTTGCCGGTCAGCGCGTCGCCCTGAGGCGCGTAGAGGCGCATCGTGAGCGTGAAGGGTGTCTTCGGCGCGGGCAGCCAGTTCGCCTCCCGGTCCTTGCCGGGGCTCGCGTTCTGGATGTGCAGGTCGAGCGAACCGTCGGGGTTGTAGACGAAGGGCATCCAGCTCGAGACCGCGAAGCGGTTGATCGGGTTCGCCGCCTGGAAGCCGTCCTCGTCATAGAGCGTGACGGACCAGAACGCATCGGCCGGCGGCATCTCGCCCTTGTCGAAGTGGAGCGTGTAGCCGAAGCGGCCGTCGAGCGGCTGGCCCTTGCTGTCGCCCAGGTTGAATGGGTAGATCGCGTCCTGCGGCTGGTTCGCCCCGAGGCCGATCTGCGCCACGATCGCGCGCTTCAGGTAGTAGTTCCCGTAGACGCCCATCGTGTCCACGTTCATCGACCAGCCATTGACCACGCTGGCCAGGGTCGCGGTCTTCCACTTCATCAGCCTTTGAGCGGCCGCCGGCGCCGCGGCGAGGGCGGCACGCACCTGCGGGTCGAGCTTCGCCGGATCGAAGCTCTTGCCCGCCTCGAATCCGATGCGCTTCAGCCGCGCCACCTGTGCCTGGTCGGTCAGGTGCGGCGGCACCACCTTCAGGATCTCGGCCCCATAGGCGAAGTAGGCCTCGCCCGTCATGGTGTCGACCTGGTCCTTGGGCGGCGTCTTCATGTCGACGGTCGGGTCCGGCTTGAACTCGGCCGGTTTCGCCTCCTTGCCCCACTGGCTCAGCGGGGTGAGCCGGTAGCCCGCCTGGACCTTGTGGACCGCAGCGTAGTCCGGTGGCCCGTCCGTCTTGGTGCGGCCGATGATCCAGACATGCGGCGTCGGCGCGTCGAGGCGCTGGGTGTCAGCCGGCAGCTTGAACTCGTCGAAGCGCTCGCGAAGGTCCGGGCGCCAGCCCGCCGGGGCGATCAGAAAGGTGCCCGCAGCCGTCCCGGTCGTGCGCCAGCCGGGCGAGGCGAACACGTCCGTCCACATGTCGAGCATGGGCATCAGGTAGTAGCGGCCGCCCGTGTCGGGCACCTGCAGGACGACCGGCTCGCGCGTGAGGTCGAGCCAGGCGCTCGAGTAGAGCGTGTCGAAGTTCGGCCTGACCACCTGGCGCATCTCCGCCGTGGGGAAGGCCGGGATGTGCGCGAAGGTGTTGGCCGGCGCTCCGATGCCGGCGCCGGGGGCGACGTTCGTGAGCACGCGCCGGGTCACGTCCATGGAGATGAGCGGATAGAGGTAGACGTAGCCCTCGATCGCGATCTGCCGGGCCTCCGCCTCGCTTAGGGGGGCGGCACTGGCCGAAAGGGGTCCCTGGATGCCCAGACCACCAATCACCAGCGATGTGCCCAGGATGGCCTTCCAATCCGGCATGACTGCCTCCCGAACTTGCAGGGCAAACCTGCCGCAGGGTGATATTTCACGAAATTCCGTAAGGGCCAAGCTCGTGCTAGCCCTAGGGGCGCCGGACGTCGATGAAGGGTTTTCCGGGCACGGCGCCGTTCTTCTGGACGCCCCGTCCGCGCGGCTTGATCCTTGTCGGAATTCTATCGATCATGGCCGCGACACCAAGGGAGCGCTCATGGTCCGCCACCAGGACACGGCCCACGACCTGGCGCGGCGGGACGCCGGCCTGCGCGCCGTCGCGCGCGCCCGATTCGCCGCCGGCACGCCTCGCGGGACCGCCGGCCGTCGCACCCCCACGGAGGCCGTGTGACCGTCGTCCTCGCGTGCGACCTGGGTGGAACCAGCTTCCGTGCCGTGCTCGTCGACCAGGACGGCGCCGCGCTTGCGGAGAGCGTCGTCCCCGGTCCGGTGCCGGTCGAAACCCTGGACCGGTCCGAGATCGACCCGGCCGCCTGGTGGAGCACCTTCCTGGCGGCGGCGACCCGCCTCGCCGAGGATCGCCCGGACCTCTTCGGCAAGATCCGGGGGATCGCGATCTGCGGTGTCACGCGCACGCAGGTGTATCTCGGCCAAGACGACCGCTCCCTGCGGCCGGCCATGACCTGGAAGGACACCCGCGCGGAGGCCGCCGCGGCACGGCTGCGGGAGAGGCTCGGCGACCATCCCGAGGCGCCGCGCGTCAACGCCTTCCACCCGCTCGCCCGTCTCGCCTGGCTCGGCGAGGAGGAGCCGGAGACCGCCCGGGCGCTCGCCTGCGTGCTGGAGCCCAAGGACTACCTGAACCTCCGCCTCACCGGCCGCCGGGCCGGCGATCCCGTCTCGATGGCCCGCCTCGCCGCCTGCGCGCAGGTCGTCGATGGCCGGGACGCCTTCGCGAGGGCGGGCCTGGGCGCCGCCCTGCTCCCGCCGCAGCGCGAGCCCCACGAGCCGGTCGGCATCGTGCTGCCCGGCCTGCCGGAACCGCTCGACCGCATCGCCGGGGTGCCGGTCGTCTGCTGCTCGAACGACACCTGGGCCGCGGCGGCCGGCCTCGGGGCGCTTCGCGACGGCTACGCCTACAACATCTCCGGCACTACCGAGGTGCTCGGCATGGTCGGCTCCGAGCCCGTCGAGGCCGACGGCCTGCTCACCGTCGACTGGGGCGGGGTATGGCAGGTCGGCGGCCCGAGCCAGAACGGGGCCGATACCGTGTCCTGGCTCCTGTCCCTCCTCGGCCGCACCGGGGATCCGGTCGGCCCGGCGACGGCGGCTCTGCTCGACGGCGACCGCGATCCGCAGCCGCTCGTCTTCCTCCCCTACCTGCAGGGCGAGCGCGTCCCCTATTGGAACCCCGCCCTGCGCGGCGCCTTCGTGGGCCTCAACCGCCGGCACGGCCCCGCCGATCTCGCCTATGCGGTGCTCGAGGGGGTGGCGTTCGCGAACCGGCTCGTCCTCGAGCGCGCCGAGGCGGCGCTCGGCCGGCCCGCCGTCGAGATCCGCTTCGGCGGCGGCGCCGCCGCCAATCCGGTCTGGTGCCGGATCAAGGCCGACGTCTGCGGCCGGCCCGTCGTGGTCGGCGAGGCGCGCGAGCCCGGCGTGCTCGGCGCCGCGCTCGTCGCCTGGATGGGCACGGGCCGCTTCGGCTCGCTGGCCGAAGCGCAGGAGCGGCTCGTCCGCCCGGCGCGGCGCTTCGAGCCCGATCCCGCGCGCCGCGCCGCCTATGACGGGCTCTACACGATCTTCCGGCGCGCCGAGGCCGCGCTGGCGCCGATCTCGGCGGACCTCGCCGCGCTCGCACGCGGCTCGGGCGCCCTGCCGGGCATGCCGGCTCCCGCCACGAGCGGCCCGGAGGCGCGAGCCCATGCGTGAGGTCGTCGGCCGCTACGGCACCGCCATCGCCGGACTGGGGCTGATCCTGGTCTTCGTGCTGTTCGCGCCGAACTTCGCGACGCCCGTCAACCTGATCAACGTCCTGAAGGACACGAGCTTCCTCGCCATCCTGGCCCTCGGCTTCGCGCTCGCCTTCACGGTGGCGGAGCTCGACCTGTCGGTCGCCGAGGTGGCGAGCCTCGCGGCGGTGGTCTGCGGCTGGGTCGTCCAGCAGCAGTATCCGCCCTACGCGGCCGTGGCGGCGGCGCTCGCGGTCGGGGCGGGCTTCGGGACCCTCAACGGCTTCGGCGTCACGCGCCTCAGGATCCCGTCGCTGATCATGACCCTCGGCACCGCCGCGATCGCCAAGGGCTGCGCCTTCATGATCACCCAGGGCGTCGCCTTCGTGGGCCGCTGGCCGACCGGCTTCACCGGCCTCGCCCGGGGGACCACCCTCGGCGTCCCGAACCTGGTCCTCTGGATGGCCCTCGTCACCCTCTCGGCCGGCTTCCTGGTCCGCTGGACCCGCACCGGCGCCCACATGGTAGCGACCGGCGAGGCCGACGAGGCCGCGCGCCTCGCCGGCATCGAAACGGGCCGGATGAAGCGCATCGGGCTGCTGCTCGCGGGCGTCTGCGCCTCCGTGATGGCGGTGCTGCTCGCCGCCAACCTCTCCTCGGCGGCCCCCAACATGGCCGGCGACTACCTGCTCTACGCCATCGCGGCGGTCTTGCTGGGGATGACCATGTTCGACCCGGGCAAGCCGAACATCGCCGGCACGGTCTACGCCGCGCTGGTCCTCAAGGTCCTCGGCAACGGACTCGTGTTGCTCGGAGCGCCCTACTACGTCCAGGATATCGTACTCGGCGCCATCATCATCGGCTCGGTCGCCTTCTCGGCGAGCGTGATGAAGAAGGCGGCGTTCAAGGTCTGACGTTCGAAGCACAAGGGGATGGGGATGACCTGGTTACGCAAGTTCGCAACGGCCGCCGTGGCGGTCCTGGCGCTCGCCCGCACGGCGGACGCCTTCGAGGTCGGCATCGTCGGCTTTCAGTTCTCGTCCGAGACCCACGCGCGCGTGGCGAACGCGGCCGCGGAGGCCGCGAAGGCGAGGGGCTGGACGGTCACGCTGCTGAATTCCGAGGGCTCGCTGCCGAAGCACGCCGAGCAGTTCGAGACGCTGATCACCAAGAAGGTCGACGCGATCATCATCGCCATGGGCAAGCCGGTCGAGGCCGATGCCCAGTTCAAGGCCGCCAAGGACAAGGGCATCCCGGTCGTGACCGTGCAGTCGGGCGCCAGCCCGCACGCCCTCTTCGACATCCAGACGAACGAGTACAAGGTCGGCGCCGAGGCCGCGCTCTACCTGCTCGGCCAGCTCGGCTACCAGGGCAACATCGTCACGGCCCGCTTCGACCTCAACGTCGCCTCCCGGATCCGCGGCAAGATCCTAGACGTGGTCCTTTCCGAGAACCAGGCCGTGAAGGAGCTGGGCAAGTTCTCGATGGCGCGCACCCAGAGCTGGCGCGACGACGTCCGCGCCGGCATGCAGGCGCTGCTCCTGCAGAACCAGGGCAAGATCAACGGCATCTGGGCCTCGTTCGACGGCCAGGCCTACATCATCGACGACCTGCTCAGGGCGCAGGGCGTCAAGAAGGGCCAGATCCCGCTCGTCTCCGTGGACGGCGGCAAGGAGAGCTACGCCCGCATCGCGGACCCGGAGTCCACCTTCGTCGCCACCGTCGCCATCCCGTTCGAGGACATGGGCCGAAAGGCCGTCGACGCCGTGCAGGCGATCGTGGTCGAGAAGAAGCCGAAGGACGCCATCACGTCCGGCCCCTACCTGTTCACCGACGCCGTCCTGGTCGACAAGAACAACGTCAAGGACTTCCTGAAGTGACGCCGCGCGCCCCGGCAGGCCCCCCGGGCCGGCCGAACGCGGGACCGAACGGGCCCTCGGGCCCGGAAGCCTCGACCCGATGACGGCCGCCCGCGACGCCTCGCCCCCCATCCTGTCCCTCCGTGGCATCGGCAAGAGCTACGGGGCGGTCGTCGCCGTGCGCGACGTCGACCTGGACATCCATGCCGGCGAGGTCGTCGCGGTGTGCGGCGACAACGGCGCGGGCAAGTCGAGCCTCATCAAGGTGGTCTCGGGCGCCGAGGAGCCCACCGCCGGCGAGATGCGCGTCAAGGGCGAGCCCGTCCGCTTCGCCTCGCCCCACGACGCGCTCGGCCGCGGCGTCGCCACGATCTACCAGGACCTCGCCCTGGCGCCGCGGCTCTCGATCGCCCAGAACGTCTTCATGGGGTCGGAGCTGACCCGGCCCTTCCTGCTGCCGTTCCTGCGCGTGCTCGACAAGAAGCGCATGGCCGAGGAGGCGCGGCGGTACCTGGCGCAGCTCTCCGTATCGGTCACCGACATGAACCGCCCGGTCGAGCGGCTCTCCGGCGGCCAGCGCCAGGCCGTGGCGATCTCCCGCGCCCTGCGCTGGAACGCCGAGGTGATCATCATGGACGAGCCGACCGCAGCCCTCGGGGTCAAGGAGACCGCGCTCGTCCTCGACCTGGTGCGGCGCCTGAAGGCGGACGGCCGCACCATCGTGCTGATCAGCCACAACATGCGGGACGTGGTCGCGCTTGCCGACCGGGTCGTCATCCTCGGCGCCGGCCGAAAATACGTGGACCGGCCGATCGACGGCCTGACGGCCGACGACCTGACCCACATGATCATGAGCGGCAACGCCAAGGCCGCCTGACACCCCGATGCCCGGAGGCACAGCGTGGCCCGCCGCATGCCCGTTCTCGTCGACACCGATCCCGGCCAGGACGACGCCGTGGCGCTGCTCCTCGCGATGGCGCTGCCCGACCGCTTCGACCTTCTCGCCGTCACCACGGTGGCCGGCAACGTCCCCGTCGACCTCACCACCGCCAACGCGCTCCGGATCGCCGACCTGGCCGGCCGCCCCGAGGTGCCCGTCCACCGCGGCGCCGAGGCCCCGCTCGTGCTGCCGCTCGAGACGGCCGAGTTCGTCTCCGGACCGGACGGCCTCGCCGGCGCCGGACTGCCGCCGCCGCGCCGGGCCGCCGCGCCCGGCCATGCCGTGAAGGCGATCGTGCGGATCCTGCGCGCCGCGCCCGAGCCGGTGACGCTGTGCCCCCTCGGGCCGCTGACCAACATCGCCCTCGCGCTCCGGATCGCCCCCGACATCCTCCCCCGCATCGAGCGGATCGTCCTCATGGGCGGCGCGCTCGGCCTCGGCAACATCACGCCCGCCGCCGAATTCAATGTCTACGTCGACCCGCATGCCGCCGCGGTGGTGTTCGGCTGCGGCCGTCCGATCACCATGCTGGGCCTCAACGCCACGCTCGGCGCCATGGCGCGGCACGACCAGATCGAGGCCTTCCGCGCCCTGGGCACCGCGACCGGGCGCGCCGTCCACGGCATGCTGACCCGGCCGCGCCCGGGCGGCCTCGGCACGGAAGGTCACCCGATGCACGACCCCTGCGTGATCGGTTTCCTGCTCTGGCCGGAGCTCTTCACCGGCCGCGACTGTCATGTGGAGATCGAGACCGGTTCGGGTCCCCTGCGCGGCCGCAGCACGGTCGATTGGCACGGCCGGCTGAAGCGGCCCGCGAACGCCCACGTGATCGACCGGATCGAGGCCGGCCCCCTGTTCGATCGCATGATCGCCGCCGTCTCGGTCCTGCCGTGATTCCCCGAACCCGTCGAGGTCTCCCCATGTCCCTGCCCGACGCACTCGCCGCCGAAGCCGACGCCGCGATCGCGGCCATGCGGGAGGCCGCCCGCGCGGCCCGCAGGCTCCACGCCAGGGCGGAATTGCTCCGCCACATGGTGACGACCGCCGCCAAGGTCGCCCGGCTCCCGCGTGCCGAGGCCGTCGAGGCCGTGGTCCGCGAGTGGACGGCCGCATGGCACCTCGACCGCACGGCCTGGCCTCATCTCGCGCGGCCCATGGAGGCCTTCACGGCCGCCTGCATCGACCACGTGCTCGCGTCGCCCGGCAAGGCCGACGCGGCCGACACGGCGCTGCGCGCGGCCCTGTCCGACCTGGACGACGCGCTCGCCGAGGCCGGCACGTCCCTGGCCGACCAGATGGCCTGGCGTTCGGAATGCGCCCACGGCTGGTGGGACTGGATCGAGCCGACCCCGCCCGATCTCCCGGGGCGGCGCGAGCGGACCTCGGTGCCGCAGCCGGTGCCAGGGCGTCCGTTCTGGGAGGCGGGCTGCGCGGATTTCTGCAAGCCTGCCGGCCGGGATTGACGGGCTCGCTGCCCAGTCCGGGGAGGTCGCCGGGCCCGCCCGGCTGCCCTGGGTAGTCAGGGCGCCCCGGCCGCACCGCTCGAGCAGCGAGGCCGGCGCGATCGGACGGCGGTCAGGCGGCCGGCCGACTCCGCTGGGGCACCTGTTCGTGTGTTCCGTGAACCCGGTCGTTCTTTGTGAGCCCTTCGGCCTCGTCGATCGCCGCCATCAAACGCAGGGTAGCAGTCTGGTGGACCATGTGACCCGACCCTGCAACGCGATGGAACGTGCTATTCGCCACGTCGCCGTGAAGCCGGGCAGACTGGTCATCGGCGTCGATGAGCCGATCCTGCCCGCCGGCGATGATGACGACCGGCATCTCGAGCTCGGGATAGTGGCTGCATGACTTGGTGGCGTTTGGAATCATCATGGCGGTCTCGGCAGCACTGGCTCCGATCTGGGACGGCCTGAATGCCATCTCTTCAGGGAACGAGCTGAACTTTGCCGGCACGGTTGCGGGCCCGAACATTTTTCGGAGGAGCACAGGCCACAGGAGCCTGCTCAGCATCGGCGCCAACGTCCATCTGATGAGATCGCCGATCACGGGGACCGCAGGAAACGACATCGGCACGACATCGAGTCTGGCACTGGGGTAGTAGTAGCCCGACGCCAGGACGAGGGCTTTGACCTGTTCGGGATGTCTCAGTCCCATGGCTATCGCGACAGAGCACCCCCAGGAATGACCCACGACGATCGATTGCGTAATGCCTAGTTGCGTCAATGCGGCCTTGAAGAGGGCAGCTTGGGCGTCCGGCGTCCAGTTGGTGGTCTTCGGGCGGTCGCTGTGACCGAAGCCCGGCCTGTCGAATGCGATGACGCGAAACCGCTTCGAGGCTTCTCTGATCAAGCCACTGGATTCGAAATCTTCGATCATGCTGCCGTTCCCGTGCAGCAGGACAAGCACGTCGCCTTGCCCCTGGTCGACGTAGTGGAGGCGCACCCCGTTGACCGAGATGAATTGCCCTCTTGCTGGATTGCGGCGCTCCGCTCTGACGGCCAGCCACTTGTTGAGTCCTGCGGAAGCCGCCAATGCAATCAGACCGGCCGCCGCATACGAAGCAAAACGGGTAGAACGATGGTCCCGATGGCCAACTTTGGCCGAACTGGACTTGGCGAAAACGTTTCGTGGATATCCATGCATGATTATTCTGACTATCCGGCTGACAAGCTGACCATCGGGCAGATCCCGGCGAATGTTGCAGCGCAACAGGAACGCCTGCAGGGGTCCGATGTTCCCCTCCCAATGGAAGCGGGTGCCCACCGGACATCACCGGCGGCTCCGTGCCGGTTGGGGCTGACGGGCCTCGTGACGAAAAGGCGCGGCCAGGCGGAGTCTTCAACGCCCTTCTGGTGAATCGACAGTCCGGCATTGGAAAAGCATTACGCCGCCCCATCTAGTCGGGAAAGATTGTCGTAAAGTGACCCTCGTGGTCAGGAGAAATATCGCATTCAGCGGACCATTCTCCACGAAGATCAAGGACTGGACACGCAGCGAGTCGTCTACGAACCGCTCAAACTTCGCGAGAACACGAAGATGATTGCCGAAACAATTGAGTGGTTCGATCGTACCCGGGGCCTCGTCTTCATCCGGCCCGGCGACGGTGGCCTGGACGCGTTCACCCCCATCTCGACCATCGGATAAGCGGGACTGCGGGCCATCTCCGAGGGCCGGAAGATCTGATAGGATCCCAAGTGGGATTCGAAGTCGAGCGGGATGCCGGCCTGCGCTCTGCAGGCGGCTTGACGACCGGCACCACCCAAAGGCCGTCCGACGTTGCCGGCGGTCCTATGCCAGTTCGTCCGCCTTCTGAAGGATCGTCCCCTTTTGGAGCAGTTGCCCACACCTGAACGGTCCTGCCGTGCGCCGAACCCGGCAGCCCGGGCCGAGTTACATCTTCCAGAACAACCCGAACAGACAACAGCGTCGCGACGTCGAACACCGGCTCGTTTCAGTCGTTGCCGGCGAGGGCACGCCGCCGATCCGCATCGTCAACAGGAGACCGAATGAACATTTGCGACATGATCCCCGGACTGGGCTCCGGGGCCATCGAGACAGTGCGCATGAACGCGACCCGCCTCTACGCTTCCGGTACGCCGAAGCAGAAGGAACAGGGGCGCGACGCTCTGGTCCTGATCGGCGAGGAGGAGATCCGCCGACGGGCGGTCCGCCCGGCCGTGCCGCCCAAGGCACATGAAAAGACGGGGATCAAGAGCCCCGCGAAAGCGCTCGGGAAGGGATGGACGTCGAATGTCGCAGCGTGAACCCATCCTTGTGACGGCCGAACCCGCGGCTCCGTCGCCGTCGGGGAGCGACTGGACGCGGCGTCTCAAGCCCTACCGGAAGGCCGACCGCCACCGGGCGGTTTTCGAGCTCCTGATCACCCTCGTCCCTTACGCGTTCGTCTGGATCCTGATGGCGGTCGCGGTGTCGAACGGCTGGCCCTTGCTCTACGCCCTGCTGCTGCCCCTCGGCGCCGGCCTGCTGGTCCGCCTCTTCATGATCCAGCATGATTGCGGGCACGGCTCGTTCCTGCCCGGACGCCAGGCCAATGACTGGACGGGACGGCTGCTCGGGGTGCTCACCCAGACGCCTTACGACTATTGGCGGCGAAGCCATGCGGTTCATCACGCGAGCGTGGGGAACCTCGACGCCCGAGGGATCGGCGACATCGACACGCTGTCGGTCCGGGAGTACCTGGACCGAGGCCGCTGGGGTCGGCTGCAGTACCGGATCTATCGGCATCCCTTGGTGATGTTCGGGATCGGACCCGCCTACCTCTTCCTGATCCAGCACCGTTTCCCGCGCGGCCTCACCCGGCACGGAGCCACGCCTTGGGTCAGTGCCATGGCGACCAACCTCGGGATCGTCGCCGTCGCCGCCGTAGGGATGACGATCCTCGGACCGGCCACCTTCCTCGCCGTCCAGCTCCCGATCGCCGTCCTGGCTGCGACGGTCGGGGTCTGGCTCTTCTACGTCCAGCACCAGTTCGAGGAGACCTACTGGGCGTCGGCAACGGACTGGAGTGCGCCGGACGCGGCCCTCCAGGGGAGCTCGCACCTCGATCTCCCGCCGGTGCTGCGCTGGTTCAGCGCCAACATCGGCCTGCATCACGTCCATCATCTGTCGAGCGGCATTCCCTACTATCGGCTTCCGGACGTGCTGCGCGACCATCCCGAACTGAGCGATGTCAATCGCCTCACGATCGGCCACAGCGTCCGATGCCTGCGGTTGGTCCTGTGGGACGAATCGGAGCGGCGCCTGATTTCCTTCCGCGACCTCAAGGCACGGCGGCCGGCCGGCCGGGACGGGACGGGAATGGACGCCCTGCCGATAGCCGGCGGAGCCGCGCTCTCCGCTCGGTCGAAGACCGCCGCCTGACGATCCGGCACAAGGAGTCGACGTCGTCGAGCCCGGGGCGGCGCAAGCGCTCCGGGCGGCGCCTGAAGGCCAGGCTCGCCGGCAGAGCCGAGGTGACCCGCTCTCGGCCGGTCCGTCCCAACACGTAGGGCCGCCGAAAGGGGCGCCAGACGAGGCGGCAACGTGTAATGTTAGTTGATGTTGCCGCTTGAGAAGGACGGATGCCCGCAATGCGAGATGCAGGGGCCGTCCGGCGACAGGGGGGTGACATGAGCCGACTTCACACCGAGTCGCACCTCGTCTCCCGGATCGGCTGGCTTCGCGCCGCCGTGCTGGGCGCCAACGACGGGATCGTCTCGACCGCCAGCCTGATCGTGGGCGTGGCCGCCGCCTCGGCGGGGACGTCCGAGGTCCTGGTCGCCGGGGTCGCGGGCCTCGTCGCGGGCGCCATGTCGATGGCGGCCGGCGAGTATGTATCGGTCAGCTCGCAATCCGACACGGAACAGGCCGACCTCGCCCGCGAGCGCGCCGAACTCGCGAGCCAGCCCGAGTTCGAGCGCGAGGAACTGGCCCGCATCTACGTCGAGCGGGGCGTCTCGGCCGATCTGGCCCGCCAGGTGGCCGAACAGTTGATGGCGAAGGACGCGCTCGGCGCCCATGCGCGCGACGAGCTGGGCATCTCGGAGGTCACGACAGCGCGCCCGATCCAGGCGGCGCTGACCTCGGCGGCGACCTTCGCCGTGGGCGCGGCCATGCCGCTGGCCATGGTGATGCTGATGCCGCGGTCGGCGCTGGTGGCCGGCGTATCCGTGGCCTCGCTCCTCTTCCTGGCCCTCCTCGGCGCCATCGGGGCCCGGGCGGGCGGAGCGAATGTGTTCAGGGCAACCCTTCGGGTCACCTTCTGGGGCGCGCTTGCGATGGCGCTGACGGCCGGGATCGGCGCGGTGTTCGGAACCGTCGTCTGATCGTCAGCGGGCCGGTCTGCGTCACCGGTCGGCGGCGGCCGTGCATGGCCGTCCGCCCGTCAGCCAGATCCGCGGGTGCGCCAGTTTATCCGTGCAGAATCTGACATTCCTGTCGTTTTGAGATAAAATCAGAGCGAATTGATATCGATCAATGCGTAAGCTTTGCTGTTCAAGGAAGCTTTATCTTATCCTGAGTGCTTGGCCGCGGCGCCGCGCTCCTGATCGCGGCTCGCCCGCTCCGGCCGCATACTGGCTTCGGATTATTGGATCGGCCCGGCGGGCGGGGGCCGCGCCATGCTCGATCAAGATCGTCGCCCGCGATGGCGCGGGACAGACACTCTCGCGATGTCGCCGTCTCCGTCGCACCGATCTCGCCGTGAACGCGATCGCTCCGCCGACCGCCGGTTCGTCTTCGTTCGTCTTCGGATGCGGCACCACGGGTGTGCATCGTTCTCACAGGAAAGGACCCAGCCATGTCACTTGGAACAATCCTCCTCATTCTTCTGATCATCTTTCTCCTGGGAGGATTCAGCGGTCGGTTCGGTGGTTACGGGTACGGCTTCGGGCACGGGGGAATCGGCGTCCTGGGCGTCATCCTGATCGTCGTGCTCATTCTGGTGGTGACCGGCCGGCTCTAGTCGCGGGCCCCGCTCGATGACGGCCCAGTCGCGGCCAGCTCCAGAAAGACCTTTGCTGCGGAAGCCCTGCCGCTGCCGACCGGATATCTTCATCGGTCGGGAAGGCGGGACAGGGGAAACGACGTCCACTCAACGGGAGGACCTAGCATGGACAAGGACCGGATCGAAGGCTCGATCAAGCAGGCGGTCGGTGGCGTGAAGCAGGCCGCCGGCAAGTTGATCGGCGACAAGAAGCTCGAGGCAGAAGGCGGCGCGGAGCGGACCGAAGGCAAGATTCAGAATGCGATCGGTGGCGTGAAGGATACGATCCGGGACGCCCTGAAGGAGTGAGCCGAGCGTCCTCGACGCTGGTGCAGCACCATCGCGAAGGCGCCCTCGGCGGTCTCGTCCTCCAGGACGCGCGCGCAACGGCGTAGCGCAGGGCTGCACTCTCGGTGCCAAAAACGATCCTCGCCGGCGCGCCCGGCGAGGCCCCCCCCCGCCCCCGGTGCGCGCTCAGGGGTGATGGCCGATGGCCTTGAACAGCTTCGCGTCGTGGGTCCCGAAATGGACCGAGAACCAGGCGTCTAGCGCGCGCCCGAGCTCCGCCGCGTCGACCCGGGTACCGGCGGCCTCATGGGCGTCCATCATGTCGCGCAGGTCGTCGAGGAGCCGTTCGTGGTCGGCCTTGTGGGCCGGCAGCGCGCGGTATCCGGCGGCGCGCATGTGGTGCTCCTCCAGGGCGAAATGCGCCGCGATGGCCCGGTTCAGGTCGCCGAACAGGGCCGCGATCGCCGGCGCGCCCCCGTTGCTCTCCACATAGGTGTCGTGGATGCGGTTGACCAACTCGACCAGTTCGCGGTGTTCGAAGTCGACCTCGTCGATGCCGGTCGCGTATCGGTCGTTCCAGGGGACGAGCATCGCGTGAACTCCCTCCAGGCGTTTCAGCGCAACACGAAGCCGCCCGCGTCGGGGCGGAAGTCAATGGTGAAGTTCTGACCGGGCGCGAGCGTCACGTCCCGCTTCGCCTCGTGATCGAACCCCTCGGCCCTTGCGCTGTCGCGCAGCCGCACGGCGAGCCGGTGCGGCCCGGCCGGCACGCGGAAGCGCCGGTAGAGCTGGGACGGCCCGTCGCCCGCCAGCCCGGTCGGCGCCACGGTTTCGGCGTGGATGACCCGGCCGTCGATCTCGAGCTCCGTCAGGACGGCCCGCCGCCCGCGCGGACACGCCATCGGCCGGCGCATGTTGGGCGGCAGCTTCGCCAGGTCCTCGGGCGAATTGCGGTGGCAATCGGCCGAGCGGTCGGCGCCGTGGGTGAAGGACAGCTTCACGACCGCCTCGTCGGGCCCGATCTGGCGATAGGCCGGCCATGCGTCGAGAACGGCCGTCGGCGCCACGGCGCCGATCAGCACCGCCACCATGGCGGCGAAGCGCGGGACGCTCACGGCGAACCTCATGGCGCCTCCTCGGGGCTGAAGGCCGGGGTTTCGGCGGCGACCGGACCGTCACGGTCCGGCAACCGCGCGAGGCCCGCCGCGAAGGCCTCGACCGCGCGCCGCATCCGGTCGTGCTCCGACGGGGAGGCCCAGACGGTGGCGATCCGCTCGCGCGGTACGCGCGCCCGCAGATAGGGGTCGCGCTCCTGGGCGATCCGCTCGCGCGTCCACGCCACGCCGGAGCGGTTGTAGCAGCTGCGTTCGGCGCAGCCGGCGATGAGCACGCCGTCCGCGAGGCCGCGGCTCAGGGCGAAGTCGATGAGAGACGGGGGCGCCATCGCGACGCAGGGCAGCGTCAGGGTCGGCTCGACCCGCCCCGCCGCCGCCCCGTGCTCGCAGGCGATCACCAGGATCCGGGGGCCGTCGCCCGCGGCGCGCAGGCGTCCGGCGATCTCGAGCACGCGGGCGCGGACCGTAACGAGCGGCAGGTCCGGCAGGTCGATGCCGGTGGCGAGGTCCTCGCTGCGCCGGAACGGGGTCGACGACGGACAGGCGCCCATGCAGATGCCGCAGCTCACGCATTTCGACGCGTCGACCTCGACCTGCCGGGCGAACGGCAGGTCGTCCGTGCGCGGCACCAGGCGGAGCGCCTCGTAGGGGCAGTCCTCGACGCAGCGGTTGCAGCCGTTGCAGTGCGCCAGATCCACCACGGCGACGGGCCGGCGCAGGGGCGGCAGCCAGGGCAAGGCGGCGAGCACGACCGTCGCCGCCGCGAGCAACACCCACACGGCGCCGCGCGAGACGTCGATCAGGGGATAGAGCGGCAGGTAGAACCAGTCGAGGCCGACCGGCGAGGGTACCTTCATGAGGTCCGCGGGGCCCTGGCTGACGGCAGGATCGGCCAGCGACACGACCAGGAGCGCGATCCCCAGCGCGCTGCCGAGCGGCATGGCCGGATTGACGCGCGGCCGGGAGATCCGCTGGATGTGGATCCACATCACCAGGAGCATGATGAGCGGGACGGCGATGTGGAGGAAGATCAGCAGGGTGAAGAAGCGGCTGGTGAGACTGCCGTCGGTCAGGAAGTTGCGCGCGATCGGCTCGCCGAAGATCGGCAGCCTGTCGAGCAGCTCGGTGGTCGCGATGGCGACGTACTGGGCGAGCCGGTCCCAGACGAGCCAGTAGCCCGTGATGCCCGAGGCATAGAGGAACCAGATCAGGGGCACGCCCGTGAACCACGAGAACCAGCGTTTGCCGCGATAGCGGTCGAGCGAGAACTCGCGCAGGAGATGCAGCGCCAGCACGACGACCATGAGGTCGGACGCATAGCGGTGGACGCTGCGGGCGAGCCCGGCGTGCCACCAGTGGACGGTGGTGTACCACTCGACCGACCCATAGGCGTTCTCGATGCCGGTATCGAAGAAGGCGAAAAGGTACATGCCGGTTCCGGCCACGACCCAGAACAGGAAGAAGCCGAGCGTGCCGAGCTGCGCGAGCGGGTTGAGGTCCGGGCCGAAGACGCGGTCGAGCGCGCTCTCGGCCCATTCGAAACCGATCCGCAGCGGCGTCCGCAGGGCTTCCATCACGCCGTCTTCCTTCCCTGGGACCGGGCCGGCGCGGGCCGCGCCCGCCGCCATTCGCGCAGAACCACGAGGCCGAACCCGACGAGCGACAGGGCGCCGAGGGCCATCCCGGCGACCATGACCTCGGTCCGGGTCCGGTAGCGGCCGAGCGCCGGGTCGAAGGTGGTGCAGAGGAAGCGGACGCGGTCGACCAGGCCCGCGACCGAGAGCGGCGCGGCGCTGCCGAACACCACGTCCTTCAGCGGCTCCATGAACATCTGCGTCGGGTAGTCGTCGCCGTAGACCTGGCGATGGATTCGCCCGGCCGGGTCGACGATGCTGACCTGCGAGACGTGGTCGAACCCGCCCGCCACCGCCGCATAGGTGAAGCCGAGGTCGTCCAGGAGCTTGGCCAGGGTCTCGGCGTCCGCCGAGGCGAAGCGCCAGTTGGGCAGGAGCGCGCCCTGGCGGGCGGCGAACTGGGCGAGCCGACCGGGCGTGTCCTGGCGGGCGTCGAAGCCGACCGTCAGCACGGTGAAGCGGTCGCGCCCCAGCACCGCCTGGGCCTCGCCGACGACCCGGATCAGCTGCTGGGTGGCGAGCGGGCAGACCGAACTGCAGCTCGTGTAGACGAGGCTGACCACCAGCGGCCGGCCGCGCAGCTCCCCGAGGTCGAACGACCGCCCGTACATGTCGGTGAGCCGGTGCGGTCCGAGTTCGTGCCCGACCGCGGCTCGGCTCTTCGCGAGGGCGCTTTCCGGGTCGATGCTGCGCGACGGCGAGGCGACCGGGTCGGAGGCGGCCGGCCCTGCCGCCCGGCCCGGGACCGGCGCGGCCGTGACCAGGCCCGCGAGTGCCGCCGCCGCGATGGTGCCGATCAGCCGCATGTCACGACCCGAGCACACGTTCGAGCAGGACCCCGACGACCAGCAGCGTCAGTTGCGCCAGGGATGCGAAGAAGTTCGCCATGGCGGTCGCCTTGCTGGGCGCGCGGTAGAGCGCCACGCTGCGGGTGACGAGGAGCGCACCGCCCGCCGCGGCCGGCAGCGCGTAGGCGAGTCCCATCCCGTAGGCTACGGGCACCAGCGACAGCACGGCCAGCACGACCGCATGGGTCAGCACGGCCATGGTCCAGGCCCGTTCCGGCACCGTGACCGGCAGCATCGGCACGCCCGCGGCCGCGTAGTCGTCGCGCTTGGCGGCCGCGAGGCTCCAGAAATGGGGCGGGGTCCACAGGAACAACACGATCGCCAGGACGATCGGCACCGCCTGCGGCGCCGGGTCGACCGCGGCCGCACCGGCGAGCACCGCGAAGGATCCCGCGAGGCCGCCGATCACGATGTTCCAGGTGGTGCGCCGTTTCAGCCAGACCGTGTAGACGATGCCGTACGTGAAGGCGCCGAGGAAGACGTAGAAGGCCGACAGCGCCCCGCCGGTTCCCCAGGCGAGGCCGACCGAGGCAGCCAGCAGGGCGAGGAACCCGACCGGCCACCAGACGCTCGGCGCCAGCCGTCCGCTGGCGAAGGGGCGCCCGCGGGTCCGCCGCATGGAGCGGTCGAGATCGCGTTCGTAGTAGTGGTTGAACGCCCCCGCCGCACCCGAGGCCCCGATGACCGCGAGGGTCACCCCGGCCATCTGGGCGGGAGTCAGCGTCGGCCCGCGGGCCGCCGCCATCCCGGCGAGGGCGCTTGCCGCCACCGCCACCCCGATACGCAGCTTCAGAAGCGAGACCGCCATCCGCAATGCGTCCTGCATGAACGTCCCCTCCCTGTCGGTCGCGCGGGTTCGGATCACCGGAAGAGCCACAGCTCGGAGAGATATTTCCAGTTGATGAAGTAGTAGAGGACGAAGGAGACGAAGAAGATCGTCACGAGGATGATCGTCCCCGGCAGCTTCGCGGTCGCTTCGCTGCCGTAGTGGCTGGCCGCCGCGGCACCGCCGGAGTGCAGCGGGAAGGTCAGCTTGTGCCCGGGCTTGATCCGCTCGCCGAAGAAGGCCGTGCCCACGACCACTACGATGAACAGGATGCCGCCGGCCGCCGCCAGTATCGCGCTGATCCCGTTGAGGCCCATCATCAGGAAGGCGCCGGCCGAGTGCTGGAACCCGATCGTCGCGTCCGAGAAGGTGATGTCCCAGTGGCGCCGGGGGACGCCCAGGGTGCCGGCGCCCATCATGAAGAGCGAGATGCCTCCCGCGCCGACGCCGAACAGGTAGGGCTGCAGCTGCGCCAGCTTCGGGAACATGATCTCGCGCTGGAAGACGAGCGGCAGGACAAGGTAGGTCGCCGCCATGAAGGCCAGGGTGGTGCCTGCCACGACGGTGCCGTGGAAGTGCCCGGGCACGTAGATCGTGTTGTGCATCAGGACGTTGAGCTGCTCGGTGCCGAGCACGACGCCCGAGATGCCGCCGATGAAGCCGAACATCACGAGCGACAGGAACATGCCGGCGAAGGCCGGATGTCCCCAGGGCGCCTTGCGCAGCCACTCGAAGGCGCCCTTGGTGTAGCCGTTGCGGCGCTGCGCCGCCTCGATCGCGCCCGGCACGGTCAGGCCGTGGACCATCGAGCCGAGCACGGCCAGGTACATCATGTAGCTGGTGTTGACGATCTTCCAGCTGGCGTCCAGGCCCGGCTCGGCGAGCAGGTGGTGGGCGGAGGCGAGCTGCAGGAACAGGATGTACATCAGGAAGGCTGTGCGGCTCACCTTCTCGGAGAGCGGCTTGGCGCCGACCAGGAGCGCGGCGATCAGGTACCACAGCGAGACGTGCGCCGAGACGTTGATCTGCTGGGACGAATGGCCCATGCCCCACCAGACCACCTTGTAGAGCAGCGGGTCGATGGTCGAGACCAGGCCGGCGGACCACAGCAGGGTCGGGATCAGGATGATGGCGCCCGAGGCGAGCGTGAAGACCGCGATGATGGCGGCCGTGAGCGCCCCGAAGGTGACGAGCGGGATGGACCCCTGGTAGGTCCCCTCCTCCTTGGCGACCACCAGGGTCGCGAAGAAGATGCCGACCGCGACGAGCGCCCCGACGGCGAACAGGATCAGCGACAGGTAGAACCACGGCGTCGCCTGCATGGGCGGGTAGGAGGTGAACATCACGGTGGAGTCGCCGCGCAGGACGGCGTAGTTCGCCATCAGGGCGCCCACGACCATCAGCCCGAACGCGGCCCAGGCGAGCTTCGGCGCCGCCAGCCTGGAGTTGAGCAGGACCGCCGAGGCGAAGTAGAGGACCGCGACCTCGAAGAAGATGATCCAGAACAGGAGCACGTTCGCCCCGTGCCCGGTCAGCACGAGGTAGAACCACTCGGCCGGCAGGAGGTGCACGGCCGGCCAGCGCGTCAGCGCCACCAGGAGGCCCATCAGGCCGCCGAGGGCGAGGAACACGACGGCCGCGACCGCATTCGCCTTGATCAGCGCCTGTGCGGCGACGTCGACCTTGAGACCCGTGAACTGGCAGGTGCGGAATTCCGCGACGCGGACTTCGGGCACCCCGACGGTGATGTCGGCCATGATTTACCGCCCCCCTTCCTCAGTGCCCTCGGCGACGCGCGTCGACGACGGCGCCTCCGCGGTGCCGGCCCGGACGAAGATCTTTCCGGTCATCGTGTGGTGGCCGATGCCGCAGAACTCGTTGCAGATGATCCCGAATTCCCCGCTCTCGGTCGGCGTGAGCGTCAGGATGTGCTCGTATCCGGGATGGACCTGGATGTTGATGTTGGTCGGCTGCAGGGAGAACCCGTGCTGCCAGTCGATCGACGACAGGTGGATGCGGTAGCTCTGCCCCTTCTGGAGCTCGAGCACCGGCCACCATTGCCAGAGCCTGCCGAGCAGGTAGACGTCCTTGCCGGCCGGCGGCCGCACGACCGGCACGCCCTCCAGGTCGCGGACCTGGTACTCCTTCGCGAAGGCCTCGACCTTGCGCTCGTAGTTGGACGGATCGACGCGATAGGTCTCGGTGCTGAGATTCTGCTGGCCGATGAAGTGCCACGCGATCATGAAGCCGAACATGAACAGGCCCCAGAAAAACGCGATCACGATCCAGATGAGTTCGACCTTCTCGATCGGTTCGTTCCACCAGATTCGTCTTTCCGGAGGTGTGACGGCCATATCTCTTCTCCCTGCCCAGAGAGCCTATCTTTGATCACCTTGCGATGGGTACGGATGCGACTTCCATGACACCCCAGATCAAGTAGAGGACGGTGGGTATCACGACGCCCAGAAACAGAAGCAGGAACGGATTGTCCAAAACCCGCTGCATGAACGGCACAGGTTCGCCTGCCCCGGCTGGCGCCGGGGATTGATCACTCGCGGCCATTTCACTGATCTCCCAGGCTGATCTTCGATTTCCCCGGTGAGGGTTGTTCAAGGTCTCCCCCGGGCAACCCGTCTGCCTTGACGATTGTCAAGGACAGTCGAGGGCGTCGGGCGAAGCTCGCCGAGCCACCGGCGCGAGCCGTTCCGAACCAGGGAGATCGTCGTCATGCGGCGGACGTTGCTCGTCGGACTGATCGCTCTCGTGATCGCCAATGCGGCGACCGCGATCTTTGCCCGGACCCCGCCGCGCCGCGCAGCGCCCGACGAGGCCTATGCGCTCGTCTATGTCGGCGCGCGCGACTGCCCCCCCTGCCGGACCTGGGACAAGGAGCGGCGGTCGGACCTGATGGCCGGCGGAACGATGCGGCGCGTCGCGTTCCGCGAGTTCGTGGTGGAGCGGCTGGCCGAGCTGCGGTCGCCACAGGCCTGGCCGGCCGATCTCGCCGGACTCCGGCCCTACTTCGAGCCCCTCGGGGCGCCTCAATGGCTGCTCCTGAAGAACGAGACGGTGCTCGCGAAGGCCGCCGGCATGACCCAGTGGGACGAGCAGATGCTCCCCCTCCTGCACTACGTCGCCGGCCGGTGATCACGGGGGCGACGCCCCCGGCGGGGTCCCGGCCGCGGCCATGACCGGATCGGTTTCAAGGCGAGCCGCCGCCCGCCCAGGTCTCCAGGATCGCGGGGGCGAGAACCCGGACGGAGCCGCGGGCCATCGCGATGGCGCCGTCCCGCTCCAGGATCTTCAGCGACCGCTGCACCACCTCCCGCACCGATCCGGTCATGGCGGCCACGTCCTGCTGGGTCAGCCGGCCGCACCCGATCCCGGCGTCCTCGGCCAGGGCCGACTCGCCCCGGCTGCACTTCAGGAGCAGGCTCGCCACACGGGCCGTCACTCCGCGCAAGGAGACGTCCTCGACGAGCAGCGTCATGGCACGCAGGCGTGCCGCGAGGTTCACGATCACCGCCTGCGCCACCGCGGGATGGTCATGGACGAGCCGCAGCATGGTAGCCTTGGGGATCAGGCCGACGATGCCGTCCTCCAGCGCCGCGGCATTGCCCGGAGACGGACCGCCGTCGAACACGGGCACGTCGTTGAAGGTCTGTCCGGTTCCGAGGATGCGAAGCACCTGCTCGCGGCCGTCCGGAGAGACCTTGTAGATCTTGACCCGGCCGGCGACGACGAGATGCAGGCCCGCGCAAGGCTCGCCTTCAACCAGGATCGTTTCGCCCTGCCGAACGCGGCGATCCTGGACCTCGCCCGCCACCGCCGCGCGCAGGTCGCCAGGCAAATCGGTGAAGTAGGGAATGCTGCCCAGAAACGCCGCCGCTGTCGCCATGACCTGGCCACCCCTCTTTTCGTCAGTGCGACTCTAGTCGCAGAGGCCCGCCCTCGTCCCTGACATGATCGCCCCCGAGATGCGGTCCCCTTTCGCGGGCCGCAAGCCAAGGAGAAGGACGATGAACACGATCCGCACTCTGCGCAGGACGGCTCTGGCGGTCGCGATCCTGATCGGGGCCGGGAGCGCCGCGCTCGCCCTGACGCCCCACCAGCATCAGCCCGGCGCCACCGCGAGCCTCTCGATCGAACTCGACCAGGGACGCAAATGGGCCACCGACGACTCACTGCGTGCCGGCATGAACCGGATCCGGGCCGCGGTCGAGGAGACGCTTCCGGGCGTCCACCAGGGCCGGGCGACCCCGGCCGACTTCAGGGCCCTCGCGGGCCGCCTGCAGGAGCAGGTCGACTTCGTGCTCGCCAATTGCAAGCTGCCCGAAGCGGCCGACCAGCAGCTTCACCTGGTCCTGGAGCGCATGATCGAGGGGATCGACACCTTGAAGGCCGAGAGCGGCCAGACGGACGGCGTGATCGCCGTGGTCGAGGCGCTCGACGCCTATGCGACCGCCTTCGATCACCCGGACTGGACGCCGCTCGCGGACTGACCCCCGCCCCCGGAATGCCTCGGCAGTCGGCGGCGAACGGGCCGCCGACCCAAGCCGGCGGGGACGCCTCGTGGATGGTCGCGCGGCGCGGGGGACAAGCTTGGGGGCAAACACGCAGCCCGACAGCCCCGTCATCTCGAAGTACACGACAGCGGTCCCGCAGCCGCTCGACAAGATCGAACGAAGGCGACCGTCCGGCCGGAGGCGCCCTGGGCGGTGGAACGGCCGCTCAGCATGCCTCCAGCCAGAGGGCGAGCTCGTCCAACGTGGCGTCCGGCTGCTCGAGCGTCGGCAGGTGACCGGCACCGGGGATCACGGCGAGCCGCGACTGCGGCATCAGGCGGTGCATGAGGGCGTGGCGCTCCAGCGGGCAGAGTCGGTCCTGCTCGCCCATCAGGACGAGCGCGGGGCCACGGAAGGCGGCGAGCGTCGCCTGCTGGTCCGGCCGGTCCCTGAGCGCGCGCGACTGGCGGGCGAACACCGCCGGGCCGAGCCCGAGCGCCATCTCGAGGCAGAGGTCGAGGATCGGCGTCTTGCCGGGCCCCGGCGCCAGGTAGTTCGGTTTGAGCTCGTCGCGCATCACAGCGGCGAGCCCGCCCGCAAGCGCCCGGTCGATCTGCGGCTGCCGGCGGGCCGCCATCTCGGGGGCCTCGGCGCGCGGGTTGGTGTCGAGCAGCGCCAGCCCCTCGACGCGCTCCGGTGCCTGCCGGACGATCTCCATGGCCACGATACCGCCCATGCTGAGGCCCGCGAGCGCGAAGCGCGGCGGCGCGGCGGCCAGCACGAGCGCGGCCAGATCCTCGACCCGCTCGGCCTCCGTAACGGGCGCGTGCACGATGGTCCGGCGCGGCAGGCGTGCGTCGATCCCCCGCCAGAGCCGCCCGTCGCACATCATGCCGGGGATCAGCACGAGCGGAGTCATGAGGCGCGGCGCGCGCCCTCCTTCAGGCTGGCGAGCTTGGCCCAGGCGATCTCCGGGTCCACGGCCCCGAACCCCGCGAAGGTGCCGAAGCCGCAGTCGGACCCTGCGATCACGCGCTCCCTGCCGACGATGCGGGTGAACCGCTCCAGCCGCTGGGCGACCAGGTCGGGGTGCTCGACGAAGTTGGTGGTCGTGTCGACCACGCCCGGCACCAGGATCTTGTCGTCCGGGATCTCCTTCGCGCGGTCGCGGAAGACGACCCATTCATGGCCGTGGCGGGGATTGGCGGCCTCGAACAGGATGAAGCGCGCCGGGACCCGCATCAGCAGCGGGAAGACCTTGGCCATGTCGATGTCGCACACATGCGGCCCCTCGTAGTTGCCCCAGCAGATGTGCAGGCGGATTCGGTCACGCGGCAGGCCGGAGAGCGCATGCTCGAGCGCCTCCACGTGGCGGGCGGCGACGCCGAGAAAATCGTCGTCCGAGAGATGGCAGAACAGCATGTGACGCGAGAGCGCCAGGTCCGGACAGTCGAGCTGGAGATCCAGCCCGGCATCCAGGATCGTGCGGTATTCCTCCCGCAGCGCCTCGGCGAGGGCCTCCAGGTAGTCTTCGCGCGTCGCGTAGTAGGCGTTCTGCAGGAACAGCGAGACGACGCCGGGCGAGGCGGCGTTCATGAAGCCGCGTTCGACGCCGTGTTCGGCCATGGCCGCCTTGAGGCGGGCGATGTCCTTGGCGAGCTCCCCCTGGCCCTTCGAGACGACCGGGCCGACACATTGCGGGCGGGAATAGGTGGGCGTGCCGCCCGCCCGCGCGAGCCGCTCCAGGAAGCTCGGATAGAGCTTCAGGTCGGCCGGCGCGTTGCGCGGGCTGTCGCCGGCGAAGCCGGTGTAGCGGTCCTTGACGTAGGTCGCGTAGGAGATCTTCGACGTCTCGCCGTCGGAGACGATGTCGATTCCGGCCTCTTTCTGCCGCCGGACGAGGTCGAGCACCGCCGCATCCATGCAGGCGTCGAAGGCCGCGCCGTCATAGTCCTCCCCGCGTTCGCGCGCGAACAGGAAATCGACGACCGGCTGGGATCGGGGAAGCGAGCCGACATGGGTCGCAGAGAGGGCCATTATCCGTTCCTCCGCCTGATGGCCGGGCCTCAGCCCCGCCAGGTCCTGCCCGCCGGGTCGTCCGTGTTCCTGACGCGGTAGAGCGAGGCCTCGCCGGTCATGGACGGGGCGAGGCCGTGGGCCAGGCCCGGCGGGACGGCCGCGGTGTCGCCCGGATTGAGCACCGTCGTGCCGCCCTCCCAGCTGAGCCGCCAGTGGCCCCGCATGGGCATCAGGATCTCGTGCCGGTCGATCCGATACGGTTCTTCCGGGATGGAATTGCGCGACAGGAACTCGACCTCGAAGCCGGGCCGGTCGCGCAGCTTGCCGGTCTCGCCGATCACCCGGCAGGGCTGGCGGTCCGACAGGGCCATCAGGTCCCAGTAGCGGGCGACGTGGTGGGGCACGACCTCGGCGGTGGTCGGTTCGGGAAAGGCCTTCAGCTCCTCGTCGGTCAGGAGCGGCATCGGCGGCACGCCGTCCGGGAGCGTCTGGCCCTTCTTGGCGTCGTAGAGCTTGCCGTTCCGGCCGAGCACCAGGCCGTGGTCCTTGGCGTCCTCGATCACCTGCGGGGCCCAGATGACGCCGCCGCCGGCGTCGTCGCCTCCCAGGATGGCCATGATCATCCCGTAGTCGGTGCCGATGTTCTCGAAGCCCCGGAAGATGCCGGTGGGAATGTTGATGATGTCGCCCTCCTCCAGCACGACCTCGCCCGCGGTGCCCCACCGGCCCCAGAAGAAGCGCCAGCGGCCCTTGAGGACGAAGAAGACCTCGGCGGTCCGGTGCGAATGCAGCGAGTTGCGGCACTTCGGCGGCTGGCCGGCCGCGCCGATGTTGAAGCCCGGCGTCTCGCGGATGTGGACGTGCTGGTCGGGGCTCTCCGAGACACCGCCGCCGATGATGGTGAAGTTCTCCTTCTGGTTCGAGCCCGGCGTGTGCGCATCGATGAAGGCCGTCTTGCAGGGCCTGAGGTCGCCGTAGCGGACGATGCGGGCTTCCATCTCTTGCGGTGTCATGATGCTTCACCCGTGTGCAGGAGGATTTGCTTCCAGATCGCGACCTCGTCCCAGAGCGCGCACTCGCGCCGGATGCTCGCGCCGTCGGGGCCGTAGGGCCCGTATTCCGCATGGGCCATGCCCATCACGTGGACGCGGGCGCCGGTCGGCCGGCCGAAGGCGCCCCAGCCGTCGTGGACGCCGTCGAGCGACCAGCGCAGGGCGGCGCGGGGCGGCATGAGGCCGCCCTCCATGCCGATCCGGTGGTGGATCTCGAACCGCGCGGACGGAAACGACGCCCGCAGCGCGAGCCAGCTGTCGGCGACGGCTTCGGCGCCGAGGAGGCTGCGCCCGCCGGCGTGCTCGGCGAGCGCGGCGCGGTCGTAGGCCCGCAGCCCATGGGCGAAGTCGGCCTGCATGAGGCGGGTCAGCGTCTCCGCGTAGCGCCGGCCCCAGGGATCCTCGTTGCCCGTACCCGCATAGGGCCCGGCGACGTCCATGTCCGGGCCGAAGGGGCGGCCGGCCTTGGCCGGGCCGCCCTCGCGGGCGACGAGGTCGCGGGCGAAGGTGCGCGGGTCGCCGCCGAGCTGGCGCACGATGCCGCCGTTGTCGCGCACGAGCCACTCGTCGACGATGACGTCCTGCCGGACCGCGCAATCCGCGATGACGCGCACCTGGAACCGCCGCCCGGTCGCCGCCCCGAACCAACCGTCGGCGGAATGGGTCCCGGTGGAGATGATGCGGTGGGACGACAGGAAATCGTCCGTGCCGCCGCCGCTCCAGATGACGTCCTCGCCATAGAGCCGGCGGTCCGGGAATTCGTGGAGGGTCGCCATCGTGGAGGCGATCACGCCCTGGTTTCCGCGCGAGACGCCCATCGGCGTGCGAACCGGGATGTCCGCCGCATAGGTGCGGTTCAGGGTCTCGATGCCGCGGTCCTCCCAGATCTCCCGGGTGACGCCGAGGATGTAGTCGGGGAGATCACGCCAGCGGTTGGACAAGGGGTTCATGGGTGGGGTCCTGCCGGAATGCGGGCCGAGGAACGGACCACCAGGGGGCTGGCGATCCGGATGCGGCGCGGCGCGCTCTCGCCTTCGATCTGGTCCAGGATGGCGTCGACGGTCGCGCCGACCATGTCGTCGACCGGCTGGCGGATGGTCGTCATCCGGTAGGACGGCCAGGCGGCGATCGGGACGTCGTCGTAGCCGATCACCGAGACGTCCTCCGGCACCCGCAGGCCGAGGCCGTAGCGCAGTTCGTCCATCACCCCGAAGGCCATGTGGTCGTTGCCGACGAAGATCGCGTCCGGGCGATCGGGACCCGCGCAGAGGTCCCGGGCCACCGCGGCTGCCCGTTCGCGCGAATATTCCCCGTCGATCATCGCGAAGGGCTCCAGACCCGCCGCCGCCATGGCTTGCCGGAACCCTTCGGCACGGTCGCGGCCGGTGGAGGAATCCTGCCAGCCCATGATGTGGGCGATCTTCCGGTGCCCCCCCGCGACCAGGAAGTTCGTGGCGTCGCGCCCGCCCGTGACGTTGTCGGATGTCACCTCCGAAAAGCGCGGATCGTCCTGGCCGCGGTTGAACATGACGACCGGGATCCCGGCCGTCGAGCAGCGCGCCGCCAGGTCGTTGGAGATCGCCACCGAGGCCGTCACGATGCCGTCGACCTGGTAGTCGAGAAGTTCGTCGACGACCTCGCCGATCTTGTCGGTCGAATTGCCGGCCATGAAGATCAGGATGTGGTAGCCGCGCTCCTGCAAGGCGCGGGACAGGCGCTCGATCGCCAGGGGATAGAACTGATTGTCCAGGTAGGCGACGACGAGGCCGATGATGCGGCTCCGGCCCGTGATCATGGCGCGCGCCAGAACGTTCGGCCGATAGCCGAGCGCCGCCGCCGCGGCCCGGACCTTTTCGACCGTCCGCTTCGACGCCGACGCGCCCGGCGTGAACACCCGCGAGACCGCCGACTGGGAGACGCCGGCGAGCCGCGCGACATCCGCGGAGGTGACCTTCTCGAAGACCTTCTCGGTGCTCATTCGGCGGTCCATCCCCCATCGACGACGAGATGCGTTCCGGTGACGAGAGCCGAGGCGTCCGAGGCGAGGAAGACGATCGGGCCCATCAGGTCCTCGACCTCGCCGAGCCGTCCGAGCTTGATCTTGGACAGGATCCAGGCGCGGCGTTCCGGGTTGGCGAGGGTCTTCTCGGCGAGGGGGGTGCGGATGAAAGTCGGGCACAGCGTGTTGACGCGGATGCCGTGCGGCGCCCACTCGAGCGCCATCGCCTTGGTCATGCCCTCGAGCGCGTGCTTGGTGGCGCAGTAGACGGCGCGGTCCGGCCCGCCGACGAGCCCCATCTGGGACGACACGTTGACGAGGCTGCCCTTGCGATTGGCTGCGATCAGTCCGCGGGCGACCTCCCGCGTCAGGAAGTAGGCCGCGCGCAGGTTGAGCGCCATGGCGGCGTCGTAGTCCTCCGGGGTCGTCTCCAGCGCGGGGGCATGGCGGGCAAGGCCGGCAGAATTGACGAGGACGTCGAATGGCCCCTCGGCGGCCACGAAGGCCGCGACGGCGCCGAGGTCGGTGACGTCCAGCGCGTGCCAGCGGGCCCGCCCCCCCGCCGCCGCGATCGCCGCCGCCACGGCCTCCAGTTCGGCGGCGCGCCGCGCCACGAGCGTGACCTCGGCCCCCGCCTCGGCGAGGGCCGCGGCCGCGCCGAGGCCGATGCCCGACGAGGCGCCGGTGGCGAGGGCGCGCCGGCCGTCCAGTCGGAACGAGGGCGTCCGGGGAAAAACGGTCATGCCAGGGCCTCCGGGAGCACGACGGAGCCGGCGGGGCGTGCCTTGTTGAACTCGGCCATGCGGCCGAGGACGTCGACGCCGATCTGCCGGTACATGTCGAGGAGGTCGATCAGGACCCAGTTCTCCCGGATCAGCCCGCCCTCGACGCGCCAGAAGTCGAGGCTGCGCAGCGTGATTTCGCGCCCGAGCGGCGGGATCCCGAGCCAGCCGTCGCGGCTGATGGTCATCCGCATGTTGGGCCAGCCGGTCTCGCAGACGTAGTCGCCCTCGGCGATCCAGTGGCTGACGAGCCCGCCCTGGTCGAGGCTGCGGTCGGGCATCGCCCGGAGGAACGGGATCTGGTGCCAGTGGCGGAAGCCGGCGATGCCGCGGCCGGTGCCGATGCCGCAGGGGCCGTACCAGTTGAAGCGCGGATGCCAGAAGCGCGGCAGGTCCATGACCTCCGGCCCGCCCTCGGACGGGTGACGGCACAGGGCCTCCAGCATGGCCTGAACCAGGGCGAGCGCGGCCGCCCCGTCGCCCTCCGGTACCAGCCCGTCGCAGGTCATCGGCCCGGGTGTGCACAGGAAGCGGCCGAGCTGCGGCGCCATCGGCCAGGCGCCCGCCTGCATCATGAGCTCGGGAATGTCCCAGACGGCCTGGATCTCGACGACCTTGCCGCCCGAGAAGCGGAAGAACTCGTGGTAGCGCATGTGGGCGAGGTGGCCGGTCGGTGGAATGCCCAGGAACGGGCTCAGGAAGGTGCCGAAGACATTGCCGCACGTCGCGACCCAGGCCTCGCCCGCGGGGGAGACGCCCGCAAGCAGGATCATGTCCCGCCGCTCGAGATCCGGCATCGCCGCCGCGAGCGCCCCATAGGCGTCGACGAGGGCGCCGGGACCCCGGCCCTCGCCGAGGGGATGCCCGAGACGCACGACCGCATCCTCGGCGACCAGCGCGCGCGCCGCCGCGCCGAAGGACGCCGGCTCGTAGGTCGCGGCGGCCTTGCGGAACGGGCGGATCGCGTCTTTGGGGGTGCGGACGGTCATTCGGCCGCCGTCCCGTAGGCGACGTTCCGGCGCCCGTAGCGGCGAACCCGGACGTTGCACTGCTCGGCGTGTCCGACGAAGCCTTCCAGCATGCAGAGGCGCGAGCCGTATTCCCCGATCAGCGCTGCGGCGGCGTCGGTCGTCACCCGCTGGTAGCTGTGGGTCTTCAGGAACTTGCCGACCCACAGGCCGCCCGTGTAGCGGCCGGCCCGGCGGGTCGGCAGGGTGTGGTTGGTGCCGATGACCTTGTCGCCGTTGGCGACGTTGGTGCGCGGGCCCAGGAACAGGGCGCCGTAGCTGTGCATGTGGGCGAGGTACCAGTCGTCGCGGTCGGTCATGACCTGGACGTGCTCGTACGCCATCGCGTTGGCGACCTGCAGCATCTCCTCGTGGGTGTCGCAGAGGACGACCTCGCCGTAGTCGCGCCAGCTCACCGAGGCGGTGTCGGCCGTCGGCAGGATCGCGAGCAGCCGGGCGATCTCGGCGAGCGTGCCCTCGGCGAGGCGGCGCGAATTGGTGATCAGGCACGCTGGCGAGTTGTAGCCATGCTCGGCCTGACCGAGGAGATCGGTCGCGCACAGCTCCGCGTCGACCGTCTCGTCGGCGATCACCATCGTCTCGGTCGGGCCGGCGAAGAGGTCGATGCCGACACGCCCGAACAGCTGGCGCTTGGCCTCCGCCACAAAGGCGTTGCCGGGGCCGACCAGCATGTCGACGGGGCGCAGGCTCTCGGTCCCGAGCGCCATGGCGCCGACCGCCTGGATGCCGCCCAGCACGTAGATCTCGTGCGCGCCGCCGAGATGCATCGCCGCGACGATGGCCGGATGGGGTTCGCCCTTCACGGGCGGCGCCGAGGCGGCGATGCGCGGCACGCCGGCGACCGAGGCGGTCAGCACCGACATGTGGGCGGAGGCGACCATCGGGAACTTGCCGCCCGGCACGTAGCAACCGACCGACTGGACCGGGATGTTGCGATGGCCGAGCACGACGCCCGGCATCGTCTCGATCTCGATGTCGGTCATGCTCGCCCGCTGCGCTTCCGCGAAGCGCCGGATCTGGGCCTGGGCGAAGCGGATGTCCTCCATGTCGCGCATCGAGACCTTGGACACCGCGGCTTCGATCTCGGACGGCGTCAGCCGGAAGGACGCCGGTGCATAGCCGTCGAACTTCTGCGACAGCTCCCGGACCGCGGCGTCTCCGCGAAGTTCGATGTCCTTCAGGATGGCCTCGACGGTGCCGCGCACGCGGGCTTCATCCTCGGCCCGCTCGGCCTCCGGCTTGCCGCGCTTCAGGTGCTGGATCGTCATCGCGAAGAATTCCTCGAGTCTGGTATCTCGTGTGTGCGGTCAGGCGCCCGCGGCATGATCGATGCGCGCACCCGTCTCGGGGTCGAACAGGTGGCAGATGCGGGCGGGAACCCGCACGGCGAGCCGGTCCCCGATGGCCGCCTTGAAGTCCTTGGCGGCCTTGACGGCGACGTAGCCCGAGCCGACGTGGAGCGTCGCCATCGAGGCGTCGCCGAGCAGTTCCATGGTGTAGACGGGCGCCTCGACCTCCCCGCTCGGGGCCACCACCACGTCCTCGGCGCGGAAGCCCAGCGTGACCGGGCCGTCCGGCACCCGCCCGAAGCCGGGGATGCGGACGCCAGGGGCCGTGAAGGTGCCGGCCTCGAGCCGGCCGGGGACCAGATTCATGGCCGGGTTGCCGATGAAGGCGGCCACGAAAGTGTTGGCGGGCCGGTCGTAGATCTGGAGCGGCGTACCGACCTGCTGGACCTCGCCCTTGCTCATGACCACGACGCGGTCGGCGAGCGTCATGGCCTCGATCTGGTCGTGGGTCACGTAGATGGTCGTCGTCTTGAGCTCGTGATGCAGGTTCTTGATCTGCGCGCGCGTCGAGACCCGGAGCTTGGCGTCCAGATTCGACAGCGGCTCGTCCATCAGGAAGACCTTGGGCTTGCGGACGATAGCCCGGGCGAGCGCGACGCGCTGGCGCTGGCCGCCGGAAAGCGCCGCCGGCTTCCGGTCCAGAAGGTCCGAGAGCTCGACGGTCTCGGCGGCGCGCATGACCCGGTCGTGATGATCCGCCGGTGGGACCTTCCTGACCTTGAGCGGGAAGCGGATGTTTTCGTAGACGGTCATCGTCGGGTAGAGGCCGTAGGACTGGAACACCATCGCGATGTCTCGATCCTTGGGATCGATCTCGTTGACGAGCCGGTCTCCGATCCAGATCTCCCCGTCGCTGACGTCCTCGAGGCCGGCGATCATGCGCATGGTCGTCGTCTTGCCGCAGCCGGACGGCCCCAGCAGAACGAGGAACTCGCCGTCCGCGATGGTGAGGGTCATGGCCTTGACGCCGGTGACCGCGCCCCAGCGCTTCGAAAGGCCCTTCAGGCGGATCTCGGCCATGGCTTACCCTTTCACCGCACCCGCCGTCAGGCCGGAGACGATCTGACGCTGGAAGACCATCACCAGGACGAAGAGCGGTGCGGTGACGGACACCACCGACGAAACGGCGAACATGATGTTGCCCTCCGTCTGGGTCGTGCCGAGGAAGCTTGCGATCTTCGGGATCATGGTCTGGTTGTCCTTGGAGAGGAGCATGGCCGTGACGACGAAGTCGTTGTAGGCGAGCAGAAAGGAGAAGAGCCCCGTGGTGATGACCCCCGGCCACATCACCGGGATGATCACGTGCCGGAAGGCCTGGAACGGGGTACAGCCGTCGACGCGGGCGCTCTCGTCCAGGTCCCTCGGGATGTTCCGGAAGAAGGCCGTCAACATCCAGAGCGTGAAGGGCTGGTTGATGGCGACCAGGACGATGATGGCCGTCGGCAGGTGGCCCCAGAGGTTCCACTGGTAGAAGGGCAGCAGGTAGCCCGACACCAGCGTGATCGGCGGCATCGCGCGGAACACGAGCGCGACGATGAGGAGCCAGAACGCGTACCGGTAGGTCGACCGGCTGAGCGCATAGCCGCCGAGTGTTCCGAGGGTGAGCGAGATCGCGACGACGCAGACGACCACGATGCCGGTGTTGAGCGCCGCCCGCCAGAACTCCTCCCGGATCCAGGCGCCGTAGTAGCCCGCGCCCGTGAAGGCGCTGCCGTAGGTCGCCCGCGTCAGCGGACCCGTCAGGGCCTGGGTCCAGTCGGCCTTGGAGAAGAAGTCGTTCTCGATCTTGAAGCTGCCCCAGGCCGTCCAGACGAAAGGGAACATGGCGATGACGAGCCACAGCGCCAGGGCCGCGAGCGTCAGCGCGGTCATGAGCGTCGAACCTCGGCGTGCCGAACGAGCCATCGGTGCCTCCTAGGCCCTTCCGAACGAACGCCAGGTCCTCACCAGGACGGGCGACAGCAGCACGAGCACGCCGCCGATCGTCAGCACCGAGGTGGCGGCGGCCGACGACAGGAGCCGGGTCTCCCCTCCGAGATCGGAATAGATGAAGTAGGACAGCGACTGGGCATGAGCGCCCGCGTTGAAGCTGACGATCGGTTCGAAGACACGGAAGTTGTCCATGATCTTGATGAGCGCCATGAAGGTCGTCAGCGGCAGGAGGTGCGGGATCACGATGTAGCGGACGCGCTCCCAGCGGCTGGCGCCGTCGATCATCGCGCTCTCCAGCGTGTCCTGCGGCACGGTCTGCAGGCCGGCGTAGTAGACCACGAAGGCGAAGGGCGCCGTCGACCAGATGCCGTAGACGATCAGCATGATCCAGGTCAGCGTCGTCGAGGCCTTCAGGGAGAGGTTCGGGTCGCCGGCGGCCCACTGCACGGCGGCGCCGATGATGCCGCGCGAGTCGACCATCCAGAACAGGATCAGGGCGCCGACCAGGGGCGTGACGATCATCGGCAGGAGCGAGACGAAGATCACGGGCCCGCGGAAGAGGCGCGGTATGGCGTTGACCGCCAGGGCCACGAAGAAGCCGAGCGCGATCGACAGGGGGGTGACCGTCGCCATGTAGGTGAGCGTGAAGGCGAGTGCCCGGTAGAAGGGCAGGTGCAGGATGCGGTCGAAGAAGTCGCCGAGCCGCGCCGAGCCGGCCCAGGCGGCGGCCAGTTCGGAGAAGGCCAGGTGGGACCTGTCGCCGTAGATGCCGAGGCCGACGAAGCGCCCGAGGGGCTGATCGGCGCGCAGGGCCGCGGTGGCGTCCTGGTCCACGGTCGTCGACTTGGTGCAGCCGAAAGGCGTGCAGTTCTCGACTTCCCGGATCACCTGCTCGTGGGGCGCGTGGACCGACTGGACCAGCACCGACACGATGGGCAGGGCGATGAAGAGAAACATCGCCGTGGCGGTGGGAAGAAAGAACGCCAGGAAGGTCTTGTGCCTCATCGGTCGTTCCTCGCGACGCGAAGCCGGTCGGCGACGGCGCACGGCGGCGCCGTCCCCCTGTCGACGGTTGACGGTGGTTGCCGGAGCCGGGTCTAGCGGACGCGGGACGGGTTCACTTCAGGAACCCTTTTTCCTTCGCGGCGGTGACGTAGGCGGCCTGGATGTCCGCGAGCGTCGTCGCCGCGTCCTTCTTGCCGGCCAGGAACGGCGCGAGGCCGTCGCCGATGGCGGTGTGGAGGAGGCCCATGTAGGGCAGCATGGGGTAGGGCTTGGCACCCATCGCCATGGTCTGCATGACGCCCTCGTTGACCGGGGCGGGCTTGTAGCCCTTGATCATCCAGACCGCCTGACCCATCGTCTCGTCGTTCAGGATGCTGGGCGAAATGCCGTTCTTCATGGCCAGGAACGTCGCCTTGGCGTCGTCCTCGGAGATGTTCTTGGCGACCGTCCAGCCGTCCCACCACAGGGTGGTCGCCGGGATCTTGCCGCCGCCGACCGTGAGGGGCGCGCCCACGGCCGTGTTGGCCGCGACGACCGGATCGTTGCCCTCCTTGACGGTCAGGACGCCGGTGCGGGAGCCCCACATGCTCATCAGGGCGACGTTCCCGGCCTTCCATTCTGCGCTGGTGGCATTGGAGTCGTGCGTGAGGAAGTCCGGGTTCATGTAAGCGCTGAGCGCCTTCATCATCTCGAGCGCGGCGACGCCTTGCGGGTTGTTGATTGCCGGCTCCGCCGAGCCCGGTTTGAAGAACTCGCCGCCGTAGCCGATGTACATGTTGACGAATTCCTGGGCCAGATTCCAGCCGGCCTGGTAGGCGCCGCCGACTGGATTCTTCATCAGGCCCTTTTCACGGATGATCTTTGCGGCGGCGAGGAGCTCCTCGTAGGTCTTCGGCGGCTGGACGCCGATCTTCTCCAGGACGTCCTTGCGGTAGACCAGATGCTGCGAGTTGGCCATGAAGGCCACCGCCATCACCTTGCCGTTGATCGTGATGAGCTGGTTCTTCGGGATATCCGCGCCGTGCGCGGCGACCAGCGCATCGAGCGGTCGGATGACGTTGTCGTTCATCAGGGCGACGATCGACGACGTGGCGATGATCGCCGACGTGTATTCGGCAGGGTTTCCCTGCATCCCGGGCAGGTTGATCTTCTGGTGGTTGGCCGTCAGGTTCGACGAGACGGTCAGGCTGCCGGTCGCGCACTTCGCGGCGTTGGCTGCCACCGTCTTGATGGCCGGGAATTCGTTACCGACGATGTTCACCCGCCCGCTGGTCGCGCCGCAGTCGGCGGAGGCGATGGACGCCGAGGCGAGGAATGCTGCGACCGGTATGGCGGCTTTCAGAACCTTGTGCATGTGGCGCTCCGTCCCATTGGCCCGGCCCGGGCTTCTGCGGCCCGGATTTCCGGCGGTCGAAGACAGCCTATGCCCCGTTGCATTCGTTTGCAAGACCGGTTTGAATACGATTGCAAATTATTCGTGCCGCATGACCTCCTGGGCCTCAGTTGGAGATCGACCGCCATGTCCGAGCACCCGCCTTCCCCGTCCGGCACCCTGCGCAGCCGCTTCCGCGACCGGCTTCTCCGGCTCGCCGGCTCCCCCGCGGACGCCACGGCGGACGTCCTGGCGGCCATGGCGGCCCCCGCCTCGGAATGGCGCGTCGCCCACCCGATCAATCGGCTCGCCGGCACCGAGGCGGCGCTCGCGCTGGCCTACCTGCCCCTGAAGCACGCGTTGCCCGACCTTGAACGGCGGGACGTGGTTTTCGTCGGGGGCAGCTACGAAGGACGGATGTACCTCGCCGCGGTCGGCCACTACTGCGGCACCATGCGGGGCGACTGGCTGGGGATCCCGGCGACCGGAACCCCCGTCTACCTGCGCTATGGCGAGGTCTACGAGGTCACGCCGGACGGCACGATCTTGCAGGCGAACCTGCTGTGGGACGTGCTGGACCTGATGCGGCAAGCGGGCGTGTGGCCGCTCGCCGAGCCGCTCGGCTCGCCCGAGGCCTGGTCCGGGCCGATCACCGCGGACGGCGTCCGGCTGGAGCCGAGCGATCCCGGCGCCTCGGCCGCCAGCATCGCCCAGACCCTCGCGATGCACCGGACCCTGGCGGAGTTCGACGACCGCAGCCGGCTGTCCTTCGACAACCTGATGGCGATGCCCCAGCGCGAGCACTGGCATCCGAAGATGATGTGGTACGGCCCCGCCGGCATCGGCACGACCCGGGGGCTCGACGGCTTCGTCGCAGGCCATCAGCTCCCGTTCCGGATCGCCTTCCACCGGCCGCAAGGAAGCTTCGAGGACGTGACCGCCGAGCGCCGCCGCCACGGTGCCGGCCACTATATCCGGATCGGCGACGGCCCTTACTCGGTGACGGGCGGCTGGCCCTCCGTCTACGCCTTCCACGCGGGCGGGGGCTTCTGCGGCCTGCCACCGACCAACAAGCCCGTGTTTATGCGGGTGATGGACTTCTACCTGCACGATGAAGGGTTGATCCGCGAGAATTGGGTGCCGCTCGACATGCTGGACCTCTTGGCCCAAATGGGGTTCGACGCCATGGGCCGCATGGCCGAGCTGCTGAGCCGGCGCACTCGGGCAAGTCGGGTCTGAGAGGTCGCGTTTTCGCGTGTGCTGGCATTGCCCGGCGTCAGGCCCCGCCCCGGACTTGTACTTTCATGCTCGATGCCTCCACGGCCAGGGTCCAAAGGCAACCAGCGTGCCGATGACGAGGGCCGAATGCCTGCATGTTGGCCAGCCCAGTGGCCGGCCGGTTTGCCCTCAGGGCTCGATAACCTCGTCGGCCTGGAGCAGGATCGAATTCGGAATGGTGATGCCGAGAGCCTTCGCGGTTCCGAGATTCACTGCCAGCTCGAAGATCGTTGGGCGCAGGACGGGCAGGTCCGCCGGCTTGGCACCTTTGGCGAGACGCGCGGCATACGCGCCGGCCTGACGATACGCCGCCGTAAAGCTTGTCGCGTAGCTGACGAGCCCGCCGTCGGCGACGTATGAGGATTGATCGTAGATGGCGGGCAACCTGCGCGCAGCTGAAAGCTCGACTATCTTCTTTCGCTGACTCGTCTGGAAGGGGCTGCCCGCAACGACGAGCGCCTCGGCCCCGGCTTCACTGATCTTTGCAAACGCGGCCTCGAAAGCGTCGCTGGTCGCGGATTCCGCAACGACGAACCGCCGTCCCAGCTTGTTGACGGCAGCTTCGAGCTCGCGCCGGGCGGATTCGACCGCCGGATAATTGGGATCCAGCAGCAAGCCGACCAGATGCGCTTGCGGCACAATCTCTAGCAGTAACTCTGTCCGTTTGGCAGCAAGCTCGCCACCTCCGAAGAAGGTCAGTCCGGTCAGGTTGCCGCTCGGCCGGGCGAGATTGTCGACGAGGCCGGACTTCACCGGATCGTCGGCAGCGACGAAAACGATCGGGATCGTAGACGTGGCAGCCCGTGCGGCCTCCACCGCGACGCTGTTGCCGACGATGACCGACACTGCCGAATCGACCAGCTCGCGGGCAATCCCCGGCAGGAGATCCGGATTGTTGTTTCCCCAGCGATAATCGATCCTGACCGTCTCGTTTTCAACAAGTCCCTCGTCTGCGATGCCGGCACGAAAGGCCTCGGTCAGGGCGGTGAACGGCCCAGCAGGCGTACTGCGAAAGAGTACGATGACGGGCATTCCGGGCGTCTGCCCCGCCGGGGAGCGAGAGCCAGACCCCAAGACAGCCGCAACCATGCCCAGAATGGCTCCGCGCCGGCTCGGTGTGCCGTAACGGCGCGGCCTTGAGCCCCGCGGGACACTCCGCTTGTTGCCCGGTGGCCCGATCAGACGATCATCCATCGCCGCACCTGCAAGTTCCGCCTGATCCGGACAGGGTCGCGCCCGAGCATAGTCCCAGGACTGAGACATGGGAACGATGCACCCCATTGAATACGTGCACAGGGATTGTCGGCCGTCGCATTCTGGCCTGCCCGACATCCCGGGGAACGACGATCCGGTGCCAAGCGGACCGGTCCTGCCGGCGACCCACCATCCAGGCCTGACCGAACACGTCGCATCAGGACGCGGCTTGGCCCGTCGTCAAGGCGAAGACGGCAATCGGATCGTCGAACCCCTTGATCGTGAACGAGCCCTTGTCGACGATCCGGTCGCGCCAGGCCTCGACGTCGGCGAGGGTTCGGTCGACGAGGATCTCTCCATCCGCCGCCGCTGAGCAGAGCCGGGACGCGAGGTTGACCACGCTGCCAATCGCCGTGTAGTCGGACCGGCTCTCGTTGCCGACACGTCCCACGGTTGCCTCACCCATGGCGAGGCCCACACCGAAGCCGATGCGATGCCCCTGCATCCGCCATAGCGCGACGAGCGCCTGGACGTTCGTCTGCATGTCGGCTGCGAGATCGAGGGCCCGTCTGCCGGGATCGTCCGCCGAGACGGGGGCGTTGACGAGAACCATGACGCCGTCGCCCGTGAAGCTCGCCAGAGTTGCTTCGTGGGCTGCTATGACGCGGCCGAGCGCCTCGTAGTAATCCGAAAGCACCTTCATCACCTCCTCGGGCGGCGCCTTGGCTGAGAAGGCGGTGAAACCGCGCAGGTCGCAGAAGAGCGCCACAACCAGCGTGCGCCGCGCCTCCAGCAAGGATCCGTCGCCGCTTCGGTCGACGAGTTCAGCCACTTGCGGCGCCAGAAACCGCTTCAGCCGGTCTATGCGCTCCTGTCGTTCCAGCGAGAGCGCGAGACCTTCCGCCATGGCATTGAAGCTCTCCGCCAACCGCTGGAGTTCATCACCCGAGTCGATCTCGACCCTGTGGCCGAACTCGCCTGCGCCGATCCGCTTAGTGCCCTTTTCAAGCAAGCGGATAGGGCCGGAAAGGCGGTTGGCGAGCCACCACGCAAGCAGCGCGGCAAGCGCCAGACCGGAGATGAGCAGGACCGCGGTGCGCCAGATCGCGGCGTAGATGGGACCGTAGGCTTCTGCCAAGGGCTGCACGACGACAACCGTCCAGCCCGGTCCAGCGACAGACGCCGATGCGGCCGCGACCGCGAGCCCTTGCGCATCGACCGCCGTCGCGAAACTGGCTGTGCCGAGCGCTTCCCGGATCGCCCGGAAAGGCCTGTGGCTGTCCTCGTCGTCTCCCTTGAGCACGAGGCCGAGGTCGGGATGGGCGATCAGGCGGCCGAGCTCATCGAGCACGAAAGCGTAGCCGGTGTTGCCGACCCGGATGACGGATATGACGTCCCAAATCAGCTTCAGGTTCACGTCCGCGACCGCGATGCCAACGGAAGGCCGGTTACCCGCCATCGCAACCGTCATGTAGGGTTCGGATCCACGGTTGTAGGTCACTTGGCCGTACCAAAGGCGACGGCTGCGCGCGCCTTCCACGGCTGCATCGCGGCGGTGGTCCGTACGGCCCTCCGTTCGGTTGAGTCCGACGCGCGAAACATAGACCCGCTCTCGCCCGAGTCCGTCGACCAGCATCAGGTTGACGACGGCGGGCACCTGGCGAAGGAGCCGCAGAGCGTCGATTTGCCTGCGCTCGTCGATTTCTTCGGTCCAGGGCAGCTGGACCAGCCAGCCGAGCTGATCCGAGATCCCTTGCACGAAGTTGCCGATACGGTTTGCGGCTCCACGGGCCTCGACCCCCAGGAGGGCGTCAAGCCGGGCCCGCTGGTCTTGATAAGCGAACCACGCTTCGACGATCCCGTTGGCCGTCAGGGGCACCGCAACAGCGAGGAACAGGGCGATCAGGTACTTGGTGAAGAGCGAGCGCAAGTCATCCCTCCACGCCACCATCAGTAGGCCCGCGTGAAACCGCCGTCCTGCAGCAGGTTGAGTCCGGTCATGTGGTCTGAGACCTCGGAAAGAAGCATGGCGATCGTGCGCGCCGCCTCCTCGGCCGACCCGTACTTTCGGAGCGGCACGTTCTCTGTGTCTTGCGCGAGGAGCTCGTCCAGCGCCACGCCGGCGGCATCCGCGCGGCCTTGGAGCAGGCTCAGGTAATGCGGCGTCAAGGTTCCCCCGAACGAGACGGTGTTGACGTGTATGCCCTGCGGACCGAGCGCGAACGCAAGGGTCTTCGCCTGGGCGAGCCACGCCGTCCGCAAGACGTTGGCGGTCGCATAGTGGCTGAGCACCTGGACAGACGAGATGCCCGAGACGATGACCACTTTGGCCCGCACGCCGGCAGCAGGCCGGGGGCTCATCTTTCCGATCGCGGCCTTGAGCACCCCAAGCGGGCCGAGGAAGCTGCCGTCGAACAGCGCATCCCAGGCTTCGGGGGCAGGCATTGGATCGGCCGTTCGGGCCGGCTGCGGCGGCATGATGACAGCGCCGTCGAGGGCAATGTCGGATCCGGCCAATGCAGCCGCGAACCTTGCGACCGACCCTCGGTCCGCCATGTCGACCTCCAAGGCGGAGTGGCTGCCCTGACCGCAGGACTTTAGATCGGCGATCAGGGCCTCCATCACGGCCGGTCGCCGGCCGACCATTACCAAGTCGTGGCCTGCGCTCGCCAGCTGGCGGCAAAGCACAACGCCCATGCCGCCGGTCGCCCCCGTTACGAGATACCGTCCCACCCATGCCTCCCGATGCGTGCGGATCGCCGGGAACGCATCAAGGCACGCCGCCTCGGTCGCGTCCAGCACCCGGCCAGGTCGCGCAGGTCAGTGGCCACAAGGGGTCGGCTGGCGAACTTCCACGGACGGGTCTGGACACCCAGGAAGGTTAAGTTCCTGCTTGAATCAGTATTCTTTTACAGCAATGGAAGAGTACGAATGAGATTGTGGTGCCCAGGGACGGAGTCGAACCGCCGACACGCGGATTTTCAATCCGCTGCTCTACCAGCTGAGCTACCTGGGCGCCGCGCCGGGAGGCCCGGCGGGAGTGCGGGGGGTTATAGTGGGTCGGGGCGGGTCTGTCCAGCACCTCCGCGGCGGATTTCGAAGGAGGTGCAGGACCGGGCCCAAGGGGCTCCCGCACCTCGCGATTCGGCTCCGCGGGAGCGTCGTTTCGGGCACGGGCGAGGCGGTCGACGCCGATGGCGAACGCCGACGGCGGGCGCCGGGCTCGACGCGTCAGGACCGCGTATCCTCCTCGTCCGGATCGTCGCTCTCCACCGCCGGGATCGCGTAGGCGCCGCTCAGCCAGCGGTGCAGGTCGACCTTGCGGCAGCGGTCAGAGCAGAACGGATAGGTGGCGGCGAGCGACATGCGCGAGCAGATCGGGCAGGGGCGCGCCTTGCGGGTTTTCGGGACGACGGGGTCGGTCATCATCTCTCCGGAAGGGAGCCGGCTTTTCGCCGGGCGTCGTGTCTCAGGTCCAAGATGGCGATCCGGGCGTAGGATGCAACGACCGCCCGGCCGTCGACGGCCGCCCCAGCCGGGCCGGAAAGAAGGGCGGCGGGAGGACCAGCATGCAGGCGAGACGAATCCGGCCGGCCGTGCGCCCTTGCCGGCAGCCCCCGGTCCATCCGCGCCATCTGCGCAGCCGGGCCGTGGCCGCGACCCTGCCCGCGCCGGCACCCTGGCACGCCGCCGCTTTGCTGGCCCTGGCCGCCCTTCTCCTGCTCGCCTGGCCGGCGCCCAACCGCGCGGCCGCCGCCGAGGCGGAGTGCTTCAGCCAATGCGTCCCCGAGCGCCTCGCCGACCGGACGCCGCTCGATCCGGTGGTTCGCGACGCGGTGAAGACCTGCCGGGATCTCTGCGAGGTGGCCTTGCGCGAGCGGCTCGGCACGACGCTCGCCGCCTACGAGACCTGCCGGGAAAAGGACCTGTCGGACCAGGATATCCTCGCGGTCCGGCAGGCGAGCGGCCCCTATTTCCTGATGCTGACCAACTTCGTCTGGGCGATCCGCAACCCGTTCCCCGACCGGGTCCTGCGCAGCATGGAGATCCGCCACTACGGGCCGACGCTCAACGAACTGGGCTACGAGGCGAAGACGGTCGTGCTCCCCGGCGAGACCGGCACCTTCGTGATGCTCGACGTCAACCAGATGCTGCCGCAACTGAAGCACACCCTGAAGATCGCCCGGCTCACCTATTGCGACAAGGCGGGCTGACCCGGCCCCCGTCTCAGATCCCGGGGGTGAGCAGCGGCGAACTCCAGCCGGCCCGGACCGGATAGCCGGCGCCCTCCAGGAGCCCGAGCGTCTCGGTGAGCGGAAGCCCGACGATCGCCGTGTAGGAGCCGACGATCTTGACGACGAAGCCGCCCGCGATGCCCTGGATCGCATAGGCCCCCGCCTTGCCGCGCCATTCGCCGGAGGCCACGTAGGCGTCGATCTCGTCGCCCGAGAGCCGCTTGAAACGCACGCGCGCATCGACGAGGCGCGAGCGCACGCTGCCCTTGCCCGACACCACCGTAACGCCGGTCCACACCCGATGCGACCGGCCCGACAGCAGGCGGAGGCACGCGTAGGCCTCGTCGATTCCCTCCGCCTTGGGCAGGATGCGCCGCCCGACGCTGACCACCGTGTCGGCCGCCAGCACGGCGGCGCCCGCCCACTCGGACGTCCTGCACCATTCGTGGATGGCCGCCGCCTTCTCGGCGGCGAGGCGGGTGGCGAGGCTGCGCGGCTGCTCGCCCTTTTTCGGAGTCTCGTCCAGGTCCGCCGGCTTCAGCGCGTCGGGTTCGACGCCGACCTGCTGCAGGAGGCCGAGCCGGCGGGGAGACGCGGAGGCGAGGACGAGCTTCGGGCGGGTGTCGGGCATGGGCGGATCCGGTCGGGACCTCGGCCGGGACCGTCGCGGAAACGCCCTTGTCCGGGCGCGTCCGCAAGGGACCCGGCGGTCACTTGAAGCGGTAGGTGATCCGACCCTTGGTGAGGTCGTAAGGCGTCATCTCGACCAGCACCTTGTCGCCGGCGAGAACGCGGATCCGGTTCTTGCGCATGCGTCCGGCGGTGTGCGCGATAATTTCGTGGTCGTTCTCGAGCTTCACGCGGAACGTCGCGTTGGGCAGGAGCTCGATCACGATGCCGGGAAATTCCAGGATCTCTTCCTTGGTCATCGGATGTCCGGGTGAAGGGGTTCGAAAAGGTTCGCGGAACCTAACGGATCGGCGGCGAAAAGGAAACCTCTGGATTGGCGGCGCCGTCGGGCGCTCCCGCCCGCCGCGGAAGAGGCCGCGCACCGGCCGCCCGGCCTCAGTCGTGCGCCTTCGGGTTCCAGCCGAGCCGCTCCTTGATCCGCTTCGTGAGCCCGTCGCGCACCGCCCTGTAGGCGTCCAGGATCTGCTCGCGCGAGCCGGAGGCGAGCTGGGGATCGGCCGTCGGCCAGTATTCCACGTCCATCGCCATCGTGCGGGTCATGTCGAGCGCCTTGTGGTGGGCCTCCGGCGCCAGCGTGATGACGAGGTCGAAGTTGGAGTCCTCCAGGTCGTCGAAGGTCTTCGGCTTATGCCGGGAGATGTCGATGCCGATCTCGTCCAGCACCTTGACGGCGAACGGGTCGAGCTCCCCCTGACGCACCCCCGCCGACTGGAAGTAGATGCGCCGGTTGAACAGGTGCTTGGCGATGGCCTCCGCCATCGGCGAGCGGACCGCATTGAGCGAACAGGCGAAAAGCACGGCGCTGGGGCGCGGGCGCTCCACCGGGGTCAGCCTTTCCAGTGCAGCGCGCAGACGAGCGTGAACAGCCGCCGGGCGGTGTCGAAATCCATCGCCACCTTGTCGGCGAGGCGTTCCATCAGGACGCGCGAGCCCTCGTTGTGGAGTCCCCGGCGCCCCATGTCGATGGCCTCGATTTGCCCCGGGCTCGCCGTGCGGATGGCCGCGTAGTAGCTCTCGCAGACGAGGAAGTAGTCCTTGACGATCTTGCGGAAGGGCGTCAGCGAGAGGATGTGGGTGAAGCGGCCGTCGGAGGCCGTGTCCGAGATCTCCAGCATCATCTTGCTCTCGACCAGGCTGAGCCTCAGCCGGTACGGCCCTCCGTCGTGTCCGTGCGGCGCGAACACGTTCTCCTCGATCAGGTCGTAGATCGCGACGGCCCGCTCGTGCTCGACGTCCGGCGTCGAGCGCGCGATCGAATTCTCGTCGAGCACCACCTCGACGAGGCGGGCGCCCGGTCTCGTCTCACCCTCCTCCATGGCCACCATCCCCCCGAGTCCCCGCGAAGCCTGTCACAGATTGAGGCGGATGGCGACCGACCGCCCGTGCGCGTCCAGTCCCTCGGCGCGCGCGAGCGTGATGGCGGCCGGCCCGAGCGCCCGGAGCGATTCGGGACCGAGCTTCAGGATCGAGGTGCGCTTGACGAAGTCGAGGACCCCGAGCCCGGAGGAGAAGCGCGCCGACCTTGCGGTCGGCAGCACGTGGTTGGAGCCGCCCACATAGTCGCCGATCACCTCCGGCGTGTGCCGGCCGAGGAACACGGCCCCGGCGTTGCGGATCCGCCGCATGAGCGCCTCCGGATCGTCGGTCGCGATCTCGAGGTGCTCCGCCGCGATCCGGTCGGCGAGCGGCACCGCCTGGTCGAGGGTCTCCACCAGGATGACCGCCCCGTAGTCCCGCCAACTCGCCCCCGCGGTCTCCCCGCGCGGCAGGAGCTTCAGCTGCCGCTCCACGGCCGCTTCGACGGCCGCGGCGAGCTCGGCCGAGTCCGTCACCAGGATCGACTGCGCCGCGGTGTCGTGTTCGGCCTGGGCGAGCAGGTCCGCGGCCAGCCAGTCCGGGTCGTTCGCCGCATCGGCGACCACCAGCACCTCGGAGGGCCCGGCGATCATGTCGATGCCGACCGTCCCGAACACCCGCCGCTTCGCCGCCGCCACGTAGGCGTTGCCTGGCCCGACGATCTTGGCCACCGGCCGGATCGTCTCCGTCCCGTAGGCGAGCGCCGCCACCGCCTGCGCGCCGCCGACCCGGTAGATCTCGTGCACCCCGCCGAGCTTCGCCGCAGCGAGCACCAGCGGGTTCAGCCGGTCGTCGGGCGTCGGCACGACCATGACGATGCGGTCCACGCCCGCCACCGCCGCCGGCACGGCGTTCATCAGCACGCTCGACGGATAGCTGGCGGTGCCCCCCGGCACGTAGAGCCCGACCGCCTCGATCGCCGTCCAGCGCGACCCGAGCTCGACCCCGAGCGGATCCACATAGTGGTCGTCGCGCGGCATCTGCCGCTCGTGATGCGCCCGGATCCGGTCGCGCGCGAGGGTCAGCGCCGCCAGCGTGTCCGCGTCCACCGTCGCCGCCGCCGCGTCGACCTCATCCGCCGTGATCCGGATGCGGCCGGCGATCTCGACCCGGTCGAACCGGCGCGACGCGTCCACGAGCGCCGCGTCGCCGCGGCTCCGCACGTCCTCGATGATGCGGCGGACCGCTTCGTCCACCTCCTCGGAGACCTCGCGCTTGGTGGCGAGGAAGGCGGAGAACCGGCTCTCGAAATCGGCGTCGCGGGTCGACAGGCGGATGGCCAAGGGTCTGCTCCGGGGGAGGGATCGCGAAGGGGCTCCACCTCTAGCGGAAACGCCGCGCGGGAGTCCATGCGGCCCGCCAGCCCTGGCGCGACCCGGTCCGGGTTTCGACGGATGCCGCCCTTAACGCCGACGCAAGGGAAGAAGGACGAGGATCGGAGCGGCCCGGAACCGGACAGGGAGGCAGTCGATGCGCGTGACCGAGCGGGAAGCCCAGAGGAAATGGTGCCCCTTCGTCCGGATCGAGGGCGACAACCGCATCCACAACATGCTGACGGACGGCTTCGACAAGGAGCACCTCTTCCATCATTGCATCGGCTCGGCCTGCATGGCCTGGCGGGTCTTCTCCTATTCGCACATGAAGGGCGGCGACATCCTCGACGCCCATGGCTACTGTGGCCTGGCCGGCAAGCCGGAGGCGAGCGACTGAGGTCAGACCTCGTGGGCGGGCAGCCGGGCCGCCCAAGCCGCCCCGAGGTCGGCGAGCTGCGCCTCCAGGCACTCCACGGTCAGCCGGATCGCGCCGCCGCCGGCAAAGACCAGGTCCACCATGCCGGCCGGCGCATCGGTCTCCGAGAAGGTCACCGCCAGCAGGCACAGCACCTCCCCCGGGCGGTCCTTCGGCACGCCGGAACTCTTGACCGACAGCACGCGGTCGAAATGCAGGCAGGCCCGCCGGCGCTGGCACGTGCCCGTTTCGGGCTGCTCCTCCCAGGCGAGCCGGTTCATGGCGACCACGAAGCGCTTATCGCGCGCCTGCCAGCGAAGGTCGCCGACCTTGAGGACAGCGTCCTGGATGCAGGCGGAGACGACTTTCAGGTCCTCCGCGTCGAGCGCCATCAGCTTGAGAGTCTTCATCACGCCTACCCCGATCCGCAGCGCAGTTTCGTGCGGCTGAGATAGGAAAGCCGACGTCCCGGCGCAACATCTCCACGGCGTAGCGGACGCAAAGGGTAGGAAAACGAAACGGCCCGGAACAGAGGTCCGGGCCGTTGCGAGGGAGCCGTTAAGGCACGATCAGTAGACGTAGACCTTCGGACGCTTGACCTTGTAGACCGGGACGACCGGGTAGTAGTACGGCCGCACGACCACACGCGGGCGATAGACCCGGTAGGCCGGGGCCACGTAGATCTTGGCGCCTGCCTGGTAGGTATGGCCGAAATCCTTCGACAGGCCCTGCACTTCGTCGAGGCCGACGGTGCCGGCGGCGGCCGAGCCGGCCGAGCCGAGCGAGAGGGCGGCGGCGGCGGCCGCGGCGAGCACGAAACCACGAATCATGAATATCCTCCGAACCTGACGCCCCCCTGACACTACAGTCCGGAAATCGCGTCCTGACAAGGGTCTAGCAGCATCACGTTTCCAATCGATTTCAAGCCCGAATAAATTTCTAGCGGGACCCCTCGCCGCTCAGCCGCTCGATGGCGGCGCCGCAGCGCGAAAGCTTCTCCTCCAGCCGCTCGAAGCCCCGATCGAGGTGGTAGACGCGGGACACCGTCGTATCGCCCTCCGCTGCGAGCCCGGCGATGACGAGCGAGACCGACGCGCGCAGGTCCGTCGCCATGACGGGCGCGCCGATCAGGCGGTCGACGCCCTCCACGGTCGCGACCTGGCCGTCGAGATGGATCCGCGCCCCGAGCCGGACGAGCTCGGCGACGTGCATGAAGCGGTTCTCGAAGATGGTCTCGGTGATTCGCGTCGTGCCCTCGGCCCGCGTCATCAGCGCCATGAACTGCGCCTGCAGGTCCGTCGGGAAGCCGGGGAACGGCTCGGTGGTGACGTCGACGGGCCGGATGCCGCCGCCGTCGCGCCGGACCCGGATGCCGGTCTTGAGCGGCTCGATCGAGACGCCCGCGTCCGCGAGCACCCCCAGCGCGCTCGACAGGAGCTCCGGCGCGGTGTTGACCAAGTCCAGGCTGCCGCCCGTCATGGCGACGGCCATCGCGTAGGTGCCCGTCTCGATCCGGTCCGGCAGGACGCTGTGCCAGGCGCCGTGCAGGTCGCGCTTGCCCTGGATGCGGATCGTCTCCGTGCCGGCCCCCTCGATCTCCGCCCCCATGGCGACCAGACAGGCGGCCAGGTCGACCACCTCCGGCTCGCGCGCGGCGTTCTCGATGACGGTTTCGCCCTTCGCCAGCGTGGCGGCCATCATGACCGTATGGGTCGCGCCGACCGACACTTTGGGGAACGTCACGCGCCCGCCGAGGAGCCGCCCGCCGGGCGCCCGCGCCACCACGTAGCCGCGGTCGATGTCGATGTCCGCCCCGAGCGCCTTGAGGCCCGAGATGAAGAAGTCCACCGGCCGCGTGCCGATCGCGCAGCCGCCCGGCAGCGACACGCGCGCCTCGCCCATGCGGGCGAGCAGCGGCCCGATCACCCAGAAGCTCGCCCGCATCTGGCTGACGAGTTCATAGGGAGCGGTGGTGTCGACGATGTCGCGGGCCTGGAAGTGGATGGTCTGCCCGGCGAGCGGGTCCTGCCCCGGGCGCTTGCCGTCGAGCGAGTAGTCGACGCCGTGGTTGGTCAAGATCCGCTGCAGGAGCGCCACGTCGCGCAGGCGCGGCACGTTCTCGAGCGTCAGCCGGTCGGGGGTCAGGAGACCCGCGATCATGAGCGGCAACGCCGCGTTCTTCGCCCCCGAGATCGGGATCGTGCCGGAAAGCGCGTTGCCGCCGACGATGCGGATCTTGTCCATGGATCAGGTCTTCCCTCAGGCCCGCTCACCCCTACCCTCGCCCGAAGCCATAGCCCGCCGCCCCGGACCGGACAAGCGTCGCCGGAGGGTGTGGCCTTGGTTCCGCGCCCCTGGGTCCTGCGCCCGCCTCGTCCACCGCCGCCGGGCCCGGGCCGTGCCGGTCCGGCACTTGCCCGCCGCCTCGCCGAAGGACGATCGAGGCCGGCCGGGTCTTGCCTCGTCGCCGACCCGCGCCCGCGCGGCGGACTCCGACCGACCGCCGCAACGCTCTTCCAGCGGGTTCGGCCTGACGCGTCAGGCCCGCGCTTCGATCCGCCCCGTCCGTTCGGGCTTTGCGATCCGCCCTGTCCGGCTGCGGAAATCAGTCCCTCGCGGCCGACCCGCGGCTTCCATCAGCCTCCGGGGAGCCGGGGCCGCGATCCGCCCCGCCCGGCCCGGCCGGCCCCGTGCCGCCGACGGCGGCGCCGGAAACCTCGCCCGGCCCGGCCGGCCCGGCGCCGCCACCCGCCCCGGGATCGCCCTCGAGAGCTTCCTTGCGCCGGCGCAGATTCGCCCTGAGCGCTTCGGCGAGCCGCCGTTCCCGGGCTGCACGCTCCGCCTCCGCCCCGCCGCCGCCTTTCCGCCCCATGACCGCCGATCCCCTCCGAATCCGGCCGAGTCTATGCCCGAAAAGGGGCCCCCGGACAGCCGGCCCGGCATTTCCCTCGACCACGAGGCTTGCATGGCCCGCCGCCCTGTGGCAGATACCCCCGGTCCGCCGGACGGGCCGCCCAGGCCGCCCGCCCCCGCCGCGACCCGCTGCCGTAGCTCAGTGGTAGAGCACTCCCTTGGTAAGGGAGAGGTCGAGAGTTCAATCCTCTCTGGCAGCACCATCTACCTTCTTGAAAAATAAGGGATTTTCGGAACGCCGGTTTGGTGCGAAAGCGCCGAATGCGACCGGAAATGACCCAAAATCACGCCACAATGCGGGGAATTTCCGGGAACTCCCCAGCGGACCGCCAGATCCACAAAAGCAAACCGCCGCTCCGGCTGGTACCCGGAACGGCGGCAAATGCGGCAAGCAGTCGACGAAACTCTTGCGGACCGAAAAGTACCGCACCACGGGTCCGTCCGCAACTGTCCTCGATCCTCGCGCGGTCGCCGATCGTCTCGGCGGCGAGGTCCAGGGGCGGCGCGTCCTCGCGCCCGGACCCGGCCACCATCCTGCGGACCGGTCCCTCTCGATCCTGATCGACCCGAATGCCCCCGGGGGCTTCGTCGTCCATTCCTTCGCGGGCGACGACCCGCTCGTCTGCCGGGACCACGTCAAGGCGATGCTCGGGGTCGCCAATCCCAAATTGGGATCGGCACCGGTCGACCTCGGGGCCAATTTTATCCCCAGGTCCGACCCGTCCGATGAGGAGCGGACCGCAACCGCGCTCCGGATCTGGGGCGAGGCGGGCAGCATCGTCGGGACGCGGGTCGAGACCTACCTCGCCCGCCGTGGCGTCCGGCTCCCGCCCGGTGCGGCCGGGGAGGCGATCCGCTACCACCGTCGCGGCTACATGGTCGCGCTCGTCCGCGACATCGAGACCGATGCCCCGAAGGCCATCCACCGGACGTTCCTGACCCCCGACGGCCGCAAGGCGGACAGGAAGGCCCTCGGCCCGATCGGCGGCGGCGCGATCAAGCTCACGCCCGACGCTGACGTAACCTATTCCCTCGGCCTGGGCGAAGGGATCGAGACGGTCCTCAGCCTCCGGAATACGCCCGAGTTCGGACCCGGCCCGGTCTGGGCGACGATCTCCGCGAACGGGCTCCGCTCCTTCCCGGTCCTTCCCGCGATCGAGAGCCTCTGGCTCGCCGTCGACGACGATCCGGCCGGACACGCGGCGGCGGCGGAGAGCGCCCGCCGCTGGTCGGATGCCGGTCGGGAGACATTCACGATCCGCCAGCCCGGCGGCGACCTCAACGATCGGGATCAGGAGGTCGCCTATGCGCGCTGACCTCCCCCCGCTTGAGATCCTCGTCAACGGCATCCCGTACGACGAGCACTTCGCCCCGATCATCGAGGAGAACCTCCGCAAGGACGAGGAGCGCCGTCGGCAGAGGCAGAAGGACGAGGACGAGGCCCGCCGCCGCGAGGAGTTCGAGGCGTTCGCGGCTGCCCTCGACGAGGTCATCCCCGAGGACGATCGGCGACGGGATGAGACGCTCCGGCGGCTCATCGGGTTCACGACGCCGACCACGGACGCCGAGAAGGCCGACGCCCTCCGCGAGATCGCCGAGCGCCACGCGCGCCGCAGGAAGGCCCCGCCGACCGTCTCGATCCAACTCGCCGAGGCCCTCCGTCTCCTCCGCGATCGCTGGGGATCGGACCTCGTCCTGCCGAACGACGACGCGGGGACGACCGACCTCTTCATCATCCTCTCGCTCATCCGGCGCGTCCGGCCGCTTGACCGGCGGGAACTCATGGCGATGTCCGAGGCGATGATCCCCGACATGGACCCGCGTCGCCGCGTCGCCCAGGTCGATCGGATCATGACAAAGCCCTACCAGTGGACCGCGACGTCGATTGGAAGGCACCTCAACCTGACGTACGACGACCGGAAGCGGCTCAAGATCAAGGCGATCCGCTGCTACGACCTCACCCCCGCCGAGGTCGCCGATCGGCAGAAGGCCGAGCAGAGGGAGGCCCGCCGCGAGCGCAACGGCGCGATCCCGCGTGACGAGTTCCTGCGCCAGGGCGAGGCCCGGCGCGAGGCCGTCCGGGCGTCCGGGGTCTCGCAAAGCAAGTGGTACAAGCGGCCGAAGGACGTCCGGGACCGCGAGGTCGCCGAGGCGTACGAGCGCCTCTTCGGCAGCCCGAAGCCGGAGCGCAAGGACCGGCATGAGCCCCGTGGAACGGTACGTCGCGAACAATACCCTTTGAAGTCCCCGTTCACGACCAACCGTTCCTCGACGGGGAACGCGATCGAGATCCGCGAGGGAAAGAGCGTCCCGATCCGTCCCGATCCGGCCCCCGATCCGATCCCTCGCGGTCCAGATCAACCCCGGAACAACACCTTCGGAGGCCACAAATGGATGAACTGACCCCCCAGCCCCTCTGCCCGTTCGAGGAGATCGTCAGCGACGGGCACGTCGTCGTCCTCCTGCAGCCAGAGGTCATAGAACTGGCCGAGCGCATCCGCGAGACGATGGTCAAGGACTGGCCGTCCCGAGCGACGATCCGCATCATCGTCCTGCTCTGGCTCGGTCGGTTCGCCTCGCTCCCCCCGGAGGCCCTTGCGTCAACGGCCGACGCGTACGCGAGCGCCCTCGCCTTTCGGGCCGAGGTCGATCCGTATGCGCCCGACGCGCTCCTCTCCGCGCTCGGCGGCCTCGCGGATCGGAGCGTCGTGCCGACCGTCGCCCAGGTGATGGCGATCATCGATGTGCACGAGGTCGGAATTTCCGCGCGAGAGATCGATCCGGATCACGCGGTCTGGACCTTCTGGATGGCGTGCGCCCGTGGCCGTGGCTCGGCGCGGAGGAGCGTGGTCGACACCATCGGGCCGACCCTCGGAGCGGTGCAGTAGGTACTTCCCGGGGCGCTGACCGCAGTGCGGCCGCAGCCCCCGATTTCGCTAGTCTCTCGGATCTCGAATGCCTGGAACCCTCACCAAGCGCGATTTCGGAAAGCGGATCGGGGTCTCCCCGACCCGGATGACGCAACTTGTCGCCGAGGGGCTCCCGATCGAGCCCGACGGCCGGGTCGACCCGGACAAGGGCGAGCGGTGGGTCCGGGAGAACCTCGACGGCCATCGGCGGGCGGCGGCGAAGCCCGGCGCGCCCGCCGACCTGGGCGGGACCGCCAGCCAGGTCCGTATGGCGAAGATGTTTCGCGAGGCGAAGCTCCTCGATCTCGAACTCAAGCGCCGCGAGGGAGAGCTCATCTCCCGCGAGGAGGTCGAGCGCCAGGTCTTCGGCCGTGCCCGGTTCGAGCGAGACGCGTGGACGGGATGGGCGAACCGAGCGGCCGTCGCCGTCTCGGCCGAGACCGGATCGGATCCGGCCCGGACCTTCGCGGTCCTCGACCGGCTCGTCCGCGATCACCTCGACGAGCTTGCCCGCACGCCACTAGAATACTGTTGCAACGAAAATAGGCGAGGTCGTTATGTTCGATGACGCATACAACATCAAATTAGTTTCATCCGCTTATCAATTTATCTATCGACTGCCGTACAAATCAGAAGGAGTTTCAAAGGAAATCAGCTTCAAGACCAACGTAGTTCAGGATGGCGGCATCAGCATAGGCGGGAGCCCGTTTCCAACCACGACAGAAGTTTGTTTTAGAGTAGGCGATCCAGAACGCGTAGACGACATGGTTTATAGAGGAAGAATAGTAGAAAGACCGCTTAGTTTCGGTAGTGTTGTGGCCATTTTCGAAGAAAATGATGTGAATTTTTTTATATGGGTTGACAACGAAGCATTTGACTTCATAGTTTGTCATGCCGAAAAGGGGCACAGTATTGTATTTAACATAGGTGTCTTAGGAAGAACGCTAAACGATGGGAACTGGGACGCTCAGGAAAATGATGAGCTACTAGCGATAGTAGGTTTCGAAAGCGTTTTTGCTTCGAGTGGCTGGGACGATGAGGATAGATGATGTGTGGCGCCTCGGCCTCGCGCCCGATCCACAGATGTCGGTCGCCGAGTGGGCCGAGCGATACCGTATCCTCCCCGGAACGGCGGGTGAGCCCGGTCCGTGGCGCAACGCCCGGACCCCGTACATGGTCGGCGTCATGGACGCCCTCTCGGTCGGATCGCCGTTCGAGCGGGTCGTCGTCATGGCTGCGGCTCAGACCGCGAAGACCGAGGCGGCGCTCAACTTTATCGGCAGCATCATCCACCTCACGCCGGGGACCACGTTGTTCGTGCAGCCGACCGACAGCGCGGCAAAGCGGGCAACCCGGACGCGCATCGATCCGATGATCGAGGCGACCCCGGACCTCCGCGAACGGGTCGCCAAGCGCCGGGGCCGGAACGCGGGCAACACGGACAGCCTCAAGACCTTCCCGGGCGGCGCGCTCGTCATCTGCGGCGCGAACTCGCCAGTCAACCTCCGCTCGCTCCCGGCCCGGTTCGTCCTCTTGGACGAGGTCGACGCCTACCCGGCGGACGTCGGCGGCGAGGGCGACGCGATCGACCTCGCGGTCGCCCGGACCGTCACCTTCCGGGGGCGGCGCAAGATCCTCCTGACCTCGACCCCGACGGTCGACGGCGCATCCCGGATCCAGGCAGCGTTCGAGGAGGGCGACCAGCGCCGGTTCTACATCCCGTGCCCCTCCTGCGACGAGACCACGGCGTGGTCCTGGGACATGGTCCGTTGGCCCGAGGGCCGACCGGAGGCCGCGCACATGGTCTGCCCGCACTGCGGCGGCGTGATCGAGGAGCGGGAGAAGCCGCGCCTTCTCGCCCTCGGCGAATGGCGCGCGACCGCCCCCGGCGACGGCCGGACGGCGAGCTTCCACGTCCCCGGCGTCCTCTCGCCGTTCAAGACCTGGGCCGAGCTTGCCGCCGATCAAATCGCGGCCGGGAAGGATCCGACCCGGTTGCAGGTCTTCACGAACACGGGCCTCGGCCTCCCCTGGCTCGACGCCGAGACCGGTCCGCTCACGGTCGACGCCCTCCTCCGGCGCGCGGTCGACGCGGATCCGCCGTGGATCGAACTCCTCCCCGAGAGAGCGGCCGTCATCACGGCAGGGGTGGACGTGCAGGATGATCGCCTCGAATGCGAGTTCATCGGCTGGGGGCGGGGTGAGGAAAGCTGGTCGCTCGACTACGCGGTCCTCGCGGGCGACACGACCCGCCCGGAAGTTTGGCACGCGCTCGATCGGCTCCTCCTCCGGCGCTTCCGGCACCCGAGAGCGGTCCCGGATCTCCCGGTTGCGGCGGTCGCGATCGACCACGGCGGGCACCGGTCGGCCGAGGTCTCCCGGTTCAGCGCCGAGCGGCTACAGCGCCGCGTGTGGGCCGTGAAGGGGCGAGGCGGGGACGGAATACCGCCATGGCCTAGACGCCCGCCCAAGGCCCGCCGTGGGGCGCTCGCGGCCGTCCATGTGGTCGGGGTCGACGGATTGAAGCATCAGCTATTCGGAAGGCTCCGCAGCGCGGATCCGCACGGTCCCGGAGCGATCCATATCCCGGGTGATCGTGAGGAGTGGTGGCACGCCGGGATCCTCGCCGAACGCCCGATCCGGGAATGGCGCGGCCGGGTCGCCCGGGTCGTCTGGCTCGCAGACCGAAATGTGCGGAACGAGCCGCTCGACGCCCGCGTCTACGCGATCGCGGCCTTGCACGGGCTCTACGCCTCCGGGTTCTCGCTCGACGACGCTGCCGCCCGGATCGCGGCGGCGCTCCCGCGCGCCGTCGCGGAGCCGAAGACGGCCATGGCTCCCCGGGTCATCCGATCGTCGTGGCTGGATTGGTGATCACTTCACAAGTGATAGCACTGTTGCAATCAGTGTAAGAACGATCAGTACAAAGATGCCCCAATCGTATTTCTTTTTCTTGCTTTCTTGCTTCCCAAGCCATGTTTCAACGTATTTTCGTGGTGGATCAGGCTCTTTATTTGCGTCAAAGATAATATATTTTACTTTAGCATCGTCTCCAATTCCTGTTGACGACAGTTTTTCTATCACGGCGTAAACACCTCGCGCCTTGAGACACCTATCCCAAATCCTGTGTTTCTCATCCTCCGACAATCCTGCAAGTCGCTTATCGCGCTCGTACGATGTCTCCGTCATCGAGACCTCCAACCTCGGTTAGCATCCAACGTGTAGTTTTTCCGCGATCCATAGTGAAGCTGTCCGCGAAGCTTATCCACGACAGTTCCGTCGGCCTTGAGGGCGTCGGGGCCGAGCGCCTTGCCCTTCGCGGCCGTGGCGGCCCCGACCTCTGTCTCCAGATGAAGCAGCAGACGAGTTGCGGCTCCGTCCGTAAGTGACACAGCGTAATTGCGGACGCATCCGCACTCACGACGCAGATATAATGCGGTTCCGTCCGCAATGTTGTCTATCATAGTTGCGGATCGGCCCGCGCTATTGCTCCGATTTCACGGACATATTGAAATTTACACGCCGATCGCGCTAAATAATCGGAGCCACGGAGCCCGACGTCGCGATGAAGACCTATTCGACCGCCCAGGTTGCCGCCGCTGCCGAAATCTCGACCCGCAACGTCTCGGACCTGATCCGGAGCGCGGAGCCTCGCCTCATCGCACTGCCCCCGGGCCGTGGACGGCACGGGTGGGACTTCACCTATCCGGACGTCCTTTCGATCGCACTCCTGGCGCGCCTTGCGCCGCTGACCGGAGATCCGCGCTGGACCGCGAAGGCGATCGCCGACTTCGTCTTCTCCGACGTCGCCTACGTCCGTGATCTGGCGCTCGCGCAAGGCGGCATCCTCGACGCGGAGCACGAGCGGAGGGTCTTCCAGGCGAATGCCCATCGGCTCGTCTGCGACTGGTCGACCGCGCCCGCGCCCCTGCGGCACCGGGATATGACCCGGCCGATCTTCGTCTTCGTCGACCCCTGGCTCGTCCAGAGCGGAATGCACGCCCTCCTGACCTTCGGGGTCGAGAACGCGGGCGACCAGATCGAGCCCGCCGCGCTCTTCGCCCGTGCCGGTCACGTCCTCAACCTGACCTGGGCTCTCGTCCACGCCGATCGCGCCCTCGCTGAGACCGCCGAGGAGGCTGCCTGATGGCCTTCCCGTTCGGTCTCGATCGCCTTCTCGCTCGCGTCGGCCTTGTGCCCGCGCGCCGCTCGTATGACGGCGGCGCGGGCGGTCGTCGCTGGCGTGGCGGCGGCACGATGCCGAACCAGAACACCGCCGCGCTCGCCGCCCGTGGGACCATGGCGAGCCGGGCGCGATATCTCGTCGCCAACAATGCGATGGCCGCCGCCGGGGTCGAAGCGTGGGTCTCGTCGCTCATCGGGACCGGGATCCGGCCGACGTCGACGCACCCGGACGCGTCATGGCGCGCCGCTGCGGCGCGCGCCTGGGACGCCTGGACCGATCGCGCGGACGCGGACGGGCTCGTCGACGGCTACGGCATCCAGGCCCTCATGGTCCGCCGCATGATCGTCGACGGGGAGGCGTTCGCGGTCGTCGGCCTCACCGATCACGGCGCAACCGTCCGGGTTCTCGATGCCGAGCAGGTCGACGCGACCGTGACCCGCGAACTCGACGGCGGCGCTCGGATCGTCCAGGGCGTCGAACTCGACGCGACGGGTCGCCGGGTCGCCTACCACGTCCTCCGTGACCGTCCCGGCTTCGGTCTTCGGATCGATCACGTCCGGGTCCCGGCCGAGGACATGGTCCATCTCCTCCGCATCGACGTCCCCGGCCAGATCCGGGGCGTCTCGTGGTTCGCGCCGATCCTCCTCCGCCTTCGCGAACTTGACGAGGCGCACGACGCCCAGGTCGTTCGGCAGAAGCTCGCCGCCATGCTCGCCGGGTTCATCGTCTCGCCCGACGGGCAGGTCCCGTTCGACGGCGAGGTCGCGGCCGGGGTCCTCGATGGCGGCATGGAGCCGGGGACGATCAAGATCCTGCGGCCCGGCGAAGACATCCGGTTCTCGGATCCCGCCAAGATCGGACAGGAGGCGATCGACTTCCTCAAGATCACGGCCCGCGAGATCGCTGCCGGTCTCGGCGTCCCGGCCTCGGTCCTGACGGGTGACTACTCCGACGCGAACTACTCCTCGCTCCGGGCCTCGATCGTCGAGTTCCGCCGTCGGGTCGAGGCGATCCAGCACAACGTCATCGTCTTCCAGATGCTCCGCCCACTCTGGCGGCGCGTGCTCGCGACCGAGATCCTCGCCGGTCGTCTCTCGGCTATCGGCTTCGAACGCGACCCTGAGGCGTATGTCGGCGCTCGCTGGATCACGCCGCGACAGGAATGGGTCGACCCCATGAAAGACGCCCAGGCCGAAGTCCTCGCCATCCAGAACGGCCTCATGAGCCGCCGCGCCGCCGTCGAGGCGCGCGGCCTCGCCGTCGAGGATCTGGACGAGGAGATCGCCGCCGATCAGGCCCGCGCCGACGCGCTTGGGCTCCGTCTCGGGTCGGCCCCTGCGCCGAAAGAGGAAACAGCCTCGTGACCCACGCGCTCCTGACCCGCCGTGCCCCGGGCGCGGCCTCGACCTTCGATCCGGATGCGATGACCGTCGAGGTCATCCTCTCCTCCGGCGCGCCCGTCGAGCGGATGGATCCGCGCGGACCGTTCGTCGAGATCCTCGACCTCGGCGGCGCACGCTGGCCCGAACGGATCCCGCTCCTCGACAGCCATTCGCGCGGATCCGTCGACGACGTCCTCGGCTACGTGACCGGCATCCGCCGGGAGGGCGACCGCATCGTCGGGATGGCGCACCTCTCCCGCAACAGTCCGAAGGCCCAGAGGATCGCCGCCGACCTCGGGGACGGCATGAGCTTCGGGATCAGCGTCGGCTACCACGTCGGGCGCTGGACCGAGAGGACGACCGGCGACCGCAGAGAGCGGGTCGCGGCCAACTGGACGCTCGTCGAGGCGTCCTTCGTTTCCATCGCGGCCGATCAGACGGCGCGGACCAGGAGCCAGACTATGGAAGAAGACGTCATCGAACAGACGGCCCCGGAGACCCGCGCGGCCGTCAACGCCGAGATCCGGAGCATCGCCGAGGTCGCGGGTTTGTCCCGCGCATGGGCCGATGCCCAGATCGACGCGGGCGCGACCGCCGAGGCGGCTCGCGACGCCGCGTTCGAGGCCATGCGGACCCGGTCCAGGCCGGTCGCGGAGATCCGGACCACCGACCACAACCGGCAGAGCCTCGACAATCCGGAAGCGTTCATCCGGGCGGCGGGCGAAGCCGTCTTCGCCCGGGTCGCCCCGAACCATCAGGTCAGCGAACCCGCCCGGCAGTTCGTCGGGATGAACTTTCGCGACCTCGCGATCGAGACCCTCAAGCGGTCCGGGATGAGCACCACCGGCCTCTCGGCGGCGACGGTCATCACCCGCGCCCTGCACTCGACCTCCGACTTCGCGCTCATCCTCGGCGACACGGTCGGCCGGGGCGTCCGAGCCGCGTATGCGGCCGCGCCCTCCGGCCTCAAGACCGTGGCCCGCATGATGACGCTGCTGGACTTCCGCGAGCGCAAGCAGCTTCAGATGTCGCAGTTCTCGACCCTCGAAAAGGTCAACGAGCACGGCGAGTTCAAGCGCGGCACGATCGAGGAGAGCGGCGAGGCCATCCGCCTCGGGACCTTCGGCCGGGTCTTCGGGGTCACCCGTCAGGCGATCGTCAACGACGACCTCGGGGCCTTCGCGGACGTCCCCCGCAAGCTCGGGATCGCGGCGGCGCAGTTCGAGGCCAATCAACTCGCGGCCCTCCTCGTCTCGGGCTCCGGCCTCGGTCCTGTCATGAGCGACAGCAAGCGGCTCTTCCACGCCGACCACGGCAACCTCGCGGCCTCCGGCGGCGCGATCGGCGAGACGCCCGTCTCGGCCGCGCGCCTCGCCATGCGGTCGCAGAAAGACGCGAGCGGGCAACTCATCTCGGTGACGCCGAAGTACCTCGTCGTCGGCGCTGAGCTTGAAACCACGGCCGAGAAGTTCCTCGCCAGCATCGCCCCGGCGACGACCGACGACGTGAACCCGTTCTCCGGCAAGCTCACGCTCGTCGTCGAACCCCGGGTCTCGGGTAACGACTGGTACATCGTCGCCGATCCGGCCGAGATCGACGGCCTCGTGTACGCCAACCTCGAAGGCGAGAGCGGACCGCAGATCGAGACCCGCTCGGGCTTCGACATCGACGGCGTCGAGACCCGGATCCGCCTCGACTTCGGCTGCGCCTTCCTCGACTGGCGCGGCTGGTACCGGAACCCGGGGGCCTAATCCATGACCGACCGCGTGACCCTTGAGGCCCAGCTAGCCGCGCTCCGGAAGGCCCGCGCCTCCGGGGTCGCGACGGTCGAGTTCGACGCCGGGAACGGGTCCCGGCGACGCGTCACCTATCGGTCCGATGCGGAGCTTGCGGCGGCGATCGCGGACATCGAGCGCCAGATCGCCGGGCTCTCCGGACGCGTCCACACCATCACGATTGCGACCTCGAAAGGGTTCTGACCATGAAGAACTACATCCAGAGCGGCACGTTCGTGGCCGTTGCCGCCCCGACCGGCGGCGTCTCGTCCGGCGACGGCGTCCTCGTCGGCTCCATCTTCGGCGTCGCGGCCACCACGGCGGCCGAGGCTGCCGACGTCGAGATCGGCCTCACCGGCGTCTACGACCTCCCCAAGAAGTCGGGCGACACCCCCGCCGTCAGGACCAAGGTCTACTGGGACGCCGCCAATGGGTACGTCACGACGACGTCCACGAGCAACACGCTGATCGGCGCGGCCGTCCGGGCTGCCGCCGGTCCGGACGCGACCGTCCGCGTCCGCCTCAACGGCACCGTCTCGTAATCCGGGGGCGATACTCCAAGGCCGTCGGGAGGCCTGAACCCGTCGCCCTGCCCCCAACGAGCAGTCACAGGGGGCGGCGGGACCCGATTGGGTGATGGGATCAGCACGGTCGGTCGCGTACGCGCGGCCGACCACCCTTGAGAGGCCATGCGGGCCTGACGCAAGTCGAACGCTGGAGATCTGAAATGGAGAATTGGCCCGTCATGCGAGAAGCCTTATGCCGCCGAAGACATACTCGCTCGAAGAAGCTGCCGTGCTTCTTCATGTCACGCCGAGGAAATTGAAAGATTTCCTTCGTGAGCATCCGTATTATCGGAAGATCGGACGGACCTATGTGTTCACCGAAGTCGATATCAATTCGCTCTTGGAGGCAGCCGCATGTCCCTCCGCCTCGTCCGTCGAAAGAAGTCGCCGTACTGGTACCTCCGTGGCTCCGTCAGAGGCAAAAGCATTGATGAGAGCACGGGAACTGCTGACCGCGAAGCCGCAGACGCGATCCGGATCCAGCGCGAGAAAGAGATCCTCGACGAGACCATCTACGGTCGTCGTTCCGTTGCGACGTTCACCGACGCCGTCGTGAGCTACCTCGAACACGGTGGGGAGAGGCGGTTCCTCGCGCCTCTCCTCGACCATTTCACTGGCACCAAGCTCGCTCGGATCGATCAGGCCGCGATCGACAAGGCAGCCCGGAAGCTCTACCCGGGCGCTGCCCCGGCGACGGTCAACCGACAGGTCTACACGCCGATGTCCGCGATCCTAAAGAACGCGGCCGAGCGCGGGATGGCGGACTACCGGCCGATCAAGAGACCCCGCCAGCCGAAGGGTGTGATCCGCTGGCTCACGCCGGACGGGGCCGAGAGGCTCATCGCGGCCTGTGCCCCGCATCTACGGCCGATCGTCGTCTTCCTGCTCTACACGGGCGCACGGGTCAGCGAAGCCCTCTATCTCGACTGGCGGCACGTCGACCTTTCGCGTCGGCATGTCGAGTTCCTGGACACCAAGAACGGCGAGAGCCGGGGCGTCCCGCTCCACCCGCGCGTCGTCGCCGAGCTTGCGAACCTCCCCCGCTTCGAATGGACCGACCGGGTCTTCCTCAACAATCGGGGTCAGCCGTTCGCCGAGAAGACCGAGGACGGGCAAGGCGGCGGGCAGATCAAGACCGGCTTCACGGCGGCGTGCCGTCGAGCCGGGATCAAGAACCTTCGGCCGCATGATCTGCGGCACACCTGGGCGACGTGGCACTACCAGCGCAACCGGGACCTGACCGCCCTGATGGCGCTCGGCGGCTGGAAGTCCGAGGCGATGGTGATGCGCTACGCGCACACCAATTCCGAGCACCACGCGCCCTCGATCGAGGCCCTCCCCTGGGACAATTTCGGGAACCGTGATAATATTGAAGCCGAAAAGCGCATCGGAACAGGGAGTTAAGAATGCCGTCTGACACCTTGGTAAGGGAGAGGTCGAGAGTTCAATCCTCTCTGGCAGCACCATCTAATCTCTTGTAAGTCCTTACAAGACGGCGTCTTCTCGGGATGGGGTGCCGTTTGCCGTGAAGAGCCGGACAGCACGGCAGGTCGCTCGCGCGAAGTCGGAAGCTTGGGTGCTAGCCGGGCTTCCGTTGACCGAGCTCGACTGACGGGGGGCTTAAGATCCGCCTCAGAGTTTACCTTCATTGGTCAGAGACGTGACCTCACCGACGATCCCCCTGGAGACAAGGCATCGCCATGGGGCCTTCGCAGGACCCACTCCAACCAAGACGACGGTGTTCGCCTCAGATGTCTCCGTACTAATCAAGACAACATCGCCGTTGTTTGTCTTGAGTGAGACAGCCTGCAAGCAGGCCTGCTCATCTTTCGAGGGCATTGCAGTATTATTTGCAGCAGGTTTATCCTGGTTGACAAGAAATTTAACTATCTTCTTACCGTTTTTATTGAACGAACATTGAAATGTTTTGGTTCCGGAATTATTCGAAATAATTCCGTTTACAGCATGTGTTCCGTCGACCCGCTGACCTTCATATTTCGTTTCGATGTCAGGCATACGGACGCGCAATTCGTCATGAGCCCTGCTGCGACAGACTGCCATCATGTATTCTGGAGTTTCCGCCGCTGCACTCAAATCGAAAGCAAAGAGAGTTACTATTGCCGCAGAACTCATGGTGAGTGTTCTTGACATTGCTACCACCCTGGCGGTTAAGGCAAGCAGTAGCTTAGCGGCGTCCGGGATCTCTTCAAGCCGTATCTCTGTCTCTGAGAAACCCGCTGCAGAACTAGTTCTCCATGTACGGCGACCCCAGGCTTCCGGATCGAGACCCGGGTCCCGCCTTTCCGTTGTTGCCGGTCCGGCGGGTTCCGCGCGCCCCGGGGTCAGGGACGCCGGGAGGGAGTGACCCTCGCCCCCGGCATCCGCCTCGGTGGTCCGTGCTATCGACTTCGGCGCCGCAGCCCGCTCCCAGAGGCGCTCACGGATGTCCCGGCCCGTGCACGCCATGGTCGTCGGTGCCCGTGTCGTCGGCGCCGCCGCGGCCCTTGCCGCCCGTCTTGCCACCGCCGCCGCCCTTGCCGCCGCGCAGGACGAGCTGTTCCTTGGCGGCCTCCAGGCCCTGGCCCTTGCCCGCAAAGCTCGGCGAGGCGGTGAAGCTGGTGGCCACCAGGGCGGCGGCGGCGATCGCGACCATGATCTTCATGAGTGCTGTCTCCCTCGTTCGCCCGCGGGACCCGCCGGCGTGAGGGGCACCATAGGATCCCGGCCCATGCGCGAACCTGAGCCGCCCCGTAAGCCTCGTGTAAGCGAAGTTCTGCGGCAGGGACGGCCACCGGCCCGAACCGGCGCCGGCCCAGCCGAAGGCCGCTTGAATTCGTTTGCCACCCGGACGCGCGGCGGCGACAATCGCCACCCTGTCGCGGGCCAGGGCCCGCATGCCGCGTGCCGGAGGCCTGCCCCGTGTCAAGACGCCCCCTGATCGACCGCCGCTCGTTCCTGGCCGCCGGATCGGCAGCCCTCGTCATGATGCACCCCTTCGCGGCGCGCGCCGCCGCCGGGCAGGCCCACCTGCGCATCATGGAGACGACCGACATCCACGTGAACGTGGAGCCCTATGACTATTACGCCGACCGCCCGAACGACACCTTCGGGCTCGCCCGCACCGCCTCGATCATCAGGGCGATCCGCGCCGAGGCCACCAATTCCGTGCTCGTCGACAACGGCGACATCATTCAGGGCAACCCGCTCGGCGACTTCGTCGCCTACGAGCGCGGCCTGAAGCGCGGCGACGTCCATCCCGTCATCCGGGCCATGAACACCCTCGGCTACGAGGCCTCCACGCTCGGGAACCACGAGTTCAACTACGGCCTGGAGTTCCTGTCGAACGCCCTGGCGGGCGCGGCCTTTCCGTTCGTCTCGGCCAACCTGGTGAATGGCACGACGCTCGCCGCCGACCCGGCGAAGGACCGCACCTTCGTGCCGCCCTGGCGCATCGTCGAGCGGACCCTCCGGGACGGGGCCGGTGCGGAGCGCAGGATCAGGCTCGGCTTCATCGGCTTCGTGCCGCCCCAGATCATGGTCTGGGATGCCAAGAACCTCTCCGGAAACGTACAGACGCGAGACATCGTCGCCGCCGCGCGCGCCCATGTCCCGGTCATGAGGGAGGCGGGCGCCGACCTCGTGGTGGCGCTCTGCCATTCCGGCATCGACGGGTCACCGGCGTCGGACGGCATGGAGAATGCCGCCCTGCACCTCGCCGGGGTGCCCGGCATCGACGTCGTCCTCTCCGGCCACCAGCACCTCGTCTTCCCCGGCCCCGACTTCAAGGACGTCCCCGGCGCGGACGTCGCCAAAGGCACGCTGCAGGGCAAGCCCGCCGTGATGGCCGGCTTTTGGGGCTCCCATCTCGGCCTCGTCGACCTCCTCCTGGAAGAGGACGGCGGCACCTGGCGCATCCTCTCCCACACCAGCGAGGCCCGTCCGATCTACCGGCGCGCCGACGGCAAGATCCAGGCCCTGGTCGAGTCCCAGCCGGCGGTCTCGGAAAGCGTCAAGGCCGACCACGAGGCGACCCTCGCGTATGTCCGCCGCCCCGTCGGGACCTCGGCCGCGCCGCTCCACTCCTATTTCGCCCTCGTCGCCGACGACCCCTCCGTGCAGATCGTCTCGATCGCACAGACCTGGTACGTCACCGAGATGCTGAAGGGCTCGAAGTGGGAGGGCCTGCCGGTCCTTTCCGCCGCCGCCCCCTTCAAGGCCGGCGGCCGCGGCGGCCCCGACTACTACACCGACGTGCCCGCCGGGCCGATCGCCATCAAGAACGTGGCCGACCTCTATCTCTATCCGAACACCGTGCGCGCGGTGGAGGTGACCGGGGCGACCGTGAGGGAATGGCTCGAGCGCTCGGCCGGCCAGTTCAACCGCATCGAGCCCGGCAAGGCCGACCAGCCGCTCGTCGACCCGACCTTCCCGAGCTACAACTTCGACGTGATCGACGGCGTCACCTACCGGATCGACCTCACACAGCCGGCTCGCTACGACAAGGACGGCAAGCTCGTCGCGCCGGACGCCCACCGCATCGTCGACCTCGCCCATGCGGGCCGGCCGATCGACCCGGACGCCCGCTTCGTCGTGGCCACCAACAACTACCGCGCCGGCGGCGGCGGCAACTTCCCCGGCGTGACCGAGAAGGCGGTGATCTTCGTCGGCCCGGACACCAACCGCGACGTCCTCGTCCGCTACATCGTCTCGGTCGGCACCATCAACCCGAGCGCCGACGCCAACTGGTCCTTCGTCCCCGTGCCCGGCGCCTCGGTCGTGTTCGAGACCGGCCCCAAGGGCCGCGCCTACGCGGCCTCCGTGAAGGGCGTAACCATCACGGAGGCCGGCGACGGCCAGAACGGCTTCGCCCGGTACCGGATCGCCTTCTGACCCGGTCTCGTCCGTCCGACCCCGCCGGCGGTGGAATTCCGCCGGGCCGCCCGTGTCGTCTTCCCCGACGACATGCTAGGAGGGCCCCGGCGAGGCGGCCCCGACCGGCAGAATCGGGACGCCCCCCGGGGACCACCCGGTCGAGGGAGTGCGACGTCCATGCCCGCCCCGAGGTCCTTCAGACATCTTTCGGTGGTCCCGGACCTGCCGCCGCCGTCCGCCTACCTGCCGCTCCTCGAGCGCGCCCATGCGGCCTCCTGGTTCACCAACTTCGGCCCGATCGTGCGGGCCTTCGAGGACGACGTCCTCGATGCCCTCGGCGTCCCCGGCGAATGCTGCGTTTCAGCCGCCAACGCGACCGCCGGCCTGTCCGCCGCCCTCCTGGCCGCGCGGGTCGCCGGCCCCGTCCTCGTGCCGGCCTTCACGTTCCCGGCTTCGCTCGGGGCGGTCAGGGCCGCGGGACTGCAGGCGATCGTGGTCGACGTCGAGCCGGACACCTGGGCGCTCGGGGCGGAACGGCTGCGCTCTGCGCTGGACGGGACCGGCGCCGACGCGGTCATGCTCGTCGCGCCGTTCGGCCTCGAGCGCGACGTCTCCGAAGCCTTCCGGCTCTGCCGGGACAGGGGCGCGACGGTGGTCATCGACAACGCCGCGGGCTTCGGCACGCCGCGCCGGGCCGCGGAGCGGCACCCCGGCGCCTTCGAGGTCTTCTCGCTGCACGCCACGAAGCCGCTCGGGATCGGCGAGGGCGGGCTCGTCTTCGGTCCGCGGAGCCACGAGGCCGCCCTCCGTTCGGCGCTCAACTTCGGCAAGTCCGAGTCCACGCCGCTCGGCTACGAGGGCTGGGGCTTCAACGGCAAGATGAGCGAACTCCAGGCCGCTGTCGGCGTGGCCCAGTTTGCGCGCCGCAAGGACATCCTGGCCCGTCGGCAGGCCTTCGCGTCCCTTTACGTCGAGGCCCTCGCCGGCCTGCCGCTCGTCCATCCAACGGATCCCGCGTCCTCCCCTTGGCAGTTCTTTCCGGTCCTCCTTCCTGACGCGGCGACCGCCGAGCGTTTCGTCGCGGCGGCCGCGGACGGCGGCGTGGAGATCCGGCGCTATTACCGCCCGAGCCTCTCGCGCCTCGTCGAGGCGGACGGTGCAACCCCCTGCCCTGTCGCCGAAGACCTCGCGGACCGCATGTGCGTCCTGCCGGTCCGGTCACAGACCTCCGCGGACCTATCCCGCGACATCGTCCGCACCACCACGGCCATCCTCGCCCGGAGCCTCCCCTGACCCACACCCTCATGCCCGACCCGACGATCGAGTTCCGGATCCCGATTTCCCCGACTCCCGGCTTCTTCGCCCAGGTCCGGCTCTTCGACTTCGCCCTGCGGCGGCTCGGCGGGCCCTACCGCACGGCACGGATCCTGGTCGTCGTCGGCGACGGCTGCGACCTCGAGGACGTGCGTCGCCGCAACCCCTGGGCCGAGGGCCGCCCGATCGACTGGACGCGCGTCCCCGACACGGTCTTCGAGCGCGACGGCTATTGGGGCACCGCGAACTGGCGCTACGTGCCGGAGGCGGACGCCGACATCGTCGTGCTGAGCGACGCCGACACGGTGCTGCTCGGCCCGGTCCACCAGGCGCTGGCCCCGCTCGCCACGACGCGCCCCGCTCTCGCCGGCCATATGGCCCACTACTGGCCGCCGATCGTCTCCGACATCCTGCCCCCGGGCCGGTCCCCCGACTTCTGGCCGAAGCTGTTCGACCTCTGCGGCGCGCCGCTGCCGGCCCGGCTGCATCCCTATTCCTGCAACGACGACGATGGCGGGCCGCTCGCCCCGGTCTACCTGAACCTCGGCTTCGTCGCCTTGAACCGGCCGGCCCTGGACGTCTTCCGGCGGTCGGCGTTCGATCTCCATGGCCGCCTCAAGACGCTGCTGAAGAGCGACATGTGGTGCCAGATCGCCGTCCCGGTGCTCGCCTCGCGCCACCTGATGCACGCGACCCTGCTGCCGGCCGAATACAACGCGGCCAACGACGACATCCATATCGCCCGCCACGGGATCGAACCATCGTCCTTGCGCGTGCTGCACTACCTGCGCGAGGCGGAATTCGTCCGTTCGGAATTCCTCCTGCCCGGCCGGATCGACGACTTCCTGGCGCGCCGGCTCGACAATCCCCTGAACCGCCTCCTGCAGTCGGTCGTGCGCGACTTCCGCAGGAACCTTGCCCCGACGGAGTATGGTCCATGCCCGGACTGAACGCCGCGTTCCTGTCGGCCGACGAAGTCCGGGAGCTCGGGCTGGCGCATGTCGGCAAGGACGCGCTGATCCACCGCCTCGCCGTACTGGTGCGGCCGGAGACCATATCGATCGGGGACCATACCCGCATCGACCCCTTCGTGGTCCTGTCCGCGCGCGAGGGCGTCGAGATCGGCCGAAACGTCCATGTGGGCGCACACACGAGCCTGACCGGGCGGGCCCGCATCGTCATGGAGGACTTCTCGGCCGTCTCTCACGGGGTGCGGGTCTTCTCCTCCTCGGACGACTTCGAGGGCCTGGGCCTGACGAACCCGACGGTCCCCGAGGAATTCCGTGCCGCCCGCACGGCGCCTGTGCGGATAGGCCGGCACGCCATCGTGGGGGCCGGCTCGGTCCTGCTGCCCGGGGCCGTGCTGGCCGAGGGAACCGGGGTGGGCGCCCTGTCGCTCGTGGCCTCCGTGCTCGACCCCTGGACCCTCTATGCGGGCGTGCCCGTGCGCCGCCTGCGGGACCGGCAGCGCAAGCCGATCGCCCTCGAGGCCGCCTACCTCGCCCGAGAGCGGGAGTGAGCGCGCACCCGGTCACGGTTCAAGGCCGCGGGCCGGCAGGGCGCTTGACCCGGGCCGGGATCATCACGAAGCTGTGATCCGGGTCGCCCGACGGCCCCGCCCTCCCGCCGCGGGAGCCGGCGGCGGGCAACGCTCGTCCGCCGTGACGGTTTTTGGCCGAGACTTGGACGGCGACCAGCCGGCATCAAGTATGCCAGCCTAGTGACCTGCGGATTCCGGCTTTTCCCCGAGGTCGAAGAAGATCATCATCCCCTCGTATTCTTCGCAGGGGAGTATTTCAGATGGACTTCATCGAAGGCGTTGCCTTGTCGGTGGCCGTCCTTGCTTCGGCGGCGGTGGCAGGGGAGATCCTCGTCGAGGAGACGAGGCGCCTCCTGCGGGAGTCCGGGATCGGCGCACCGCGGTCGGCAGGCCTCCTCGAGGATCTCCGGGCGACGGCGGCGCGCTACCAGCGCCATATCCCCGCCGAGTGATCCTCCTGTCGGCCGGTTCCGGTGGGGAGAGGCGTTCGGCCACCCCGGGCGCCCGAACGACAGGGGACGCCGGTCCCGTGCCGGCGTCCCGCCTCTGGCTGCGGCGCGGCTCGCCGCGGACGCGGTGCCTCACGCCCCGCCGCCCGAACGCGTCTCCTTGTCCATCTTCTCGAAGCTCTCGACCACGCCCTCGGTCTTGGCGGTCTCTCCCGCCATCCGGACACGCTCGTTGTGGACGTTGCCCTGGTCGTTGCCCTGCAGCTTGTTGCGGCCGTGGATCTCGTCCGCCAGGTCGTCGATGTCGAAGGCCTCGTCGGCCGGCGTCGGCCCGACGTGCTCGACGCCGCCCTTGACTCCCATCCCGTGCTTGCTGGCATTGGCCATCTCGGTTCCTCCGCTCGGGTTGCCTGATGGCGGGGGAACCGGTGGGCACACCGATGGTTCCGCCCCACCGCCCGCCCCTCGCGGCCCGCTTTTCCCGAGGCGCCCGCCGGGCGGATTTCTATTCCGCCTCGCCTCCGGACTTTGGAACCTGAGACGGCGCGGCTGGCGACGCTCGGGCCTATATCTCCTGGCACACCGGGGGAGGACCGTCCCCGGATCCGTCCATTGCCGATCGCGAGGCCGCCCGTGCCCGATGCCGTCATCACCGCCAACCGCCTCGCAGACGGCCGGGTCGTCTGGCTGACCGCCGACCGCGCCTGGTCGACCGACGTGTCCGCCGCCGCGGTCGTCGCCGACAAGGTCACGCTCGAGGCCGCCCTGGCCGCCGCCGCGGCCGCCGTCGCGGCCCGCATCGTGGTCGACCCCTACGCCACCGACGTCGACGTCGGCGGCGCCGGCATCGTTCCGAAGTCGTTGCGCGAGCGGATCCGGGCCAAGGGGCCCACGGTCCCCTCCGACTTTCCCTCCGAGCGCCGCCCCGCCTGACGCCCCTTCCGCGAGACGACACCCATGTACCGCTACGACGAGTTCGACCAGCAGTTCGTCCAGGCCCGCGTCGAGCAGTTCCGCGACCAGGTCCGCCGCCGCCTCGCCGGCGAGCTGACCGAGGAGCAGTTCCGCCCCCTGCGCCTCATGAACGGCGTCTACCTGCAGCTGCACGCCTACATGCTGCGCATCGCAATTCCCTACGGCACCCTCAACGCCCGCCAGCTCCGCACCCTGGCCCGCATCGGCCGGGTCTACGACAAGGGCTACGGCCACTTCACCACGCGCCAGAACCTGCAGTTCAACTGGCCGGCCCTGAAGGACGTGCCCGACATCCTGACCGAGCTCGCCGCGGTCGAGATGCACGCCATCCAGACCTCCGGCAACTGCATCCGCAACGTGACGGCCGATCACTTCGCCGGTGCCGCCGCCGACGAGATCGCCGACCCGCGGCCCTACGCCGAGATCCTTCGGCAGTGGTCGAGCCTGCACCCCGAATTCTCGTTCCTGCCGCGCAAGTTCAAGGTCGCCATCTCGGGCGCGCGGCACGACCGCGCCGCCATCCGGGTCCACGACATCGGCCTGCAGATCGTCCGCAACGCCGCCGGCGAACTCGGCTTCGAGGTGTTCGTCGGGGGCGGCCTCGGCCGCACGCCCTTCACGGCCTGGCACCTGCGCGACTTCCTCCCCGAGGAGGACCTGCTCGCCTATTGCGAGGCTATCCTGCGCGTCTACAACCTCTACGGCCGGCGCGACAACAAGTACAAGGCGCGCATCAAGATCCTCATGCACGAGGCGGGGCTCGACACGGTCCGCGCTCAGGTCGAGGAGGAGTTCGAGCGCATCCGCGACGGCGTGCTGAAGCTGCCGCATGGAGACATCGAGCGCATCGCCGCCTATTTCGCCCCGCCGGCCTTCGCCGATCTGCCGGCCGAGAGTGCCGCGGAGCGGTCGGCCCGCGCGGCCGACCCGGTCTTCGCCGCCTGGGCGGACGCCAACACGCACCCCCACCGGGTGCCCGGCTACGCCTCGGTGACGATCTCGCTGAAGCCCGTCGGCGGCATCCCGGGCGACGCCACCTCCGACCAGATGGACCTCGTCGCCGACCTCGCCGACGCCTACGGGTTCGGTGAGATCCGCGTGAGCCACATGCAGAACCTGATCCTCGCGCATGTGAAGCGCGACGATCTTCCGGCGCTGCACGCGAAGCTGCTCGCCGCCGGGCTCGCCACCCCGAACGCGGGCCTCGTCACCGACATCATCGCCTGCCCGGGGCTCGACTACTGCGCGCTCGCCAACGCCCGGTCGATCCCGGTCGCGCAGGCGATCTCCGAGCGCTTCGGCTCTGCCGCCCGCCAGGCCGAGATCGGCCCGCTCGCCATCAAGATCTCGGGCTGCATCAACGCCTGTGGCCACCACCACGTCGGCCACATCGGCATCCTCGGCGTCGACAAGAAGGGCGAGGAATTCTACCAGATCACCATCGGCGGCTCGGCCGACGAGACCGCGTCCCTCGGCGACATCACCGGCCGCGGCTTCTCGACCCACGAGGTGGTCGGCGCCGTCGAGACCATCGTCGACACCTATCTGGCCGAGCGGACCGGCCCCGAGGAGACCTTCCTCGCCGCCTACAGGCGCCTAGGCCTCAAGCCCTTCAAGGAGGCCCTCTATGGGCAGGCCTGAGCGCGCCGCCGACCCGATCGGCGCCGCCCCGCTCCGGGACGTGGCCGTCCTGGAGGCGCTCTACGGGGCGCTCCCCACGACCGCCCTCCTGGACGTGGCGATCCACGACCTCTTCCCCGGGCGCCTCGCCCTGGTCTCCTCCTTCGGCGCCGAAGCGGCCGTCCTGCTCCACCTGGTCGCCCAGGTGGACCGGGCCACTCCGGTGGTCTTCGTCGACACCGACCGGCTCTTCGGCGAGACCCTGCGCTACCGCGACCGCCTGACCGAACGGCTGGGCCTCACGGACGTGCGCACGCTCGCGCCCGACGCCGCCCGCGTCGCCGAGCACGACCGCGACGGCGCGCTCTGGCTGCGCGACGCGAACCTCTGCTGCCGCATCCGCAAGGTGGAGCCCCTGGCCGCCGGCCTCTCCGGCTTCGACGCCTGGATCTCCGGTCGCAAGCGGTTCCAGGCCGCGACCCGGGCCACGATCCCTGTCTTCGAGGCCGAGGGCACCCGCATCAAGGTGAACCCGCTCGCCGGCTGGATGCCCGCCGACCTCGCCGCCTATGCGGCCCGGCACGACCTGCCCCCCCACCCGCTGGTCGAGCAAGGCTACCGGTCCATCGGCTGCATGCCCTGCACGACCCGCGTCGTCGAGGGCGAGGACGACCGGGCCGGACGCTGGCGCGGCCAGGAGAAGATCGAGTGCGGCATCCACCTCGGCCTGGAAGCCGACGGCAGCGGCATCTGAGGACAGGACCATGACCGACGTCTATCGCAACGGCCGCTTCGAAGCGGACACCTGGCGCCTCCTCGCCGACGGCGAGCCCGTGCCCCCGGAGGGCGGCGTCCTCCTGCCGAAGGCGCGCTTCATCGCCGAAGTCTCGGCCACGAATGCCCCCTTCGGCCTCGCGCTGGAACCGAGCGACTCCCTGGACGACCTCGAGGGGCACCTCGACCGGGCCGCGCTTGTGACCGTCAAGTTCCCGAAGTTCGGTGACGGACGCGCCTTCTCGTTGGCCCGGCTCCTGCGCGAACGCCACGGCTATCGCGGCGAGATCCGCGCCGTCGGGGACGTGCTGATCGACCTCGTGCCCTTCATGGGCCGGGTCGGCATCGACGCCCTGGTGGTCACCCACGAGCCGACCCGCCGGGCACTCGCGGAGGGCCGGCTGCCGCTGGTGCCCTTCTTCTACCAACCCGCCGCGGACGGCGCCGCCCGGCCTTCGACGGCGGGCCGCCCTTGGCTCCGCCGCCCCGCGACCTCGTCGGCGGCTTGATCTACAGCAATGAATGTCAGCCGCGCCTGACGCACCGTGCCCGGCGCGGCCGGACAGGATGCCGGACCTCGCGCCGCAGTCGAAAGCGGAAGCCATGGACCAGATCGTCGACCGCAATCCCGAGACCCGCGATGACACGGACCAGGCGGCCATCCGCCTGAAGGTCGTCGACCACGCGGGGGTCGAGCACGTCCTGGAGGGCCTGGACGGCTGGCGTGTCATGGAGGTCATCCGCGACTGGGGCGTCGGCATCAAGGCCGAGTGCGGCGGCGCCTGCGCCTGCGGGTCCTGCCACGTCTATGTCGACCCGGCCTGGACCGACCAGCTCGTCCCGCCCTCCGACGAGGAGGTCGAGCAGCTCGACCTCATCTACGAGAGCGAGCCCAACAGCCGCCTGTCCTGCCAGATCCTGCTCCGCCCGGAGCTCGACGGGCTCGCCGTGACGCTCGCGCCTGGCTCGGAGCCCTGAGCGGCCGGCTTGCGCGGCCGGGGCCTCTCTGACACAAGGACGGCCCCTCACCGATCCCGGAGCCGAGGCCGTGCCCAAGCCCTTCACCTTCCGCATCCTGGGTTCGCGCCCGCTCTACCGGGGCTTCACGAAGTTCGACATGGTCGACTTCGAGGTCGTCACCCGCGCGGGCGAGACCAAGCACATCGCCCGCGAGATCGAGGACCACGGCCGCGCCGTCACGGTCCTTCCCTACGACCCGGCCCGCCGGGAGGCGGTGCTGGTGCGCCAGCTCCGCGTCCCCATCGCCTTCAAGGGCGAGGACGACGCCTACCCGCTGGAGACCATCGCGGGCCTGATGGACGTCGACGGCGAGGGGCCCGAGGAGACCGCCCGCCGCGAGGCACGCGAGGAAGCCGGCCTCGCGCTCGGCGCGCTCGATCTCGTGGCGATCGCCTACGCGACCCCCGGCCTCTCCACCGAGCGCGTCCACCTCTTCCTGGCCGAGATCGCCCTCGACGAGGCCCGCCAGGACGAGGGCGGCGGCGCCGACCACGAGGGCGAGGACATCGAGGTCATGGTCCTGCCCCTCGCCGATCTCGCGGCGCGCGTCGACCGCCACGAGATCCGGGACCTCAAGACTGTGACTCTGGTCCAGTCCCTCCGCCTGAAGCGCCCCGAACTCTTCGCCGGCTGACTCCGCCAGGCCCGGCCGTCGCCCGAAAACGAGACCGGCCCGATCTGGGAAGATCGGGCCGGGTGAGACGCTTCAGCGGGCGTAGCGAAGGCTCGGATCGTCGGGTTCCTCGTGCCAGTGGCAGCGGATCTCCCGGTGGAACGGGCCGGCCCCTTCGGCCGGATAGGCATGGTAGTGGCAGTTGCCCCCCACCCGGGGCGCCTGCCGGTAGTAGGCGTAGGGCTGCGCCGCGTAGGGGCGCAGCACCGGCGTGCCCGGCCGGTAGTAGGGGTAGGTGTAAACGAAGCGCTCGCTCCAGCGCCGCGACGGATAGGGGAGATACGCGTCCTCCTCGGCCGCGGGGCCGCGGCGGCGGTCGACATAGTCGCGGTCCGACCGCGGCTCGTAGGGCCGTCCGACCCGATACCCCGGGTCACCTTCGTCGCCGCCGTAGGGCTCCGCCGAACCGGACCGCCCGCCCGGGATGACGACGACGCGTCCGTCGCGCCCCCGCACCACGACGTCGCCGTCCGCCCGGTCTCGGGCCGCTACGTCACCCTGCGGCCGGGTCTGCGGCTGGGGCCGGGCCGGCCTCGTCTCGGCGACGGTCGGCCGCTTGCGGGGCTCGGTCGGCTTCGGCGCCGCCTCCCGGCGCGGCTTGTCGGCCGGCGATGCCTCGGCGTCGCGCGTCTCGTCGGCCGGCGGCTTCGGCGGCGTCCCGGCCGTGGTCTCGTTCGGCGGCTGCGGAGGCCGATCCTTGGTGATCTCGATCTTGCGCACCGGCTCCTCGGCCTTCTCGGCCGGCTTTCCGGCCGCAGCGGGCTCGACGGGCTTGTCGGCCACGGCCGGCTCGGTGGGCTTGGGGCCGAACAGCGGCTTGTCGGCCGAGAGCGGTCCGGGCACGCGCGGGGGGGCGGCGGCCGGCGTCCCCGGGCTGGTCGCCTGGGTCTTCGCGGCGGGCGGCCGTTCCTCCTCGGGCTTCTTCGCGGTGCCCTGGCCGGAGATGTACGGGAGGCTCCCGCCCGACGTGCTCGGGCCGGACGCGTCCTGCGCGGACGCAGGGATCGGCGGCAGGGCCGCGGCGCCCGCGAGGAGGCTCGAAGCGATGAGGAGAAGTGACGCGCGACGCATGACGGACCTGCGATCCTTGAAGGTATGATGCCCACCCTGTCGGCGGACCATGGACCGTCATGGTGGCATCAGCGTGACGCCGCCGCGGCCGGGGTCGGTTCTCCAACGCGAATCGGGTCTGCCGGTTCCGGGGCTCGGCGGCCTCGGACCGCTCCGATCGTAGGCGCCTGCGCCGGCCCCGCAAGGTGATTTCGCCATGCCGGAATAAGCACCCGACCCGCATCCCCCGGGGTGGCTCCCCATAGCGGCCTGTCCTATGGTCCCATCGTCACGGAGAGGTCTCGGGAGGGCCGCATGGGTGAACAGTCGGGCCGCCTGACGGCGGAGGGAACCGTCTACCGCAACTGGATCGGCGGCCGCCCGCAGGACGCCCTCTCGGGCGAGACCCTGGACGTCGTCGCGCCGTCGACCGGTGCGGTCTTCGCCAAGATCCCGCGCAGCGGCGCCGCTGATGTCGATCACGCCGTCGCCGCCGCCCGGACAGCCTTCGAGGGCCCCTGGGGCCGGACGCCGGCCGTGGAGCGGGGCCGCATCCTGAGCCGCCTCGCCGCGCTCGTCGAGGCCCACGCCGACGAACTCTCCGCCCTGGAATCGCGCGACACAGGCAAGCCCCTGCGCCAGGGCCGGGCCGACATGGCGGCGCTCGTCCGCTACCTCGAATTCTACGGCGGCGCCGCCGACAAGCTCATGGGCGACACCATCCCGGTCTCGACCGGCTTCACCGCCCTGACGATTCGCGAGCCGCACGGCGTCGTCGGCTCCATCGTGCCCTGGAACTACCCGGCACAGATCTTCGGGCGCGTCGCAGGCGCCGCGCTCGCGACCGGCAACACCCTGGTGGTCAAGCCCGCCGAGGACGCCGGCCTCTCGCTCCTGCGCGTCGCCGAACTGGCCCTGGCGGCGGGCCTGCCGCCCGGCGTCCTCAATGTGGTGAGCGGTCTCGGTTCGGAAGCGGGCGCCGCGCTCGCCGCCCACCCGGGGATCGATTTCGTCACCTTCACGGGTTCGCCGGAGGTCGGCACCCTGATCCAGAAGGCGGCCGCCGAGAACCGCATCGGCTGCACCCTCGAACTGGGCGGCAAGTCGCCACAGCTGGTCTTCGCCGACGCCGACCTGGACGCCGCCGCCCCGGTGCTCGTCAATGCCATAATCCAGAACGCCGGCCAGACCTGCTCGGCCGGCTCCCGGATCCTGGTCGAGGCCTCCGTCCGCGACGCCCTGGTGGAGCGCCTCGCCGCACGCTTCGAGGCGCTGGTCGCCGGCCCGCACGACGCCGACCTGGACCTCGGACCCCTGATCAGCGCCCGCCAGCGCGCCCGCGTGGCCGGGTTCGTGGGCGAGGCCCAGGCGGCCGGGATCCCGGTCCTGGCGCGCGGCCGGATCGCCGCCGATGCGCCGTCGGGCGGCTTCTACCACGAGCCAGTTCTCTTCGGCCCGGTGCCGCCCGCCCACCGGTTGGCCCGCGACGAGGTGTTCGGCCCCGTCCTCGCCGTGATCCCGTTCGAGACCGAGGCCGAGGCCCTGGCGCTCGCCAACGGGACCGACTACGGCCTCGTCGCCGGCGTCTGGACGCGCGACGGCGCCCGCCAGATGCGCCTCGCCCGCGGCATCCGGGCCGGCCAGGTCTTCGTGAATTCCTACGGGGCCGGCGGCGGCGTCGAGCTGCCCTTCGGCGGCTTCAAGAAGTCCGGCCACGGCCGCGAGAAGGGCTTCGAGGCCCTGACCGAGTTCACGGCGCTGAAGACCATCGTGCTGAACCACGGCTGAGCCGGACGGGACGATCTCAAGACGGGAGGACGAGCATGCGGCTGGACGGCAAGGTGGCGGTGATCACGGGGGCGGCCTCGGGCTTCGGCGAGGGCATGGCCCGGCGCTTCGCCGCCGAGGGTGCGCGCGTGGTGGTCGCGGACCTCAACGGCGAGGGGGCCGCACGGGTGGCGGGCGAGATCGGCGCCGCCGCCGTGGCGGTCACGGCCGACGTGGCCCGGCGCGCCGACGTCGAGGCCATGATCGGGGCCGCGACCGACCGCTTCGGGGGGCTGGACATCCTCGTCAACAACGCCGGCTACACGCACCGCAACGGCTCGATGCTCGGCGTCCCCGAGGAGGTCTTCGACCGCATCTTCGACGTGAACGTCAAGTCGATCTACCTGGCCGCGCTGGCCGCCGTCCCGGTCATGGCCGCCAAGGGCGGCGGCGTCATCATCAACACCGCCTCGACGGCGGGCCTGCGCCCCCGCCCGGGCCTGACCTGGTACAACGCCTCGAAGGGCGCGGTCATCACCATGACCAAGTCCATGGCGGTGGAACTCGCGCCCCAGAAGATCCGGGTCAACTGCCTTTGCCCGGTGGCCGGCGAGACCGGCATGCTGGCCGACTTCATGGGCGCCGACACACCCGAGATGCGGGCCAAGTTCGTCGCCTCCGTGCCGCTCGGCCGGCTGTCCCGGCCCGACGACATCGCCAACGCCGCCCTCTATCTGGCGAGCGACGAGGCGGCCTTCGTGACCGGTGTCGCCCTGGAAGTCGACGGCGGCCGCTGCATCTGACGCAAAGGCCCCGGAGCGAGTGCCCCGGGGCCCTTTCGAAGACGGTTCGGCCGGCGGATCACCAGCGCTCGACGATCCTGACCACCCGCCGCGAGTGCGGCTCCACCACCACGCGGCGGCCATAGGGATCGGCGGCCCAATGGTAGCCCGCGAAGCCGTAGCGCGGCGGCACCGGGGACAAGAAGACCGTGGGCGGGATGACGGCCCCGACCACGACCGGACGGGCGAGCACCACGGGCCGGGGGTCCCGGTCGTAGTAGCCGGGCGCCACCCGGACACGGGCGCGCGGCCCGTCGTCGTCGTAGTCGGCCCGCTCGCGCCAGCCCCCCCGCTCGTGCCAGTCCCCCCGCTCGTGCCAGTCGGCGCGGTCCCGCCAGATCACGCGCCCGTCGCGGTCCACGGGGCGCACGGTGCGCTCCGTGACGGTCCGCTCGTGCACGACCACACCGGGTCCGCCATGCGGTTCCTCGACGTAGCGCGGCGGCGGCCGCCGGACGATCACCTCGGTCTCGCTGTCCGGCCCGATGTCGCGCGGCGGCACCGGCGCCTCGCGATAGGTGCGGTCGACCGTGGTATCCTCGTCGTCGTTGCCGTCGACGAAGACGGTCTGTGCGGAGGCGGCTCCGGTCAACGCGAGACCGGCGACCGCCGCCAGGACATACCTGTTCATGACACACTCCCTCGATCGTGATTGACGGGCGCGGTCGGGTCGAGACCGTCCGCGCCGTGCCCCCGCCCCGGCCCGGCACCTTCCGGGGCCGGAGAATGCCCGTTGGAAAGGCTCGGGCCCGATCGTGTCCGGTTCGCGACGGAAGCGCGGCGGCCCGGCGGTCGAGTCCGCGCTTTCCGGCGACGGTTAACGTGTTGCTTCAACGGCCGGATCGGACGCACCCGCAAGGGCGCCCGACCCTCGGCCCTTCAGCGCTCGATCACCTTGATGACCTTCCGGCTCTGCGGCTCGACGACCACGATCCGGTCGTCCGCGTCCCGCACGTAGCGGTACTCGCGGACGGTCGTGCGCGACCGCGCCTCGTCGGGGAAGTCGGAGAGCTCGACCGTATCGGGCAGCGTGGCGCCGATCGTCACCCGCTCGCGCAGCACCACCCGCGGCGCCGGCTCGCGGATCACCCGGCGGATCACCACGTCGTCGTCATCCGACAGGATGACGCTCTGCGCGGAGGCGGCCGAACCGAGCGCCGCCAAAGCGACGGCGGCGAGCACGAAACGCTTCGTCATGGGATGTTCCTTCTCGTTGCTGCCCCGGTTTCGAACGCACCGCGGGAGCAACGGTTCCGGTCCCGGACCGGCCCGCTCAGAGGCGGTCGCGCAGCGCGTACCAGCTCATGGCGAGCACGAGCGAGGGGTAGCGAAGATGCCGCCCGCCGGGGAAAAGCCGCGCCGGCAGGCCCGCGAAGACGTCGAACCGTCCGGTGTCCCCGGCGATCGCCTCGGCCAATAGTTTGCCGGCAAAGGTGGCCAGTCCGACCCCCTGCCCCGAGTAGCCGCCCGACGTGTAGAGCCCCGGCCGCAACCTCCTCATGAAGGGCAGGCGCGAGCGCGTGACAGCGAGCGTGCCGCCCCAGCCGTAGTCGATCCGGGCGTCGGCGAGGCCCGGATAGATGGCCAGCATGTGTCGGCGCACGAAGCCCTTGATGTCCGCGGGAAACTGCCGCGAGTATGTCTCCCCGCCGCCGAACACCAGGCGCCCGACGCGCGTGAGCCGCCAGTAGTGCACCACGAAGCGGCTGTCCGACACTGCCTCCCGCCCCGGGATCAGCCGGTCCGCCCGCGCGCCCAGGGGCTCGGTCGCCAGGATGTAGTTGTGGATCGGCATGACGTGCGCCTCGGTTTCCCGGTCGAGACCCTCGAGGTATCCGTTGCCGGCGAGCACCACCGCGTCGGCCGTCACCGTGCCCTGCGGCGTGACCACCTTCGGCACCGGGCCGTCGACGAGGCGCGTCGCGCGCGTCCCCTCGTGCAGCACCGCCCCGGCGCGCTCGGCCGCCGCCGCGATCCCGAGCGCCAGGTTGAGCGGATGCAGGTGCCCCGCCGAGGCGTCCCGCCAGGCGCCGTGATAGACGTCGGTGCCGATCGCCGCCGCCGCCGCGGTCCGGTCGAGAAGCGTGATCCCTGCGTAGCCGTAGTCCCGTTCGAGCGTTTCGACCTCTCGCCGCACGACGTCGAGGTAGCGCCGCTTGTGGATGGCGTGGATCAGCCCGTCCTGCCACTCGCAGTCGATCGCGTGGCGGGCGATCAGGTCCTTGACGGTCCGCTTCGCCTCCTCGCCGAGGTCGAAAAGCGCGCGCGCCCGGGCCCGCCCGAACCAGGCCTCGAGGGTGGAGACGTCCTGCCGCTGGCCGGAATGGAGCTGGCCGCCGTTCCGTCCCGACGCGCCCCAGCCGAGCCGGTTGGCCTCCAGGACGACGACTTTCCGGCCTGCCTCGGCCAGATGCAGCGCCGCCGACAGTCCCGTGTATCCGCCGCCGACGATGCAGACGTCCGCCCGCACGTCGCCGGCGAGCGGCGCGCGCGGATGATCGCCGACCGCGGTCGCGGCGTAGAGGGACGGCGCATGGGGGAGCGGCAGGCCCATGGCGGGGTGGACGGCCTCAGGCCGCCACCTTGCCCTGGGCCTTCAGGGCTTCCCAGGTCACGTCCAGCGTGAGCCGCGCGAGCCGGACCAGCTCGTCCACCTCCGCATGCGAGATGACCAGCGGCGGCGCGATGATCAGGCTGTCGCGCACCGCCCGCATGACCAGGCCGTTGCGGAACGAGATGTCGCGCGCCAGCGTGCCGACCTCGCCGACCGGCGCGAAGCGCAGCGCCCGCGAGGGCTTGGCCGGGACGAGTTCCAGGGCCCCGATCAAGCCGACCATGCGCGCCTCGCCGACCAGCGGATGATCGCCCAGCGCCGTCCATCGCGCCTGCATGTAGGGACCGATGTCGGTCGCGACCCGCTCGACGAGCTTCTCCTCCTCCATGATGCGGAGGGTCTCCAAGGCCGCCGCAGCCGCGGTCGGATGGCCCGAGTAGGTATAGCCGTGGAAGAACTCCTCGCCGATCCCGACCACCACGTCGGCGACCCTGTCGGACACCATCACCCCGCCCATCGGGATGGTGCCGGAGGTCAGGCCCTTGGCGATCGGCATCAGGTCCGGTTCGAGACCGTAGAAGTCGGAGCCGAACCACCGGCCCGTGCGGCCGAATCCGGTGATCACCTCGTCGGCGACCAGCAGGATGTCGTGCCGCGCGCAGATGCGCTTGATCTCCGGCCAGTAGGTCTCCGGCGGGATGATGACCCCGCCGGCGCCCTGGATCGGCTCGGCGATGAAGGCCGCCACGTTGTCGATCCCGAGTGTATGAATCATACGTTCCAGCTCGCGCGCGGCAACGACCCCGAACTCGTCCGGCGACAGGTCACCGCCCTCGCCGAACCAGTAGGGCTGCTGGATATGCACGATCCCCGGGATGGGCAGGCCGCCCTGCCCGTGCATCGGCGCCATGCCGCCGAGCGACGCGCCCGCGACCGTGGACCCGTGGTAGGCGTTCCGGCGGGAGATGACGATCTGCTTCGACGGCTTGCCCTTGAGCGCCCAGTAGTAGCGCACCATGCGCAGCACGGTGTCGTTCGCCTCCGACCCCGAGCCGCAGAAGAAGACCCTGTTGACGTGCTCCGGCGCGAGGGCGGCGAGCTTCTCGGCGAGCCGGATCGCCGGCGCGTTGGTGGTCTTGAAGAAGGAGTTGTAGTAGGCGAGCTCGGTCATCTGGGCATGCACCGCGTCGGCGATCTCGCGCCGCCCGTGGCCGACGTTGGTGCACCAGAGCCCCGCCATGCCGTCCAGCATGCGATTGCCCTCGCTGTCCCACAGCCAGACCCCGTCCGCCTTGACGATGATCCGGCTTCCCTCCCGCGCCAGCGCCTTGAAGTCCGTGAAGGGATGCAGGTAGTGGGCGGCGTCCGCGGCCCTGAGTTCGGCGGTCGGATAGACGTTGGACTGCAGCATCATGGCCCTCCAGGCCTGGAGCGGTCGGGGACGGGGAAGGATGGAACCGGTGCGGCGGGACCGGGCCGCACTCACTCTCGCGCGCGGTGCGGCATCACACGTTCAGGAGCAGGTACTCCCGCTCCCAGGGGCTGATCACGCGCATGAAGGTCTCGAATTCGGCCTGCTTGATCGCCCGGTAGGTCGCCACGAAGGCCTTGCCGAAGATGTCCGTCAGTTCTTCGCACTCCTCGAACAGCGCGACCGCCTCGAGGAGGCCGCGCGGCAGGCCGAAGGCGAGCGTGTAGGCCGAGCCCTCGACCGGCTCCTCCGGCGTCAGCCCCTCGGTCAGCCCGATGTAGCCGCAGGCGAGCGAGGCCGCGATGGCGAGGTAGGGGTTGGCGTCCGAGGACGGGACCCGGTTCTCGACGCGCCGCGCCGCCGGCGAGGAGTTGGGCACGCGGAGCCCGACCGTGCGGTTGTCGTAGCCCCAGTGAACGTTGATCGGCGCCACCGACTTGCGCATCAGGCGCCGGTAGGAGTTCACGTAGGGCGCGAGCATGCACATGACATGCGGCAGGTAGCGCTGCTGGCCGGCGATGAAGGCGAAGAAGTCCCGCGTCGGCCCGCCCTCCGGCCCGGAGAAGATGTTGTCCCCCGTCTCGGCGTCGACGACCGACTGGTGGATGTGCATGGCCGAGCCGGGCTCGTTGGCGATGGGCTTCGCCATGAAGGTCGCATACATGTTGTGGCGCAGCGCCGCCTCGCGGATCGTGCGCTTGAACAGGAACACCTGGTCGGCCAGCGCGAGCGGGTCGCCGTGCAGGAGGTTGATCTCCATCTGGGCGGCCCCCTCCTCGTGGATCAGGGTGTCGATCTCGAGCCCCTGCGCCTCCGAGAAGTCGTAGATGTCGTCGAACAGCGCGTCGAACTCGTTGACCGCCGCGATCGAATAGGACTGCCGCCCTGTTTCCGCCCGCCCCGACCGTCCGACCGGCGGCTTCAGGGGATAGTCCGGGTCCTGGTTGCGCTCGACGAGGTAGAATTCGATCTCCGGCGCGACGATCGGCTTCCAGCCCTTGTGCTCGTAGAGCTCGACGATGCGCCGGAGGAGCTGGCGCGGCGCGATCTCCACCGGCCGCCCGTCCCGATGATAGGCGTCGTGGATGATCTGCGCGGTCGGATCCGACGCCCAGGGCACCACCGCCAGGGTGGAATAGTCCGGCGCCAGCAGGATGTCCCCGTCCGCCGGGTCGAACTTGAACACCTCGTCCTCGTCCGGATATTCGCCCGTGATGGTCTGCAGGAAGATCGAGCCCGGGATCGACATGGTCGGCCCGTCGACGAACTTCTGCACCGGCATCATCTTGCCGCGCGCCACGCCAGACATGTCTGGCACCACGCATTCGATGTCGTCGAGCCCGCGCGCGTCCAGCCACGACGACGCCGCCTCCGGCGAGGCGACGCCCCGCACGGATTCGCTGGACTTGGGCTGCTTCTTCTTCTTCGACATGACGATCGGCTTCCGGAGATTTTGTGATCACATTTTCGCAGCCGACAGCTTGGGCGTCAAGGGCGTCCCCGGGCGGGGACCGCCGCGCCCGGCCCCGCCTCAGGGGTCCAGGCCCGACGCGCCGATCTCGTTCATGCCGTCGAGGATGTCCGCCCGGATCGCCGCGCGCAGCCCCGCCTCGTCGCCCCCCCGGATCGCCGCGATGGCGCGCTCGTGCTGGTCGATCAGGATGGCCGTGCCGTAGCGCCCGTAGACGCGCCGCATGAAGGGCCCGAAGCGCAGCCAGAGGCTCTCGATCATCGGCACCAAAACGGTGGACGGTGCGGCGCGGTAGATCTCGAAATGAAACCGGTGGTTGGCCGCCATGTAGCCTTCGACGTCGCCCGACTGCAGCGCCTGCTCGATCTGGTCGTCAGCCTCGACGATGCGCTTCAGGCGCGCGGCGTCGATGTGCGGCAGCGCCCTCGCGGCGGCTTCCGGCTCCAGGAGCGAGCGGGCGCGCACCAGCTCGTCGAAACGCTCCGCCGTCATGTCCGGCACCGAGACGCGGCGGTTTGCCTGCACGACCAGCCCGCCCTCCGCGGAGATCCGGCGGATCGCCTCGCGGACCGGCATGGGCGAGACCCCGAGATTGGCGGCGAGGCCGCGTAGCGTCACGGCCCGGCCCGGCACGATCCGCCCCGTCACCAGCGCCTCGCGCAGCGCGCCGTAGACCTGGTCGTGGATCGGCGCGGCGGCCGAGGGCTCGGCGCCGGACGGTCCGGGCCCCTTCGGCTTCTCGGGCGGGCGGCTCCGCCCCGACCCGGGTCCGACCGCGGTCTTGTCCAATGTCAGCGGCATCCTGGCCGATCTCTCCCCGGCTGTGTCCCTGCGTCGTTGACAGCGCTCGGACAATGTGATCACGTTTTCGCCCGGATGCAATGCCGCTCGGGCCTGCCGCACCGGATCCTCGCCGATCCGATCCGCCAAGCCCTGCGCCGACAACGGAGCCGTCATGGGGCATATGGACGTGGGCGCCGCCGCGGGCGGGACCGTCGCGGGCGAGCCGCTCGCCGGGCCCGGCGAGGCGGAGCGCTTCCTGGCGGCCCATCCGGACCTGGAGGCGATCGAGTTCCTGATCACGGACTCGAACGGCGTCCTGCGCGGCAAGTGGGCGCCCGCCACGGCGCTCAAGAAGGCCTTCAAGGACGGCGTGAACTTCCCCTTCTCGCTCTACGGCCTGGACGTCTGGGGCCGCGAGGTGATGGAGACCGGCCTGCATGTGACGACCGGCGACCGCGACGGCTACTGCCGCGCCGTGCCCGGCACGCTGCGGCCCGTCCCCTGGGCGGACCGGCCCACCGCCCAGGCCATCCTCACCATGCACACCGAGCACGGCGAGGCCTACATCGGCGACCCGCGCAACGCGCTCGCCCGCGTGGTCGGCCGCCTCGCCGCCGCCGGCTACACGGCCTGCTGCGCCATCGAGCTGGAATTCTACCTGCTCGACCCGAAGGCGCCGCCCATGACCAACGGCATGCCCGCGCCGGTCTACCGCGCCACGGCCGGCCCGGTGCCGCAGAACATGTACGCGATGTCGGACCTCTCCGAGTTCTCCGGCCTCTTCTCCGAGATCTGGAGCCACGGCCGGGCCCAGGGTCTGCCGCTCGACACCATGGTGTCGGAGGCCGCACCCGGCCAGTTCGAGATCAACCTCAAGCATCGCCCGGATGCCCTGGCGGCCGCCGACGACGCGGTCATGCTGAAGCGCCTCGTCTGCGAGGTCGCGCGCCGGCACGGGCTCAAGGCCACCTTCATGGCCAAGCCCTTCATGGAGGTCGCCGGCAACGGGCTGCACGTGCATGTTAGCCTGCTCGACCGCCACGGCCACAACGTCTTCGCAGACCCGGTCACGGGCGAGAAGCGCCTCGGCCACTGCGTCGCCGGGCTCCTCGACACCATGCAGGCCGCGACCCTGCTCTTCGTCCCGACCTGGAACGGCTACCGCCGCCTGCAGCCGGGCTCCTACGCCCCGACCACCGCCTCCTGGGGCTACAACAACCGGTCCGTGGGCGTGCGCATCCCGGCCGGGCCCGACGAGGCCCGCCGGCTGGAGCACCGCATCGCCGGCGCGGACGCCAACCCGTACCTGGTCCTGGCCGGGGTCCTCGCCGGCGTGCTCGACGGCCTGGAGCGCGAGCTGACCCCGCCGCCCCCGGTCGTCACCAACGCCTACGAGGAACCGGTCCCGCCGCTCCCCGACGCCATGGACGACGCCATCACGCTGTTCGAGCGCTCGGACTTCATCCGCCGGACCTTCGGTCTCGAATACAGAAGCCTCCTGGCGCACCTGAAGCGCGCCGAGGTGAAGGCCTTCGAGAGCGAGATCACCCCGCTGGAGCGCCTGACCTACCTCTGAGGCCGCGGGGGTGCCGAACCGGGGCCTGCACCGTTGTGGGCCGGCGTGAACTTGATACTTTGGCCGAGCGGTCCGTCAGGGATCCGACCGTGGGAGTGCGAAGACGATGAAACAATCTGCGATGGCACTGTCTCTTCTCGGGCTCGCCGGGGCCCTCGGCCTGCTGGCGCCCGCCGCCTCGCAAGCCCAGCAGAGGCAGGTCAACATCTACAACTGGTCCGACTACATCGACGAGTCGATCCTGGAGGACTTCACGAAGGAAACCGGCATCAAGGTCAAGTACGACACGTTCGATTCGAACGACCTGCTCGAGACGAAGCTGCTCGCCGGCAAGTCCGGCTACGACATCGTCGTGCCCACCGCGACCTTCCTGTCCCGCCAGATCAAGGTAGGGCTGTTCCAGCCGCTCGACAAGTCGAAGCTCCCGAACCTCGTCAACACCTGGCCGGACATCATGAACCGCCTGGCCAAGTACGACGCCGGCAACGAGCACGCCATCAACTACATGTGGGGCACCACCGGAATCGGCTACAACGTCAAGAAGATCAAGGAGCGCATGCCCGATGCGCCCGTCGACAGCCTCGCCATGATCTTCGATCCCGCCATCGTGTCGAAATTCAAGGACTGCGGCGTCATGATGCTTGACGCCAGCGATGAGATGATCCCGGCCGCGATGAAGTATCTCGGCATAGACCCGGACTCCAAGAACCCGGAGGATTTCAAGAAGGCCGCCGAGCACTTCAAGAAGATCCGGCCGAACATCCGCAAGTTCCACTCCTCGGAATACATCAATGCGCTGGCCAACGGCGACATCTGCCTCGTTCTGGGCTGGTCCGGCGACATCAAGCAGGCCTCGACCCGCGCCGAGGAGCGCAACAAGAAGCTGAAGGACCTGAGCAAGGCCGTCGAGATCGCCTACGCGATCCCGAAGGAGGGCGCCTACATGTGGTTCGACAACATGGCGATCCCGAAGGACGCCAAGAACGTCGAGGAGGCCCACATCTTCCTGAACTACATGCTCCGGCCCGAGGTCGCCGCCAAGGCGACGAACTTCGTCCAGTATCCGAACGGCAACCTGGCCTCGCAGAAGTTCGTCAACAAGGAGATCCTCGAGGACCCGAGCATCTATCCGACGCCCGACGTCCTCGCCAAGCTCTATACCCTCACCGCCAACGACACGAAGACGCAGCGCGAATTGACGAACACGTGGCGCGACATGAAGCGCAAGTAAGACTTCCGAACCCGGCGCCCGCGCCGGGTTCTTTCTTTCGGCCCCTTCTTCCGCAGAGGCTCACCATGGCGAAGACGCTCGGCCCGGTCAGGCGCAAGTTCGCGCCCTGGAACGACCCGGCCGCGAAGCCCCTGATCGAGTATCGGAACGTGGTCAAGCGCTTCGGCGACTTCACCGCGGTCGACGACGTCACGCTCGGCATCTACGAGCGCGAGTTCTTCGCGCTCCTCGGCCCCTCCGGCTGCGGCAAGACCACCCTGATGCGCATGCTCGGCGGCTTCGACATGCCGACCTCGGGCGACATCCTGCTCGGCGGCGAGAGCGTGGTCGGGATCCCGCCCTACAAGCTGCCCGTCAACATGATGTTCCAGTCCTACGCGCTGTTCCCGCACATGACGGTGGAGAAGAACATCGCCTTCGGGCTGGAGATGGACCGCTTGCCCAAGGGCGAGATCGAGGCGCGCGTCCAGGAGATGTTGAAGCTCGTCAAGCTCGAGCCTTTCGCCAAGCGCAAGCCCCACCAGCTCTCCGGCGGCCAGCGCCAGCGCGTGGCGCTCGCCCGCTCGATCGCCAAGAAGCCCAAGGTCCTGCTCCTCGACGAACCCCTCGGCGCGCTCGACAAGAAGCTGCGCGAGGAGACCCAGTTCGAGCTGACCGACCTGCAGATGAAGCTCGGAATGACCTTCCTGATCGTCACTCACGACCAGGAGGAGGCCATGACGGTTGCGGACCGTATCGCCGTCATGGACCACGGCAAGCTGATCCAGGTCGCCACGCCCTCGGAGATCTACGAGCAGCCCAACTCCCGCTACGTGGCCGACTTCATCGGCGACATCAACATCCTGGAGGGCACGGTCGCGGCCCGGGACGGCACGCTGGTGCGGCTCGCCGCCTCGGCCGTCCAGGCGCCCATAGAGGTGGAAGACGACGCTCCCATCGCGGCCGGCACCACCGCCTGGTTCGCGATCCGGCCGGAGAAGGTCCGCATCTCCCACGACCCGCCGCCCGCGACCTTGTCGAACGTCGCCGCCGGTACCGTCTGGGACATCGGCTACATCGGCGACACCTCGATCTACCACGTGAAGCTCGACTCGGGCCCGACCGTCCGCGCCACCGTCGCCAATACCAGCCGCCTCATCGACCGCCCCATCACGTGGGACGATAAGGTCTGGCTGTCCTGGTCGCGCGACGCCGGCATTCTCCTGACGAAGTGAGGGTCGCCATGGCCGCCACCAACCGCAGCTGGGGCCGCTTCGCCGTCGCGGCCGTGCCCTACGCCTGGCTCCTGGTCTTCTTCCTGGTGCCCTTCTTCATCGTCCTGAAGATCTCGCTCTCCACGACCGAGATCGCCCAGCCGCCCTACACCCCTGTGATCGACGGCCTCGCGGACCTGTTCGAGAAGGCGTCCGAATTCACCGCCGACAACTACCGCCGGCTGGTCCAGGAGAGCATCTACGTCGAATCCTACGGGTCGAGCCTCTTCATCGCCGGCATCTCTACCCTGCTCATGCTGCTGATCGGCTATCCGATCGCCTACGCGATGGCGCGCGCCCCGAAGGCGATCCGCCCGACCCTGCTGATGTTCATCATCCTGCCCTTCTGGACGTCCTTCCTGATCCGCGTCTACGCCTGGATCGGGATCCTGTCCCAGGAGGGCCTGCTCAACCAGTTCCTCCTGAAGCTCGGCCTCATCGACGAGCCGCTCGCCATCCTGTCGACCAATACCGCGGTCTACATCGGCATCGTGTACTCCTACCTCCCCTTCATGGTCCTGCCGCTCTACGCGGCGCTCGAGAAGATGGACGAGACCCTGCTGGAGGCCGCGCAGGACCTCGGCTGCACGCCCCTCCAGACCTTCTGGCGCATCACCTTCCCGCTCTCCCTGCCGGGCGTCGTCGCCGGCTCGTTCCTGGTCTTCATCCCCGCCGTCGGCGAGTTCGTCATCCCGGACCTGCTCGGCGGCTCCGACACCGTGATGATCGGCAAGACGCTCTGGGAGGAGTTCTTCAACAACCGCGACTGGCCCGCGGCCTCCGCCGTGGCGGTCACGCTGCTGATCTTCCTGGTCGTTCCCATCGTGATCTTCCAGCACAACCAGGCGAAGCTGCAGGAGGCGGGCCGATGAGACGCTTCACGCTGTTCAACGCCGTCTCGCTGACCTTCGGCTTCGCCTTCCTGTACATCCCGATCCTCCTCCTCGTGATCTACTCCTTCAACGAGGGGCGGAACGTCGCGGTCTGGGTCGGCTGGTCGACCAAGTGGTACGGCGAGGTCTTCCAGAACGAGCAGCTGATGAACGCGGCCTGGGTCTCGCTGCGGGTCGCCTTCCTGTCCGCCACGCTGGCGACCGTCCTCGGCACACTCGCGGCCATCGTGCTGACCCGCTACGGCCGCTTCCCCGGCCGCCTGCTCTTCTCCGGCATGGTCTTCGCGCCGCTCGTCATGCCCGAGGTGATCACCGGCCTGGCGCTCCTGCTCTTGTTCGTCGCCGTCGACTTCGACCGCGGCTTCACCACGATCCTGCTCGCCCACACGACCTTCACGATGTGCTTCGTCGCCGTAGTCGTGCAGTCCCGGCTGGTGACCTTCGACCGGAGCCTGGAGGAGGCGGCCATGGACCTCGGCTGCCCGCCTGTCCGGACCTTCTTCCGCATCACCCTTCCGCTCATCATGCCGGCGGTCGTGTCGGGGTGGATGCTCGCCTTCACGCTGTCGCTCGACGATCTCGTCATCGCCAGCTTCGCGTCCGGCCCGGGTGCCACCACCCTGCCGATGAAGATCTACTCGGATGTCCGCCTGGGCGTGAAGCCCGAGATCAACGCCGTTTCGACGATCATGATCGCGGTCGTCACCGTGGCGGTCGTCATCGCCTCGATCCTGACCAAGCGACAGGAAATGGAGCGCGAGAAGGCGGAGCGGCTCGCTGCGGCCGGCTGACCGACGGACAATGCGGGGCGTTTGCGCGGTTATCAGACCGGCACACGAGCGACGGGCGGCGCGCGGAACGCTAGCGGCCCGGCCACTCGTTCGGGATCGCGGGCTGCGCCCCGCTTCCGGTCGAGACGGTCACCGGCTTGGCGAGCGTCCCGCCGATGCGCACCGGGACGGCGCGGCGTGGCGGCCCGCTGCGGATGTCGCCCGCCTGCTCGGGCATCGTCATCTGGCCGGAGAGCGACAGGCTGCCGGTGGCGAGCGACGCCTCGCCGGTCAGCCGCGCCGAGAGCGCCGCGCTGTCCGCCTCGAGCCGGTGCACGTGCGCCACCCGGTCGAGCACGATCGCGTCCGCCACCGCCTTGTCGAACACCTGGGGCCGGCCGGTCCGCGGCGTCGAGAAGGCGATCGTCTGCACCCGGGCGCCGCCCACCGCGGCTGCATCCGCGCTCCGGAGCACGACATGCCGCGCCTCGGCGTGGAAGCGGCCCGAGAAGGCGTCGACCAGGCCGCCGAGCGTGGCCCCGAGCGCCTCGCCCTCAGTGGAGACCGCGAGCCGCCCGTCCTCGATCGCCGGCAATCCGAGCGCCGCGGCGAGACGGCCCGCCATCAGGTCGGCCCCGGTCAGCCGCCCGGCGACCCGCAGGCCCTCGGGCTTCGCCTCCCCGCGCAGCACGAGACGGAGGGACCCGCCGAAGGCCGACGCTTCGCCGACCTCCGCATCGAAGCGACCGTCCTTGGCGAGCAGGGTCGCTGCCACCTTGTCGGCCTCCTGGCCCCCCGCCCTGAGCAAGGACGTGGAGAGCCTGAGGTCGAGGTCAACGCCGGAGAGCCGTTCCTGGTCGAGGCCGAGCCCCCGCCACCGGCCGCCCGCGAAGGCCGCCATATAGGGTCCGACGTCGAAGCTCTCGAAGGCCAGCGTGCCGCGCAGTTGCGGTCGCGGCGCGTCGAGCCGGACCGACAGGACGCCGTCGCCGCTGTTGCCGTCGAGCCCGAATCGGGCGTCCGACACCGTCGCGGCCAGCCCGAGCGAACGCATGCGCCCGTCGAGGGAGAAGTCCCTGAAGGCGCCCGGACTGCCCGCCGGTCGTCCCAGCCAGGCTGCCGCACGGCCGAGATCCGCCGCCGAGACCCGCAACACGCCGTCGAGCTGCAGGCGGTCGAGCAGGAGCCCCTTGCCGTCGAAGGCGACCCTGAGCGGGGCCGATGTCAGCGTGAAGGTCGCCGACCCCGGCGTGCCCTCGGCGAGCGCGCGCGGCCCGATGCCCTGGAGCGCCACCGCGACCGGCTCGCCGCGCCAGCGGAAGGTGGTCTCCAGCGAGGCGCCGCTCGCCAGCCGCGGCCACATGAAGGAGGCGTTCACGCCCTCCAGGCTCTCGCGCCGGCCGGTTTCCGGATCGGCGATCTCCAGCGTGCCGTCTTCGACCGTGAGGCGCAGCGGTTCGAGGGCCGCGAGCCCGGCCTTGGCGGGTGCCAATCCGTCGAGGGACAGGGCGCGATCGAGCCGCAGGCTCGGCGCCGTCAGGGCGATTTCGCTCACCGAAACGCGCCCGATCAGAAGGGGAAGGACATCGAGCCGGGCGGCGAGCTCGCGCATGGACGCCAGCCGCCCGCCGCCGTCGGCGCGATCGACCGCCAGATCCCGGAATCGAACCTTGAGGACGGGGAAGACGGACACGTCGGCGTCGCCCGACAGCGCCACCGATGTCCCGGCGAGGCCTGACAGGGTGCGCGCCAACTCGGACCGGACCACGTCGGCTGGCACCAGATGCTTGGTGGCCGCGAGGCTCGCCGCAAAGCCGCCCGCAAAGGCCAGTCCGAACAGGAGCCTCTTCATTCGTCCCCGTGAGTGATCTGCGGCAGAGGCGAAGGCTCCGCCGTGAAACCCGACTCTGGTTCGAACCTCCGCCGCCCCCGAGCGCCGGATGTCAACGCCGTGCCCGCGTCGATAACGAGGAAGGGTGCCTGAAGCAAGGCCGTTTGGCAAATCGGGCCCAACGGTCCGTAGTCTTCACCGCCGGCCCGCGCTATGAGGACGGCGTGAGGGAGACGACCATGACCAACACGCCCGAACCGCCCGCGGACGCCGGTCCGCTGTGGACCCCCGACGCGGGGCGCCTCGCCGGCTCGGCCTATGCCCGCTTCAAGGCCGAGGCGGTCGCACGCGCCGGCCGTCCGCTCGCCGACTACGACGCGCTCCATGCCTGGTCGATCGAGAACAGGGGCGGCTTCTGGGACCTCGTCTGGGACGCCTGCGGGGTGATCGGCGACAAGGGTTCCGTCCGCCTCGAGGACGGCGACCGCATGCCGGGCGCCCGCTTCTTCCCCGAGGCCCGCCTGAACTTCGCCGAAAACCTGCTTCGCCGCGCCGACGACACCACCGCCATTCTCTACCGGGCCGAGGATCGCCGCGCCGGGCGGCTGACCTGGAAGGAGTTGGGCGACCTCGTCTCGCGACTTCAGCAGGCGTTGGCCGCGGAGGGCGTCGGGGTCGGCGACCGCGTCGCCGCCATGCTGCCGAACGGGCCGGAGGCGGTCGCCTTCGTGCTGGCGGTGGCCTCCCTCGGGGCGACCTGGTCCTCCTGCTCTCCCGACTTCGGCGAGCGCGGCGTGCTCGACCGCTTCGGCCAGATCGAGCCGAAGGTCTTCGTGGTCTGCGACGGCTACTGGTACGGCGGCAAGGAGATCGACGTCGGCGACAAGGTCCGGGCCGTAGCGGCCGAACTGCCGAGCGTCCGGCGAATCGTGGTCGCCCCGGTCCTCGGCCGCGCCGGAGAAACCGCCGGGCGGATCCCCCATGCGGTCGCCATGGACGCCTTCGTGGCGCCCTTCGCGCCCGCGCCCCTCCGCTTCGAGCGGGTGCCCTTCGACCAGCCGCTCTACATCCTCTTCTCCTCGGGGACCACCGGGGTGCCGAAGTGCATCGTGCACGGCGTCGGCGGCACACTCCTGCAGCATCTCAAGGAGCACCGCCTGCACGCCGACGTCCGCCCGGGCGATCGCGTCTTCTACTTCACCACGCTCGGCTGGATGATGTGGAACTGGCTCGTCTCCGCCCTCGCCTCCGAGGCGACACTCGTGCTTTTCGACGGGTCCCCCTTCGCCCCCTCCCCGGCCGTCCTCTGGGACTACGCCCAGGCGGAGGCAGTCACCCTCTTCGGCACATCGGCGAAATACATCGACTCGATCGCCAAGGAGGGCCTGAAGCCCGCGCTGACCCACGACCTCTCGGCCCTGCGCATGATCTGCTCGACCGGCTCGCCGCTGGCGCCGGAGAGCTTCCAGTATGTCTACGACGCCATCCGGCGCGACGTGCACCTCGCCTCCATCTCGGGCGGCACCGACATCGTCTCCTGCTTCGTCCTCGGCATCCCGGAGAAGCCCGTGTTCAAGGGCGAGATCCAGGGCCCCGGCCTGGGGCTTGCGGTCGACGTCTTCGACGACGGGGGCCGGCCGGTGCGTGGCGAGAAGGGCGAGCTCGTCTGCACCCGGGCCTTCCCGTCCATGCCCGTCATGTTCTGGAACGACCCGACCGGCGCGAAGTACCGCGCCGCCTATTTCGAGCGCTTCCCGAACGTCTGGTGTCACGGCGACTTCGCCGAATGGACCCCGCACGGCGGCATGATCATCCACGGCCGGTCGGACGCGACCCTCAACCCCGGCGGCGTGCGCATCGGCACGGCCGAGATCTACGCCCAGGTCGAGCAGATCCCTGAAGTCGTCGAGGCGCTCGCCATCGGCCAGGACTGGCAGGGCGACGTCCGCATCGTCCTCTTCGTCCGCCTGAAGCCCGGGATCGTTCTTGACGAGGCGCTTGCCGGCCGGATCCGGACGAAGATCCGCACCGGCGCCAGCCCGCGCCACGTGCCGGCGAAGATCCTGTCCGTCGCCGACATCCCGCGCACCAAGTCCGGCAAGATCGTCGAACTCGCCGTGCGCGAGGTGGTGCACGGCCGGCCGGTGAAGAACAAGGAGGCGCTCGCCAACCCCGAGGCGCTCGATCTCTTCGCCGGGCTGGAGGACCTCGCCCGCTGATCCGTCCGCGCCGCCGCAGCTGGAGACCCCGATGACCGCCCCCCGCCCCGCCCGCCCGCCCGAACGCGTCGTCCGCGAGGGCCGCTTCGCGCGCATCGAACCGCTCGACGCCGCCCGCCACGGCCCGGACATCTGGGCCGCGGGGGTGGACCGCCCCGAGATCTGGACCTACCTCGGCTACGGTCCCTTCGCCGACGAGGCCGCCTTCCTGGTCTGGCTCGCCACCCGCGACACCCTCTCGGACCCGCTCTACTTCGCCGTCGTCGACCGGTCGACGGGGCGGGCGCTCGGCTGCGCCACCCTGATGGAGATCAGGCCGGCCCAAGGGGTGATCGAGGTCGGCCACATCTTCTTCTCGCCGTCCCTCCAACGCACCCCGATCGCCACCGAGGCGATCTTCCTCCTGATGGCCTATGTGTTCGACGAGCTCGGCTACCGGCGCTTCGAATGGAAATGCGACAACGGCAACGAGCCCTCCAAGCGCGCCGCCCGCCGCTTCGGCTTCACCCCCGAGGGCGTCTTCCGTCAGCACATGATCGTCAAGGGCCGCAATCGCGACACCGCCTGGTTCTCCATCCTGGACCGGGAATGGCCGGCCCTGAAGCCGGCCTTCGAGTCCTGGCTCTCGCCGGAGAACTTCGACCCCGAGGGCCGCCAGAGGCGCTCCCTCGGGTCCCTCACGGGCGCCGGCGCGTCCTGAGAGGCGCGACATTCATCGGAGGAATGCAGGCGGGCCGGCTTCCCCGCAGGCCCGTTCCGGCCTAAGAAGACGACCACAATCCGTAACATGGTAGCAGGAGAGGACGACATGGCGGGACGACTTCAGGGCAAGCGAGCCTTCTGCACGGCCGCGGGGGCCGGCATCGGCCGGGCGACCGCCATCGCGTTCGCGCGCGAGGGCGCCCACGTGATCGCCACCGACCTCGATCTCGCCAAGATCGCCGACCTGAAGGACCACGGGGTCGCCGAGGTCCAGCCGCTCGACGTCCTCTCGACCGCCGCGGTCGCGGCCACCGCCGAGGCCGTCGGGCCGGTCGACATCCTGTTCAACTGCGCCGGCTTCGTGCACCACGGCACGATCCTCGACTGCTCCGAGCACGACTGGGACTTCTCCTTCGACCTGAACGTCAAGTCGATGCACCGGACGATCCGGGCCTTCCTGCCGGGAATGCTGGACAAGGGCGCCGGGTCCATCGTCAACATCGCGTCCGGCGCCGGCTCGGTGCGCGGCATCCCGAACCGCTACGTCTACGGGGCCACCAAGGCCGCCGTGATCGGACTGACCAAGGCGGTCGCGGCCGACTACATCAAGCGCGGCATCCGGGCCAACGCGATCTGCCCGGGCACCATCGAGAGCCCGTCCCTCGACGACCGCATCGCCACGCTCGCCAGGACCACCGGCCAGCCCGTGGAGAGCGTCCGCCAGGCCTTCGTCGACCGCCAGCCCATGGGTCGCCTGGGCAAGCCGGAGGAGATCGCCATGCTGGCCGTCTACCTCGCCTCCGACGAGGCGAGCTACACCACCGGCCAGATCCACCTCGCCGACGGCGGCTTCGCGCTCTGAGGCTTGGTGCTCGGCCGGATGCCGAACTATGCTGTCCCATTCGGGAGGACCGCACGTCATGGCTTTTCCTCGCGCACGCTATCCGCAACTCCCGGCCGAGATCGTCTCCAACCCCGAGATCATGGGCGGGCGACCCTGCATCGCGGGCACCCGCATCCCGGCGGATGCCATCGTGGCCCAGATCCGGGCCGGCCTTGCAGACGCCGACATCTTCCGTCACTACCCCGGTCTTCCGGTGGACGGGATCGAGGTGGTTCGCACGTGGGCTCTGGACCAGGGCTTGTCCCTGACCCCCGACGAACAATCCCGATGAATCGCTTCCTCGTGGACGAGTGTCTGTCGCCTCTCCTGGCCGAAACGGCTCGGGCCCGTGGCTACGATTCCGTGCACGTGGTCTGGCTCGGTCGCTCCGCCGCCAGCGACCGAGATGTTATGCGCATCGCCCTGGAGCGCGACTACATTGTCGTAACCAACAATGCGCGAGATTTCCTGAAGATCTATCGAGGGCTGGAGCTACATCCGGGGCTGCTCCTCGTTCTGCCGGTCGTATCCGGCCCGAAGCAGAACCAGCTCTTTGTCGCTTTGCTCGACTTCGTCGAAGCCAGGGCCGAGATCGTCAACCAGGTGGTATCGATCGACGAGACCGGCGGGATCTCCATCCAGGACTGGTCCCGCGACCGCACCTGACTGCAAGCACGAGGACCCATTCCCATGCATATCCTGATCATCGGTGCCGCCGGCATGGTCGGCCGCAAGCTGACCGACCGGCTCCTCGAGAACGGCGCGCTCGGCGGCGAGCGGATCACCGCCATGACGCTCACGGACGTCGTCGTGCCGGACCGGCCCGAGGCTCCGTTCCCCATCGTGACGCTTCAGGGCGACCTCTCCGCCCCCGGCGAGGCCGAGCGCCTGGTGGCGGCGCGGCCTTCGGTCATCTTCCATCTCGCCGCGATCGTGTCGGGCGAGGCGGAGGCGGACTTCGAGAAGGGCTACCGCATCAACCTCGACGGCACCCGCTTCCTGTTCGACGCCGTCCGCCGAATCGGCAACGGCTACAAGCCGCGCCTGGTCTTCACCTCGTCCATCGCCGTCTTCGGCGCCCCCTTCCCGGACGCGATCGGCGACGAGTTCTTCACGACGCCGCTGACCTCCTACGGCACCCAGAAGGCGATCGGCGAACTGCTCCTCTCCGACTACTCCCGCCGCGGCTTCTTCGACGGCGTCGGCATCCGCCTGCCGACCATCTGCGTCCGGCCCGGCAAGCCCAACAAGGCCGCCTCCGGCTTCTTCTCGAACATCATCCGCGAGCCGCTCGCCGGACAGGAGGCCGTCCTGCCCGTCGACGAGGACGTCCGCCACTGGCATGCGTCGCCCCGCTCCGCCGTCGGCTTCCTGATCCACGCCGCCACGATGGACACCGCCGCGCTCGGCTGGCGCCGCAACCTCAGCATGCCCGGCCTGTCCGTGACCGTCGGCGAGCAGATCGAGGCGCTGCGCCGCGTCGCCGGCGACTCCGTCGTCGCCCGGATCCGCCGCGAGCCGGACGCCACCATCCGCGGCATCGTCGCCGGCTGGCCGCGCAATTTCGACGCCTCGCGCGCGCAATCCCTCGGGTTCAAGGCCGAGAAGACCTTCGACGAGATCATCCGGGTCCATATCGAGGACGAGCTCGGCGGCACCTGGGCGAAGTGAGCGAGGGCCCGGCCGCCGCGGATCCCGGCCGCCGACGCGGTCGCGGCATATGCATTCACGGTCACGCTTCTGTCAGGAACCATTCGGTTACATCTTGACAACCTCCTCCCTCGGGCCTTGCATGGACCCGATCCCGGCCACCAGACCGGGTCCATGAAGGCGGGCCGCCGAACGAGCCCGCGCACGGAGGAAGACCATGGAGAGGCAAGGGATTTGGCGCGGCCTCGCGGCCGGCACGATGGCGTTCGGCCTTCTCGCGGGCCCCGCCGCCGCCCAGTGGAAGCCCGAGAAGCCCATCACGGTCATCGTGCCCTGGGGCGCGGGCGGGTCGACCGACCAGGTGGTCCGGGTCGTCGCCCAGGAGGTCGAGAAGGCGCTCGGCCAGAAGGTCGTGGTCGTGAACCAGCCGGGTGCCTCCGGCGCGATCGGCACCAAGTCGGTGCTGGACGCCCCCAAGGACGGCCTGACCATCGCCTCGGGCGCCGCCAAGGATCTCGGAACCTACGCGGTCTCGGGCGCCCTCGACACCCGCATCGAGGACTGGCACCTCTACCTGGCCGTGGTGAACGCCTCGGTGATCGGCGTCAACGCTTCGACGCCCTTCAAGACCCTGCCCGACCTGATCCAGGCCATGAAGGACAAGCCGGGGTCGCTGAAGGTGGCGACCGCGGGCATCACCTCCTCGGGCGGCGACGGCCTGCGCCAGCTCCAGACGGCCTTCGGCGTCGAGGCCAAGCAGATCACCTATGACGGCGGCAACCCCGCCGTGATCGCCACCGCGGGCGGCGAGACCGATGCCACCACCCAGCTCGGCGTCGAGCAGGCCGAGATGATCCGCGCCGGCAAGCTGCGCGGCCTGGCGGTCCTTTCCGCCCGCCCGCTCGCCCTGGAGGGCGTGCCGCCGATCGACCCGGTCACCAAGTTCAAGGCGGACTTCAAGCTGGCGGACAACTACTTCGGCATCTTCGTGCCGAAGGGCGCCCCCAAGGAGGTGACCGACACGCTCGACAGGATCTGGAAAGAGGTCATGCCGAAGTCGGAGGCCCTCGCCAAATACGCCGAGAGCCGCGGTGCGATCGTCGCCGTCCTGTCGGGCGAGGAGGCCCGCAAGGCCGTCATGCCCGCGATCCAGATCGCCGCCTGGGCGCTCGTCGACCGCAAGCAGTCGAAGATCGACCCCGCCTCGATCGGAATCGAGAAGCCCTGACCGAAGCCGAACGGGCGACGCTCGCCGGATCGTCGCCCCGCCCCCGCCTGAAGCAGCGCCCGCCCGGTATCGCCGGGAGGGCCCGCCCTGCCGAGGCCACCATGTCCGACCCCGACAAGCCGACCCTCGCCCGCCACGACCTTTGGACCGGGCTGGCGCTCGCCCTTCTCGGCCTCGCCACCGCCGAGGAGTCCTGGCGCATGCCGCGGCTCGAGGAGCGCGGCATCGACCCCTGGACCGCCCCCGGCATCGTCCCCGGCGTGCTCGGCGCCGCCCTGGCGGTTCTCGGCGTCGTCCTGGCGCTGAGAGCCGCCAAGGAGGTCCGGGCCGCCCCGGCGGCCCGCCCGGTCCGCATCTTCGGCGAGGGCGACGCCCGCCGCCGCTTCCTCGTGGCCCTCGCGCTCAACCTGGTCTACGCCTGCCTGCTCGTCGGTCGCATCCCCTACGCGGCCGCGACCGCCGTCTACGTCTTCGCCTTCATGGCGGTCTTCGGCCTTGAGCCGCGCCGGCCCGGCGTCCTCGCGCGCCTCGCGGTCTTCGGCCTCGTAACGGCGGCGGCCACCGCGGGCGTCATCTACCTGTTCGAAACCCTCTTCCTCGTGCGCCTGCCGTGAGGCCCCGATGACCTCGCAGCTCGACCACTTCCTCGCTGCCCTGGCCTCCTTCGCGAGCTTCGCGACGCTCTTCAACGTGCTCGGCGCGACCTTCATAGGCATCGTCATCGGCGCCCTGCCCGGCCTGACCGCGACCATGGGCGTCGCCCTCTTCACGACACTGACCTACACGATGGAGCCCAACCAGGCGATCCTGGTGCTCATCTGCGTCTATGTCGGCGCCATCTACGGCGGCAGCCGCTCGGCCATCCTCCTCAACATCCCCGGCACCCCCGCCAACGCGGCGACCACCCTGGACGGCTTTCCGCTCGCCCAGCAGGGCCGGGCCGGCTTCGCCATGGGCATCGCCACGACCTCCTCGGCGATCGGCACGCTGATCGGCATCGTCTTCCTCCTGCTCCTCGCCCCGCCGCTGGCCGAACTGGCGCTCCGCTTCCAAAGCTACGAGTTCTTCTGGCTCGCCGTCTTCGGCATCGTCATCGCCGGCCTGATGTGCGCCGCCGACGACCCGCTGAAGGGCTGGATCGCCGGCATCCTCGGCCTTCTGGCCGCGATGGTCGGCCAGGAGACGATCCACGCCTACGAGCGCTTCTCCTACGGCGTCACCGATCTCGCGGGCGGCTTCAACCTCATCCCCGTCCTGGTCGGCGTTTTCGGCCTCGCCGAAGTGCTGACCGTCATGCGCGATCCCCCCGCGGTGCTGGCCACGACGAAGCTCGACCGGGTGGTGCCCCGCCTTTCCGATATTACCCGCTACTGGCGCACCATCATCCGCTCCGGCCTGATCGGCACAGGCATCGGCATCATCCCGGGCGTCGGCGAGGACATCGGCGCCTGGGTCTCCTATGCCGCCGCGCGCCGCGCCAGCAAGGAGGCGCATCTCTTCGGCAAGGGATCGGTCGAGGGCCTGACCGCCGCCGAGACCGGCAACAACGCCGCGATCCCGGGCGCCATCATCCCGGTGTTGACCCTCGGCATCCCCGGTTCGGCGCCCGCCGCGGTGCTCCTCGCCGCCATGTTCATCCACGGCGTCCGCCCCGGGCCGCTCATCATGCAGGAGGCGCCCGAGTTCGTGTACGGCACCGTCATCATGCTGGTGCTCGCCACCCTCGCCATGGCGTTCCTCGGCCTCGCCCTCGCCCGCCCGCTCCTCTACGTGCTTCGCGTGCCCCGCCACGTCATGATGCCGATCGTCTTCGTCCTCTGCGTCATCGGCCCCTTCGCGATCAGCCAGCGTCTCTTCGACGTCTGGGTGATGGTCGGCTTCGGCCTCGTCGGATTCGTGCTGCGCGAGATGAAGTACCCGATGGCGCCCCTGGTCCTGGGAGTGATCCTCGGCGACATTCTCGACAAGAACCTGCGCCGGGCCCTGACGCTGGCCGACGGCGACGTCTCGATCTTCTTCACCCGGCCCATCAGCGCGGTCCTGTGGGGATTGACGCTCCTGCTGATCCTCGGCGCCGTCCCGCAGGTGCGCGCGCTGGTCGCCCGCGCCTTCCGGCGCCGGCCGCGGAGCGCCTCCGCCCCATGAACGACGCCGTGCCGACCGGAGCCGGCCGCCCCAGGCGGCGCCGCTACGACAGCGCCGCCACCGCGGCCGCCATCCTTGAGGCCGCCTATGCGGAGTTCGCCGAACACGGCTTCGGCGGTGGCCGGATGGATCGCATCGCCGCGCGCGCCGCCGCCAACAAGCGCTCGATCTACCAGTACTTCCAAAGCAAGGAGAACCTTTATCTCGCCGTCCTGGAGCACGCCTACGAGCGGACCCGGTCGGGCGAGCGCGCCATCGCGGTCGACGAGTTGGCACCGCGCGAGGCGATGGTCCGCCTGGTCGAACTCACCTTCGACGGCTTCGTCGCGGACCGCAGCTTCATCAAGCTCCTGAACGACGAGAACCTGCACCGGGCCGCCCACCTCAAGCGCTCGAAGCGCATCGCCGAGATGCATTCGCCCCTCATCGCCGCCGTCGCCCGCATCCTGGAGCGCGGCGCCGCCGAGGGTGCCTTCCGGCCCGGTCTGGACCCGCTCCAGACGTGGATCTCGATTGCGGCCGCCGGCTATTTCTACTTCTCCAACCTCCACACGCTCTCGACTATCTTCCGGCGCGACTTCGACGCGCCCGCGGCCCGGGAGGAGCGGCGGCGCCACGTGGTCGACCTGATCCTCTCCTACGTGTCGGCCTGAGCGCGGCTTAAGCCTTCGCGCCGGTCTCGCGCCAGATCAGGTAGAGCCCGCTGCCGATCACCACGCCGGCGCCCACGATGGTGTTGAGGACCGGTATCTCGGCGAAGACCACGAAGCCGATGAGCGTCGACCAGACGATCTGCGTGTAGATGAAGGGTGCCACCACCGGCGCCGGCGCTTGCGCGTAGGCCTTGATGAGGAAGAAGTGCCCGACCGCCCCGGTGATCCCGAGCACCGGCATGACGGTCCAGGTGAGGAGGTCCTTCGGCCAGACCCAGGTCGCCGGCATGAGGGGCGCCAGTACGACCGTCGGGATCAGCGCGGAGATCACCAGCATGCTGGCGGTCGAGTCCACCCGGGTGAGGATGCGCGTGAGGATCGCGTAGACGGCGTAGCAGCACACGCCGGCGACCGACCAGAACACGCCGGGATTGACGCCCTCGGCGCCCGGCCGGGTGACGATCAGCACGCCCGTGAAGCCGACCGCGATCGCCACCCAGCGCCGCCAGTCCGACCGCTCGCCGAGGATCGGCCCGGACAGGGCGGCGATCAGGAACGGCGTCGCGAAGATGATCGACATCGCCTCCGAGAGCTGGAGGGTGCGGATCGCCATGAAATTGAACATGGTCGAGCCGAACAGCGCCAGCCCGCGCGCGCCCTGCATCCACGGCCGGCGCGTGCTCCAGGCCCGCTCCACCGTGAGCGGATTGAGCGCGACCACGATGAGCACGAGCGCCACCGCGTAGCGCGCGAAGGTGATCTGCAGGGCCGGCAGGTCGCGCCCCAGCCACTTCGCCGAGCCGTCGAGCACGGAGAAGAGCGCGACCGCCAGGCACATGAACCCGATTCCCTTGAGCCGGCGGGCCCGCTCCCGCCGCGCCGCGGCGGCGAGCGCGAGGGCGTCCTCCGGCTCCTCGGCAGCCAGGCTCAATAGGTCGCCCGCCCGCCCGAGACGTCGAAGACCGCGCCCGTGGTGAAGGAGCACTCGCGCGAGACCATGAAGGCGATCGTCGCCGCCACCTCCTCGACCGCCACGAAGCGCCCGCGCGGGATCTTGGCCAGCATGAAGGCGATATGCTCCTCCGACATCTGCGAGAAGATGGCGGTCTTGGCGGCGGCCGGGGTCAGGCAGTTGACCGCGATGTCGTAATCGGCGAGCTCCTTGCCGAGCGACTTCGTCAGCGCGATCACGGCCGCCTTCGAGGCCGAGTAGGCCGAGGCGTTGGGGTTGCCCTCCTTGCCGGCGATGGAGGCCACGTTGGCGATCCGCCCGTAGTTGCGCTCCATCATCTGCGGCACCAGCGCCCGGCAGCAGAAGAACGTGCCCTCGGTGTTGATGCGGAAGATCCGCTGCCATTCCTCGATCGGATAGTCCCAGACCTTGGCGTTGGCCCCGGCGATCCCGGCGTTGTTGACCAGGATGTCGACCTGGCCGAAGCGCGCCAGCGTGGCATCGCGCGCGGCCTGCACGGAGGCCCAGTTGGAGATGTCCACCTTCACGGGCGCGATGTCGCCGTCGTCGCCGAGCTCGGCCGCAGTCTCCGCGGCCAGTTCCACGTCGAGGTCCCAAATCGCCACGCGCGCCCCGTCGTCCAGGAGCCGCTCGACCACGGCGCGGCCGATCCCCTGCGCCCCGCCGGTCACCACCGCCACCTGGCCCTCGAAATCGAACCGTGTCGCCATGACGTCTCCCCTCTGATTGTCCGGGCAAACTAGCCGACTACGGTCAGCGGCGGCAGTCCCGATGCGGCATGTTGATCATGCAACGCCGCGGACCGCCACTCGGGGCAAGCCCGGGAGCGGGCCCCATGCCGAGACCCCGGCGCGGTGGTGCCGGGGCCTCGGCGTCTCGACCAATTCGGGGCTGGCGCCTCCGGACGATCATACGTCGTTTTGGAGCAGCGGACGGACCGCGTCGATCGCGGCCGCGCAGGCGGGCGAGGCCGCGCGGAGCGCCGTCTCGGCCTCGGTGAACCCCGCGGCCACGCCGATCGCGGTCTCGACGCCCCACCAGGGATCGTCCCAGGCCTTCCGGGCGAGCGCCGGGCCGGCGCCGGTCACGCAGTCCGAGACCTGCGCCATGACGGCGGCCGGCGCCTTCGCGGCCTCGAGGTCCGACCGGATCTCGGCCATGGCGGGATCGACCACGAGGGCCACGAAGATCGACACGAGCATGTCCTGGATCATGGATTTCTCCTTCGGTTTCGAGGGGATCAGGTCGCGGCGCGCCGGGCGGCGTCGCGGGTCTTCACGAGGCTCCACACCACACCGCCGGCGAGCAGGCCGAACGTGATGGCGAGCGACGCCACCGGCGGGAACTTGTCGAGCCCCATGAGGTCGGCGAGGAACACCTTCGACCCGATGAAGATGAGCACCGCGGCGAGCGCGTACTTCAGGTATGCGAAGCGGTGCACCATGGCGGCGAGCGCGAAATAGAGGGCGCGCAGGCCGAGAATGGCGAAGATGTTCGACGTGTAGACGATGAAGGGATCGGTCGTGATCGCGAAAATGGCCGGAACGCTGTCGACCGCGAAGATCAGGTCGGCGATCTCGATCATGACGAGCGCCAGGAACAGCGGCGTCACGAAGACGACGACCCTGCCGGTCGCGGGGTGCGGCTTGCGCACGAAGAAGCGCTCGCCCTCGAGGCCGTCGGTCACGTTGAACCAGCGCCGGCAGAGCTTCAGGACCGGATTGGCGCCGACATCGTGGGTCTTGTCGGCGAACACGATCATCTTGACGCCGGTGGCGATCAGGAAGAGCGCGAAGACGTAGAGCACCCAGGAGAATTCGGAGACGATCGCGGCGCCGAGGCCGATCATGATCGCCCGCAGCACGATCACGCCGAGGATGCCCCAGAACAGCACCCTGTGCTGCAGATGGCGCGGCACGGCGAAGAAGGCGAAGATCATCGCGATGACGAAGACGTTGTCCATCGCGAGCGCCTTCTCGACCGCGAAGCCGGTCATGTAGGCGATGCCGGAGTCCGCCCCGAGGTACCACCAGACCCAGCCGCCGAACGCGAGGCCGAGGCCGATGTAGACGGCGGACAGGACGAGGCTCCGGCGGACCTCGATCTCCTTGGCCTTGCGGTTGAGCACGCCGAGATCGAGCGCCAGAAGGACGATCACGATGGCCAGGAAGGCGAGCCACATCCAGAGCGGCTTGCCGAGCCAATCCACGAAGAGGACGGAGGAACTCATGGATCCTTCACGGGTCGGCGCGCGACTCGAAGAAGGGTCCGACATCGCGGAAGCGCCGACCTAGGCTTCCACCAGAGGGGCCCGGACCACCGGGTTGACCGCGAGGTAGGGAGCGGCACGCCCGAGTTCAAGCACCGTTGCGTGGAAGAGCCCGCCACGGTAGGTGCGAACGGTCGCGGTCGAACCTCGAGGCTTTCCCGATGCCGTCGTCCTCCCTCGCCGTCCAGGTCCTCGATTGCGGGATCATCGCCGCCACGCTCGCGTCGTCCTGGTTCTGGTGGCGCGCGAGCCGGCAGCGGGTGCGACGGATCTCGCTGCGGGAGACGCTCGACGCCGCCGACATAAACCGCATCGTGACGGCGCTCAACCGCACGCAGATCCTCAATTCGCGGGCCGCGCTCGCCACCGCGGCCGCCGCCGCCCTGGCGGCGATCCGGGTCGGCATCGACCTCATCGAGACGATCTGACGGGCCGCGACCGGCTTGATCTTCCGAAGCGGGGCGCCCATCATGGGCCCCATGGGGAGAGCGATGTCCCCACCAGGCGTCAGCCGAACGATCGCGTCCCTTTCCCATTTTCGCGAGGGCGCCCCATGCCTGCGTTCGGCACCATTTCGGTCGACAAACTCGCACGTCTCGTCGGGCTGCCCACGGCGCCCGTCATCCTCGACGTGCGCACCCACGATGCCTTCGACGAGGATCCGCGCTTGATCCCCGCCGCCCGGCGCATCGGCCACGAGGCGGCACGCGACCGGGCCGCCGAGTTCGCCGGCCGCGAGGTCGTGGTCGTGTGTCTGCACGGGCGCAAGCTCAGCCACGGGGTCGCCGCCTGGCTGCGCCACGCCGGTGCGGAGGCCGTGGTCCTGGAAGGCGGCTTCGCTGCCTGGGCGGCGGCGAAACTGCCCCTCGTGCCCGTCGCCCGCGTGCCCGCGGCCGACGCGCAAGGGCGTACCGTCTGGGTCACGCGGGCGCGGCCGAAGATCGATCGAATCGCCTGCCCTTGGCTGATCCGCCGGTTCGTCGATCCCCGCGCCGTGTTCCTGTTCGTCCCTCCGGCCGACGTCAGCGACGTGGCCGACCGGTTCGCAGCCACGCCATTCGATGTGGAGAACGTGTTCTTCAGCCACCGCGGTCCCGCCTGTACGTTCGACACGATGATCGAGACGTTCGAACTCGGAACCGAGCCGCTCCTGCGTCTCGCCGCGATCGTGCGCGGGGCGGACACGGCCCGCCTCGACCTGGTTCCGGAAGCGGCCGGACTCCTGGCGGCCTCGCTCGGCCTCTCCCGCCTGTTCGCCGCCGACCTGGCGCAGCTCGACGCTGGCATGCTCCTCTACGACGCCCTCTACCGCTGGTGCCGCGACGCGACCGGCGAGACCCACGACTGGACGCCCCGTCCGGAGAGCCCCACCGCATGACCGCCGCCACCGCCGACCACCCCGCCGGGACGTCCCCGTCCTTCGGCGAGCTCCTCCGCGTGTTCCTGAAGATCGGCCTCCTCTCCTTCGGCGGACCGGCCGGGCAGATCGCGCTGATGCACCGGATGATCGTCGACGAGCGCCGCTGGGTGGACGAGAAGCGCTATCTCGACGCCCTCAACTTCTGCATGCTCCTGCCCGGCCCCGAGGCGCAGCAGCTCGCCACCTTCTGCGGCTGGCACCTCCACCGCACGGCCGGCGCGCTCGCGGCCGGCATCCTCTTCGTGCTGCCCGGCGCCCTCTGCATGCTGGCGCTCGCCTGGGCCTACGCGGCCTTCGGTCGGCTTCCGCTCATCGAGGCGCTCTTCTACGGCGTCAAGGCCGGGGTGCTCGCCATCGTGGTCGAGGCGCTCCTGCGCGTCGGCCGCCGGGCCCTGAAGACCAGGACGGCCTGGGTCATCGCCGGCGTCGCCTTCCTGGCCCTGTTCGCCACCCGCGTCCCCTATCCCGCCGTGGTCCTCGCCGCCGGCCTGGCGGGCGCCCTGGCGAACCGGATCAGCCCGGCCAGGGCGACCGCCCCGGCCCCCGCCGCCCCGATCGACTGGGGCCGGGCCGTCCGCCGCACGCTCCGGGTCGGGCTCGCGGGCATCGCCCTCTGGGCCGCCCCGGTGGCGCTCGCCGCGCTCCTGCTCGGGCCGAGCCACGTCCTGGTGGAGGTCGCCGGCTTCTTCTCGCGGCTCGCGGTCGTCACCTTCGGCGGCGCCTACGCGGTGCTCGCCTACATGGCCGACGAGGCGGTCACCCGGCACGGCTGGCTCTCCGCCGGCGAGATGCTCGACGGCCTCGGCCTCGCCGAGACGACGCCGGGTCCCCTGATCCTGGTCACCGAGTTCGTCGGCTTCCTCGCCGGTTGGCGCAACCCGGCCCCGGCCGGACCGGCCACGATGGGCGTCCTGGCGGCGGCCATGACCCTCTGGGTCACCTTCACGCCGAGCATCCTGTGGATCATCCTCGGCGCCCCGCTGGTCGACCGCATCGGCCGGGTCCCGGCCCTCTCGGCCGCGCTCGCCGGCATCACCGCGGCAGTCGTCGGCGTGATCCTCAAGCTTTCCCTCTGGTTCGCCTTCCACGTCCTGTTCGGGCGGGTCGAAACCTACGGCTCCGGGCCGTTCGCGCTCGACCTGCCCGTGCTGGCCACCGTCGATCCGGTCTCGGTCGCCCTGGCCGCGGTGGCGGCCTGGGTCCTCTTCGCGCGCCACTGGTCGATCGCCGCCACGGTCGGCCTCACCGCCGCCCTCGGCCTCGCCGCCCGCCTGGCGACGGGCGGCCTCGCGTGACTGGAAACGCGGCTGCCCGCGGGTGCATCCCGTGCTATGCCGGCCCGGGTCGGACGGGAGAGTGCGCATGAATCAGGAGGGCCGACGGCGCAAGCCACGATCCGGCTGCGGGGCCGCGATCCTGCGCGACGGAGCCCTGTATCTCCTGAAGCGCGTCAAGCAACCGGAGGCCGGCCACTGGGGCCTGCCCGGCGGCAAGGTCGACTGGGGCGAGCCGGTCGGCGCGGCGATCGAGCGCGAGGTCGCCGAGGAGCTCGGCATCGGAGTCCGATCGAAGCGGCTCCTGTGCGTGGTCGACCTGATCGACCGCGGCGACGGCGAACACTGGATCTCGCCCGTCTACCTCGTCACCGCCTTCGAGGGGGAGCCGGAGAACCGCGAGCCGGCGAAGCACGCCGGGGTGGGCTGGTTCGCCCTCGACGCCCTGCCGGCGCCGCTCACGACGGCGACCGTCGAGGCGCTCCGGGCCCTGGGCCTGGCGCGGTAGAAGGCCGGAACGCCCGCCTAAGCCTCCGCCTCGTCCTCCGCCGGCTCCTCTTCCGGCGGGCTCTCCTCCTCGGGCGGGATGACGGCGCCGGAGAGGTTGCGCTCGATCTCGCGCAGGAGCTTGCGCAGCCGCTTGCGGTCCTTGTCGTCGAAGCCGGCGAGCGCCTCCTTCTCGAGCCGCTTCCAGGCCTTGTCGATATCCTCGATCTTGAGACGGCCCGTCTCGGTCAGTTGGACCCGCGCCAGCCTCCCGTCGCTCTCCGAGGCGACCCGACGCACGAAGCCCTGGGCGGAGAGCCGGGTGATCATCTTGGTCACCGTCGGCGGTTGGACGCTGAGGGCCTGGGCGAGCTGGCTCATGGTCTGCCCGTCCTGTTCGGCGAGCAGCTTGAGGACCGTCTCTTGTCCCGGATGCAGCCCGATGCGGCCGAGATGCGAGCCCGCCCGGGCCCGGTGGGCCTTGGCGGCCTGGGCCAGGCGATACGTGATCGTCTTTCGATAACTGAAGGTCATGCCGCATTGTCACTTAATAGTTTGCCGTGTCAATTTCATGAACCCGGCCGCCCTCGCGGCGGACCGTTTTGTCTGATGAATGAAGGTTGCGCAGGCGCGAACATTTTGCCGCATTGCGGAGCCGCGGGGCTCTGGGCAAAGTCTCACTCGCTCGGAGGAAATAGAGCGCGGGTCGTTCCACTGGGGCGGCCCGCGTTTCCTTCTGCGGGGACCGGTTCGTGCCGCGCCTTTACACACGCGTTGCTCAAAAGGCGAGCATCTCTTGCTCGACCTTCGCCAGGAACGCCGCCCGGCTCTCCGGCGTCGTCGCATTCATGTTGTAGTGAGCCAGATAGAGACACCGCCCCGTCGGCTTGATGACGGCGCGAATCGAGCGGGTGACCACCTTGCGGGGCGGGTCGCCGACCAGGAAGGCCCGGAACCGGGTGCCCCCGTAGGTCATCACCGCCGCGATCTTGGAGACATGCTGCAACGCCGGCCGCCAGCCCTTGTCGACGATCTTGAAGGACACGCCCGGCAGGAACACCCGGTCGAAGAAGCCCTTCAGGATCGCCGGGAAGCCGAAATTCCACACGGGCGAGCAGATCACGATCGCGTCGGCGGCCAGCACCCGGTCGACATAGCCCTGAACCGGCGCGCGGTTGTCCGGCACCGTGTGGTAGGCGAGGCGCTCCTCGCGGGTCAGCACCGGGTCGAAGCCCTCCGCATAGAGGTCGCAGTCGTCGACCTCGTGCCCCGCCTTCAAGAGGGTTTCCACGACCTTGGCGTGGATGGCGGCATTGAAGCTGGTTTCCACCGGATGCGCGTAGAGGACGAGAACCCGCATCAGGCCTGCTCCGCCGCCGGAATGCCGGGGAACAGGTAGAGCTTGCCGGAGCCGAGGTCGAAGTCCGGATCCTCCCAGGCGATCATTTTGCCGGGGTTGAGCAGCCCCTTCGGGTCCGCCTCGCCCTTGAAGGCGAGTTGCACCGGGTCGGACTGCTTCATGCCGCCCTCCTCCAGCGTGTAGCGGTGCGGGTTGAAGACCGGGCAGCCGTTGTCCTCGAAGGTCTTGATGATCGCCTCGAGCCGCTCTTCGGTGGTGAAGCGGACGATCGGCAGGCCGAAGCAGGTGACGTTGCCGTTGAAGCGCACGAACTCCAGGTGGTCCGGCACCTCGTCGCCAAAGATCCGCGCCATCTTGGCCACCAAGTCGACGGCGTTCGGATAGGGGTAGAGGACCTGCAGGTACGTGATGGTCGGGTCGACCCGGAGGCCGCGCAGGGTCGTGTGGTTCCACGAGAGCTCGTAGGCGGGGGGCAGCCCCTTGAGCTCCTCAGCCGTCGCCTTGTCGGACCGGAACAGGATCGCGGCCCGCTTGCGCGCGCAGAAGGTCTCGAAGGCGCCGACCGCGTGCGGCGCCAGCATCACGACGACCACGGACTGGTCGCGCCGGATGAACTTCTGGTGCCGCAGGAAATAGTCGTGCGGCAACGGCGCCGACACGACCGCCAGGTTCTTGACCAGGATGCCGTCCTGATGTCCGAGGTCGTCGGCGAAGCGTGTCGCCGCCTCCAGGCTGTCGAAGCCGACCAGCACGTCGATCCAGGCGTAGGCGGCCGAGAGCGGCAGCTCGACCTCGGTGATGACCCCGTTGGTGCCGTAGGCATGCGCCACCTTGCCGAGGTCGTCGCCCGTGAGGTCGAGCACGCGCGGGCTCGCCTCGCAGGTCACCACCCGCGCCCGGATGATGTTGCCGAGGTCGCGCAGGCCCCCCCAGTTGATCGACCCGACCCCGCCCGATCCGCCCGCGATGAAGCCGCCGATGGTCGCCGTCCGGTAGGTCGATGGATGCAGGCGGATCTCCTGGCCCGAGGTCGCCCGCGTCTCCTCGTCGAGCTCGAACATGATCGCCCCGGCCCCGGCCGTGACCGAACCGGGCTTCACCCCGGTGACGCCCTTGAGCTCCGTCATGTTGAGCACGACGCCGCCGGAGAGCGGCATCGCCTGCCCGTAGTTGCCCGTCCCGGCGCCGCGGGTCGTGACCGGCACCTCGCATTCGTGGGCGGCGGCGAGCAGCCGCACGACCTCCGCCTCGTCCTTCGGCGAGACGACCAGGTCGCCCGTCACGTGATCGAGCTGGCGTTTCAGGACGGGCGAGTACCAGTAGAAGTCCCGGCTCTTCTGCTTGACGAGCTGGGGATTGTCCTCGATCCGCATGCCGTCGATGAGCCGGCGCAGCTTCGCGATGTCGCCCATGGTTCCCCGCCCGTCCCTTGCCTCGTCTCGCGTCGTGCCGCCTCGTCCGGCCTCCGCGGCAGGATTTCACCGCCGCATCAGGTCGTCGAGTTCGCGGTAGTCCGGAAGCGTCCTGTCGATCGCGCGCCCGTCGCGCACCACCACCCGGTCGGCCTGCGGACGCGACAGGAGCTCCGTCCAGGTCCGCCCACGAAACAGCACAAGGTCGGCCGCCCCGCCCTCGGAGAGGTGCCCGCGGTCGTCCCGACGCATCACCGAGGCCGGCGTCCGCGTGATCGCGGAAGGCCAGTCGCCGAACGGGTGGTCCAGGTGCAGGATGCGCGCCGCCTCGCGGAACACCTCCATGGCGTCGAGGTCCCCGTAGGCATAGAAGGGATCGCGCGTGTTGTCGGAGGAGACCGCGACCGGGATCCCCCGCGCCTTCATCTCGTGCAGGAGCGTCACGCCCCGCCAGCGCGGCGTCCGCCCGGGGACCCGGTCCTGCAGGTACATGTTGCACATGGGCAGCGACACGACCGCCATCCCGGCCTCGGCCACCAGGTCGAGCGTCCGGTCGATCGTCGCCTCGTCCTGGCGGGCCAGCGAACAGCAGTGCCCGACCGTGATGCGCCCCTGGAATCGGTGCCGGATCGCCGTCTCGGCGATGACCCCGAGGGTGCGGACAGTCGGGTCGCCGGTCTCGTCGACGTGGAAGTCGAGATCGAGCCCCTTCTCGGCCGCACTGCGGAACATCAGGTCCAGGCCGGGAACGAGCGTCGGATCCACATACGTGACCGCGCCCAGGACGCCCCGGGCCTCCGTCACATGCGCCACCACGTCCTCGATGAAGGCGGCATCGGCGGTGAACTGGATCCCGAACAGGCAGGAGCCCTGCAGGTCCACCTTGCCGGCCCAGGTCTCCCGCATGGCCTGGAACACCGGCCAGGAGATCCGGTGCTGGGGCGCGATGGAATCGATATGGGTGCGGATCAGCGCCGTCCCATGCGCGTAGGCGCAGCGGATCGCGAAGTCCATGCGCCGCCGGACGTCGTCGGCCGTCCAGTTCTGCGCCCGGTCCAGCCCGACATTCTCCAGCGCCCCCGGAAAGGTCCCATCGGGGTTCCGCCGGCGCGGCCAGATGTGCCCCTTGTCGAGATGCGTGTGCAGTTCCACGAAGGCGGGGAACACCATGCCCCGGTCCATGTCGACGACCGGCAGGTCCTGCGGGGCCGCCGCCCCTGCCGGCGCGATGCGGGCGATCCGCCCGCCGGCCACCAAAATGTCGACGAGCGCCAGCCCGTCCTGATCCGCCGCCGGGCTCGCATGGCCGAGGAGGCAGGCCGGAACGGTCGCGCGCGACAGGAACCAGGCTTCCGCCTCGGGGATCTTCAGGAAGCCCATCTGCATCGCCGGTCCTCAGTTCTCCCGCTTCAGCGCGCTCTCGTGCCAGCGGCGCAGCGTCAGGTACGACACGAGGCTGGTCAGCCCGAAGATCGCGACGCCCGTGCCGGAGAGCAGGATCAGCGCCGCGAAGAGGCGCGGGATGTTGAGCCTGTATTGCGATTCGAGCAGACGGAAGGCGAGCCCGGAGCCCGCCCCCGCCGACCCGGCCGCGAACTCCGCCACCACGGCGGCGATCAGCGCCAGCCCGCCGCCGATCCGGAGCCCTGTCATGAAGTAGGGGAGGCTCGATGGAAGCTTGAGCAGGAACAGCGTCTGGAGCGGCCCCGCCCCGTAGAGTTCGAACAGGTTCAGGAGGTTGTGGTCGACACTCTTCAGGCCTTGCGTGGTGTTGGACAGGACGGGGAAGAAGGTGACGATGAAGGCACAGATGAGCAGCGCCGTCTGGGTGTCGGGCGCGTAGATCAGGATCAGGGGCGCGATCGCCACGATGGGGGTCACTTGCAGGACGACCATGTAGGGCGCAAGCGCCAGCTCCACCCAGCGCGACTGCGCCATGACGATCGACAGCACCACCCCGCCGACGAGCGCCAGTCCGAGCGCCGAGAAGGTGATTTTGACTGTGACCAGCAGGGCCGGATAGAGGGTCGGCCAGTCCTTCAGCAGCGTCTGGTAGACCAGCCAGGGCCGCGGCAGGATGTAGGGCTTGATGTCGTTGGCCACCACGATCCAGTCCCAGACCCCGATCATGATCGCCAGGATGACGAGCGGGATGCCCACCTTGAGGGCGAGGTGGCGCAAATGCGCCAAGGCCGGCTCGGAGGGCGTTGTCGTCTCGACGGCGGTGTCGACGGCGCTCATAGGTGGTCGTTCGCTCCCATGGCGGCGTGCAGCGCCTCCGAGACGCGCCGGCAATAGGCCGCGTAGGTGTCGGAGGTGCGGAATTCCTCCCCCTGCTCGCCCGGCACGTCGATCCCGATCTCGGACACGACCCGCCCGGGCCGCGCCGCCATCACGACGATGCGGCTGGACAGGTAGACGGACTCGAACACCGAGTGGGTGACGAACACGACCGTCCAGCCGAGCGTCTCGCGCAGGTGCAGGATGTCGTTGTTGAGCTTGAAGCGGGTGATCTCGTCGAGCGCCGCGAAGGGCTCGTCCATCAGCAGGATCTTCGGCTTGGTGACGAGCGCGCGGGCGATCGACACGCGCATTTTCATGCCGCCGGAGAGCTCGCGCGGATAGGCTTCCGCGAACTTCGCGAGCCCGACCAGCTCCAGCGCGTGCATGATCTCCTCGCGGGCCTGCGCCCTGGACTGGCCCCGGATCCGCAGCGGCAGGAAGACGTTCGAGAAGACCGTCGCCCAGGGCATCAGCGTCGGCTCCTGGAACACGAAGCCGATCTCGCGGGACGGCCGCCCTTCCGGATCGTACTGCGACGTCGGCCAGTCGACGCTGCCGGTCGTCGCCGCGCCGAGGCCGGCGATGATCCTGAGCGCGGTCGACTTGCCGCAGCCCGACGGGCCGAGCAGGGACACGAACTCACCCTCCCGGATGTCGAGCGACATGTCGGCGAGCGCGACCGTTCCGTTCGAGAAGGTCTTGGAGATGGACTTCAGGGAGACGATCGGCTTGGCGCTGGCGCTCATCAGGACGGACTGCTCGACTCGCAACGGGACGGCGGGCGCCGGGACGCCCGCCGCTACCTATACCGGACATCAGCCGCCGGCGAGCTTCTTCTTCACGTCGAGCCCGACGCCCTTGCAGACGTACTTGGTGGTGAACGACTTGGTGTAGTCGACGCCCGCGTCGACCACCTTGGCGCCCGCCATCTTGTCGTAGAAGGACTTGTGCTGCGCGTCGATCATGCAGCCGATGCCCTTGGCGAGAGCCTCGCCGGACTCGACGATGCCGAACTCCTTCATCTTTGCGATCGAGAAGGCGAGCTGCGCGTCCGTCATCTCGGGGTTGTCCTTCTTGATCAGCGCGTTGGCGGCCTTGTTGTCGCCGTAGAGATAATTGTACCAGCCGATGATGGAGGCATCGACGAAGCGCTGGACCATGTCGGACTTGGTGTCCACCAGCTTCTGGGTCGTCTCGATCGTGGTCGAATAGGTGTCGAAGCCGTTGTCGGCGAGCAGGAACATCTTCGGCTTCCAGCCGGCCTGCTTCTCGACCTCGAAGGGCTCGGAGGTGATGTAGCCCTGCTGCGCCGACTTCTTGTCGGCGATGAAGGGCGCAGGGTTGAAGGTATAGGGCTTGTACTGCTCGTCCTTGAAGCCCGGATACGCTACCTTCATCCACTGGAAGAAGGTGATGAAGCCGTCCTTGCCCATGAAGATGGTGGGCAGCTTGGCGAGGTCGGCGAACTTCTCCACCCCCGAATCCGGATGCGCCATCAGCATCTGCGGATCCTTCTGGAAGATCGCCGCGACGACGATCGTCGGGATTCCCTGCTTCACCGAGTCGATCGACTGCAGCATGTTGCCGCCCATGTAGAAGTCGATCTGGCCGGCGACCAGCAGCGTTCGGTTCGCCGCCTGCGGACCGCCCTGGCGGATCGTCACGTCGAGCCCGTACTTCTTGTAGGTCCCGTCCGCGACCGCCTGGTAGTATCCGCCGTGCTCGGCCTGGGCGAGCCAATTGGTGCCGAAGGTCACCTTGTCCTGCGCCGCCGCGCCCGTCGCCGCACCGGCCACCAGGCCTGCCGCCGCCACGATCCGCAAGCCGACCGCCTTCCATCCCATCGTCATGACGCTCTCCTTCAGGCCCTGCCCGCTCGTGGCCCGGGCGGGCCTGCGGGTCGTTCGGGTGTGGTGGCGACCCGTCGCAAGTGTCGTGCCACGGGTCCGTCCCAGTACGTCTTTTCCCCGAGCGCGGATGCCGAGGCGCCGCCGCGCAAATGGGCAAGCCGCGGCCGGACGTGCCGGTCCGACCGAGCTGATGGAAGCGCATGCTCTGCGAGAAGGCAATTGATTATCCTTTGTGCAAGCCCAGAGGGCGCCTGCCTGCGCTCCACCTTGTCGAGTCCGGCCCCGCCCTCCTAATCTCCGCCGTCCCCCTCCTCCGTTTCCCCAGGCCGCCTCATGTCGAAGACGCCCCTCCAGCCTGCCGCGATCCGTGCGCCCTTCGCGCGCTACAGCCACGGCATCGAGCTCGCGCCCGGCGCGCGCACGGTCTTCGTCTCCGGCCAGCTCGGCGTGCGCGCCGACGACACCGTCCCGGAGAGCGTCGCCGACCAGGCCCACCTCTGCTTCGACAACATCGCCGCCATCCTGGCCGAGGCCGGGATGACCCTCGACGACGTCGTCCAGCTGCGCGCCTTCGTCACCGACCGGGCCTTCATGAGGGACTACATGGCCGTCCGCGACGCCCGCGTCGGCTCGCCCCCGCCCGCCTCGACCCTGGTCGTCGTCACCGGCTTCACCCGCCCCGAGATGAAGGTCGAGGTGGAGGTGATCGCCGCGCGGCTGCCGTGATACGGTGCGGTCGCGAGGTGTCTTGATGGCCGAGACCAAGTTCGAACGGATGGATCCCGAGACGTTCCTGGCGTGGGCGACGCGCCAGGAGGGGACTTACGAACTCGTCGACGGCATCCCGCGCGCCATGACCGGGGCCCGAAAGGGTCACGACCGGGCCGTCGTCCTGGGTTTGTCGTCGCTGTCGCGAAGGCTGGAGGGCAGCCCGTGCGAGCCCTTCACCGAGGCTCTCGCGATCAGTATCCCGAACGGCAACGTCCGCCGCCCCGACATCACGGTGGACTGCGGTCGTCCGGATGACGACTTGCTCTACGCGGACAGGCCGATTCTGGTCATCGAAGTCCTGAGCCCGTCGACACGGAGCGTCGATACGTTGCGCAAGGTCCTGGAGTACCAGCGCGTCGCCACGATCCAGTACATCCTGCTGATCGAGCCGGCCGAACCGGTCGGCATCCTGCATGCCCGGCAAGACGGGGGTTGGACCATGCAGGAATTCCTCGGCTATGACACCGTGATCGGCATGCCGGCGATCGGCCTCGACATCCCCTTGCGCGATTTCTATAGGACACGTGCCTGAATGCCCCTCTGGCTGAAAGACCCCATCGCCCTGCTCGCCGACGGCGCCGAGCGGGGCGTCGTGATCGACGGGCGGCGCATCGTCGAGCTCGTCGGCCGCGGGCGCGAACCGGCGAGCCCGGTGCACGAGGTCTTCGACGCTTCGCGCCACGTGGTCGTGCCCGGCCTCGTCAACACCCACCACCACATGTTCCAGACGCTGACGCGGGCGCACCCGGCCGCGATCAACAAGGAACTCTTCCCCTGGCTCGCCGCGCTCTTCCCCATCTGGGCGAAGAACGTGAATCCCGCAAACCTGCGCCTCGCCACACGGCTCGCCCTGACCGAGCTCCTGATGTCCGGCTGCACCACCGTGTCGGACCATCAGTACCTCTTCCCGCCCGGCCTCGACGCCGCGATGGACATCCAGGCCGAGGAGGCGACCGCCGCCGGCATGCGCATGACGCTGACCCGCGGCTCGCTCAACATGTCGGTCGAGGAGGGCGGCAACGCGGTGGCGGACGCCACCCAGGACGTCGACACCATCCTGGCCGACTGCGAGCGCGTGCTCGGCCGCTACCATGACCGGTCCGAAGGCGCCATGCTGCAGGTCGCGCTGGCTCCTTGCGCCCCCTTCAACGTCACCAAGCGCCTGATGGTCGAGACCGCCCGGCTCGCCGAGCGCCACGATTGCCGGCTGCACACCCACCTCGGCGAGACCCGCGACGAGGACGAGTACTGTCTCGCCAACTTCCAGTGCCGGCCGGTCGACTATCTCGAGGAGGTCGGCTGGCTTCAGGACCGGACCTGGCTCGCCCACGGCATCCACTTCACCGACGAGGAGGTGCGCCGTCTCGGCCGGCACCGCGTCGGCGTCTGCCATTGCCCGACGTCCAACATGGTGCTCGCCTCCGGCCATTGCCGGACCCGCGAGCTGGAGGCGGCCGGCGTTCCCGTCGGCCTCGGCGTCGACGGTTCGGCGTCGAACGACAATTCCAACCTGATGGAGGGCGTCCGCCACGCCCTCATGATCGGGCGCCTCACCTACGACGCCACGCTCACCCACCTGGACGCCCTGCGCTGGGCGACCGAAGGCTCGGCCGCCTGCCTCGGCCGCACCGACATCGGCCGCATCGCGCCCGGGCTGCAGGCCGACCTGGCGCTCTTCACCCTGGACGAGTTGCGCTTCTCCGGCGCGGGCGACCCGATCGCGGCCCTCGTCCTCTGCGGCGCGCACAGGGCCGACCGGGTGATGGTCGCCGGCGACTGGCGCGTGGTCGACGGCCTGCCGCTCCACGTCGACGTCGCGGAACTGCGCGCCCAGCATGGGGCCGCCGCCCGCCGTTTCCTCGAAAACCTCTGAAGAAGGCCCCGCGCATGCCCCCGAAGCGCTTCTGGCACGAGATGACCACCTACGACTTCCGCGTCCCGGAGGCCGCCGAATGGATCGCCGTGCTTCCCGTCGCGGCCATCGAGCAGCACGGCCCCCACCTGCCGCTCGCCACCGACATGATCATCAACAACGGCCATATCGCGCGCACGCTGAAGATCCTGCCCGCCGACATCCCCGCCGTCTTCCTGCCCACCCAGGCGATCGGCAAGTCGAACGAGCACATCTCGTCCCCCGGCACCCTGACCTTCACGTGGGAAACCGTGACACGGAGCTGGCTCGAGATCGGCGACAGCGTGGCGCGCGCCGGCCTGCGCAAGATGGTGATCATCAACAGCCACGGCGGCAACGTGCCGATCATCGACGTCGTCGCCCGCGAGCTGCGCGTCCGCCACGACATGCTGGTGGTGGCGACCGCCTGGTCGCGATTCGGCCAGCCGGACGGCCTCTACGGCGCCCACGACCGGGCCTTCGGCATCCACGGCGGCGAGATCGAGACCTCCATCATGCTGGCGCTGCGCCCGGACCTGGTGAAGATGGATCTCGCCCAGGACTTCCGCTCCGCCCAGGAGGATTTCGAGCAGGAGTTCAAGCACCTGCGCGCCCACGGCCAGATCCAGTTCGGCTGGAAGGCCCAGGACCTGAACCGCGACGGTACCGTCGGCAACGCCGCCATCGCCACGGCCGAAAAGGGGAACGCCTCCCTCGACCATGCGGCGGCCGTCATGGTCGAGCTCCTCGACGACGTCCGCCGCTTCGACCTCGCCCGCCTCTGGCGTCCCGACGCCTGAGCGGGCCGGCCCCGCTCACGGGCAAGGGTTCGGAGACCTCAGGTGGATGGCGTCGATGGCCGCCTCGAGCTCCGGCGTGATCCTCACCGAAAGGCTGCCGAGGCAGGTGGCGAGCTGGTCCATGGTGGTCGCCCCGATGATGGCGGCAGTCGTGAAGGGCCGCGACGCCGCGAAGGCGATGGCCATCTGGGCCGGATCGAGCCCCTGCGCGGCGGCCAGCTCGCAATAGGCGTCGAAGGCCGGCGCGGCCTGCGGGCCCTCGTAGCGCTGCAGCCGGTTGAACAGCGCCTTGCGCGACTTCGGCGGCAGCGCCCCGTTCCGGTACTTGCCGGTCAGGAATCCCTGCGCGAGCGGCGAGTAGGCCAGGAGCCCGACGTCCTCGCGCAGCGCGACCTCCGCCAGGTTGACCTCGAAGGTGCGGTTGACCAGCGAATAGGCGTTCTGGATCGACTGGATGCGCGGCAGCCCGCGCGTCTCGGCCGCGAACAGCCACTTCATCGTACCCCAGGACGTCTCGTTCGAGACGCCGAGATGGCGGATGCGGCCCGCCTTCACGTGCGCCGCGAGCGCGTCGAGCGACTCCTCGATCGCCGTCTCGTCTGCGGCCGGCGCCGGCGTGCGCCAGACCATGGGGTTCGATCCGAACTGCACCACGGGCCGGTCCGGATAGTGCACCTGGTAGAGGTCGATGAAGTCTGTCCTGAGCCGCTTCAGGCTCTTGGCGACCGCCTCGTCGATCTGACGGCGCATGAGCCGGGTCGGCGAGCCGTCGTCGCGCAGCCACGAATTGGCGCTCCGGCCCGACACCTTTGTGGCGAGGATGACCTTGTCGCGGTTCTTCCGGGCCGCGAACCACGTCCCGATGATCTCCTCGGTCCGGCCCTGCGTCTCCGGCCGCGGCGGGACGGCGTACATCTCGGCCGTGTCGATGAAGTTGATCCCGGCATCGAGCGCCGCGTCGAGCTGCGCATGCCCCTCGGCCTCGGTGTTCTGCTCGCCCCAGGTCATCGTGCCGAGACAGAGGGCGGAGACCCGGAGGTCGGTCCGCCCGAGCGGGCGGTAAGTCATGGACACGGGTTCGCGGCTGGCCGGCATGGTAATCCTCGTAGGATTGCGGAAGATACGGATCAGTAGCCCGATCGCGACTCGGGACTCAAGACCGCTTCGCCCGAACCCGCCCGATCAGTTCCTCCACCTTTGGCAAGATCCGCGCCACGATCCGGTCCACCCCCGCCCGGTTCGGATGGATGCCGTCGCGTTGGTTCAGCGCCGGGTCGAGCACCACGCCCTCCAGGAAGAACGGATCGAAGATCACGCCGTACCTGGCCGCCACCTCGGGGAAGATCGGGTCGTAGGCGGCCTGGTAGGCCGGCCCCATGTTGCGCGGCGCCAGCATGCCGGCCAGCAACACCGGGATGCCGCGCCCGGTCAGCGTGCCCACGATGCCGTCGATCGCCTGCCGGGTGACCTTCGGGTCGATCCCGCGCAGGGCGTCGTTGGCGCCGAACTCCACGATCGCCGCATCCGCCCCCTCGGCCAGCGCCCAGTCGAGCCGCGCGAATCCCTGGTCGGCGGTGTCGCCGGAGACGCCCGCGTTGATCACGCGAACGTGATGCCCCCGCGCCTTCAGGGCCTCCTCGAGCCGAACCGGGAACGCGTCGCCCGGCGGCAGGCCGTAGCCCGCCGTCAGGCTGTCGCCGAGCGCCAGGATGCGGATCGGGTCCGCGGCAGCGGCCGGCAGGGCCGTCGCGGCGAGGCAGAGGAGGACCGGGACGAGTCCCCTGAGGCGTCGGCTGAAAATCATGAGATGAACCGTTCGCTCCGATGTGACTGGATCGAAACCGGGCCGCTCCCATATCAGGCGTGGCCGCGTCCCGTCCGCGGGCATCCGGCCCGCCGTCCACCATATAGGTCCCGCCCGTGCCCGATCCCATCATCGAACTGACCGACCTCGATCTCAGGCTGGGCAAGGGGGCGGTCTCGGTCCACGTCCTGCGCGGCGCCTCGCTGTCCGTCGAGAGAGGCCGCTCGGTCGGCATCGTCGGCCCGTCCGGGTCCGGCAAGTCGACGCTCCTGATGGTGATGGCCGGCCTCGAGCGGGTCCAGGGCGGGCGCGTGACGGTCGCCGGGACGGACCTGACCCGCATGGGTGAGGACGACCTCGCCCTCTTCCGCGGACGCCGGATCGGCATCGTCTTCCAGGCCTTCCACCTCGTCCCCAACATGACCGCGCTCGAGAACGTCGCGGTGCCGCTCGAGCTCGCCGGCGAGGCGAGGGCCTTCGACCGTGCCGCAGAGGAGCTGGCCGCCGTCGGCCTCGCCGACCGCATGAAGCACTATCCGGCCGAGATGTCCGGCGGCGAGCAGCAGCGCGTGGCCATCGCCCGCGCCCTCGTGCCCCGCCCGGAGATCGTCATCGCCGACGAGCCCACCGGCAACCTCGACCAGGCCACAGGCCGCCAGATCGCCGACTTGCTTTTCGCCAAGCAGGCCGAGCGCGGCGCCACCCTGGTGCTCGTCACCCACGACGTCGCCCTGGCCCGGCGCTGCGAGCGGATCGTCCGCGTCGAGTCTGGCCGCATCGCCTCCGACCCGGCGGAGGGCGCGACCGCCCCCGCCCTGACCGCCTGAGCCCGCCGATGGCCGCCTTCGTGCCCGCCCCCCGCGCCCAGTCCAACGCGGTCGCGTTCCGTTTCGCCCTGCGCGAGCTGCGCGGCGGCCTGCGCGGCTTCTGGATCTTCATCCTCTGCATCGCCCTCGGCGTGATGGCGATCTCGGGCGTGAACTCGGTCAGCCGCGCCATGACGGAGACGATCGCCGACGAGGGCCAGACCATCCTCGGCGGCGACGTCGCCTTCGCGCTGATCCACCGGCAGGCGACGCCCGACGAGCGGGCCTATCTGAACCGGCTCGGCGCCGTCTCGGAGGTCGCCACCCTGCGCGCCATGGCCCGCAAGGGCGACGGCGTCGACCAGGCGCTGGTCGAGATCAAATCGGTGGACGGGGCCTACCCGCTCTACGGCCGGCTCGAGGCCGAGGACGCCGGCGGGGCGCCGGTCCCCGATGCCCGCGCGCTGCTGGCCCGCCAACCGGACGGCTCCTGGGGCGGCCTCGTCGAGGTGCCGCTCCTGGTGCGCCTGGACCTCAGGGTCGGCGACAAGGTTTCGGTCGGCACGAGCGCCTTCACGATCACCGGCATCGTCCGCAACGAGCCAGACAAGGTGGCGGGCGGGGTCGGCTTCGGCCCGCGCCTCTTGATGAGCGCGGAGGCCCTCGCCGGCACCGGCCTCGTCCAGCCGGGCAGCCTCGTGCGCTGGCACTACCGGGTGCGCCTCGCAGCGGCCGCCCCCGACGAGGCCGCCCTCGACGCCATCGGCAAGGAGGCCGACCGCCTCTTCCCGACCGCCGGCTGGGAAATGCGCAGCCGCGCCAACGCGGCCCCCAACCTGAAGCGCAACATCGACCGCTTCGCCCAGTTCCTGACCCTGGTCGGCCTCACGGCCCTGATCATTGGCGGCGTCGGCGTCGCCAACGCGGTGCGCGCCTATCTGGAAGGCAAGCGGGAGGTGATCGCCACCTTCAAGTGCCTCGGCGCGACCGGCGGCTTCGTGTTCCGGGTCTACTTCCTGCAGATCATGGCGCTCGCCGCCGCCGGCATCCTCCTGGGCCTCGTGGCCGGCGCGGTGACGCCCTGGTTCGCCGGCCGCCTTCTCGCCGACCTGATCCCGCTCGGCGCCCGCGCCGCCCTCTACCCGTCCGAGCTGGCTCTGGCGGTCGCCTACGGCTTCCTGGCCGCCGCCGCCTTCGCGTGCCTGCCGCTCGGCCGCGCCCACGACATCCCCCCGACCGCCCTCTTCCGCGACCAGGTCGAGCCCGACCGCCGCTGGCCCCGCCCGCGCTACCTCGCAGGCGTGGCCGCCGCGCTCGCCGGCCTCGCCGCCCTGGCGATCGGCCTCGCCGAGGACCGCTTCGTCGCCCTCATGTACCTGGGCACCCTCGTCGGCGCCTTCCTGCTGCTGCGCGGCGTCGCCGCCGGGGTCATGGCGCTCGCCCGCCGCGCCCCGGCCGTCCGCTCCACCGAACTCCGGCTGGCGCTGCGCAACATCCACCGCCCGGGCGCGCCCACGCCGTCCGTCGTCCTGTCGCTCGGCCTCGGACTCACGCTCCTCGTCACACTCGCGCTCGTGGATTCCAACCTGCGCAGTCAGTTGACCAACCAGATCCCGCGCCAGGCGCCGAGCTTCTTCTTCCTCGACGTGCCGAACCGCGACCTCGCCGCCTTCGACGCGCTCCTGAAGCGCGAGGCCCCGGAGGCGCTCGTCCAGCAGGTCCCCATGCTGCGCGGCCGCATCGTCGCCGCGAACGGCGTGGCCGCCGCCGAGCTCAAGCCGCCGCCCAACGCCGCCTGGGTGCTGAACGGCGACCGCGGCATAACCTACGCGGGAGAGGTGCCGGACAACTCCCGGGTCGTCGAGGGGGCCTGGTGGGCCAAGGACTATGCCGGCCCGCCGCTCGTCTCCTTCGACGCCGAACTCGCCCGGCAGCTCGGCTTCAAGCTCGGCGACACCCTCAAGGTCAACGTGCTCGGCCGCGAGTTCGAGGCCCGGATCGCCAACCTGCGCAGCGTCCAATGGGAGTCGCTCGCCATCAACTTCGTGATGGTGTTTACCCCCAACACCTTCCGCGCCGCCCCGCACGGCCACCTCGCCACCGTGACCTGGCCCGACGGCGGCACGGCCGAGAAGGAGATCGCGCTCCTGCGCAAGGTCACGGCCGCCTTCCCGATCGTGACCACAATCCGCGTCAAGGACGCCCTCAAGGCCGTCGACGACCTCGTCTCCAAGCTCGCCGACGGCATCAGCGCCGCCGCGGGCGTCACGGTCCTGACCTCCGTGCTCGTCCTCGCCGGCGCGCTCGCGGCCGGCCAGCGCCGGCGCATCCTGGATGCGGTGATCCTGAAGACGCTCGGCGCCACCCGCCGCCGGCTGGTCACCGCGCTCGCGCTCGAATACGGTCTTCTCGGCCTCGCCACCGCGGTCTTCGGCCTCGCGGCCGGCACCGCGGGCGCCTGGATGGTCGTCTCCCGCGTGATGAACCTCGGCTTCGCCTTCGACGGCACCGTCGCGGTCGGCGCCGTCCTCGCCTCCCTGGCGGCGACCATCGGCTTTGGCCTGATCGACACCTGGCGCGCGCTCGGCGCCCGGCCCGCGCCGGCCCTCCGCAACCTGTGAAGCCGCCGTTAAGGTTCGCCTGTCACCATGGCCCTGAAACTGATAAAAACCTGACGTGACCCGCTTGCGGGGCTCTGCGCAGGGACCCATATTACGGTACGACCGCGAGGAGCGGTCCTTGGACCGTCGACTTGAGAGGATGTCTGCCGATGTCGAACTACGGGAACCAATACGCGCGGTTCGGCTCGACCGTGGCGCGTGCGGACGCCCAGGCCGTTGACCAGGGCCTGCGCGCCTACATGATTTCGATCTACAACTACATGGCGATCGGCGTGGCGCTGACCGGGCTTGCCGCGCTCGTCGTCTACAACATGTCGGTGACGACCGTCGGCGCCCCCGATGCGGTGGCTACGATCCGCGGCGGTATCGCACTGACCGAACTCGGCCGGCTGCTCTTCGTGAGCCCGCTGAAGTGGGTGATCGTCTTCGCGCCCGTGGCGCTGGTGTTCCTGCTGGGCTTCCGGGTGCAGTCGATGCAGCCGTCCACCGCCCAGATGGTATTCTGGCTCTACGCGGCCCTCGTCGGCGTCTCGCTCGCCACCGTGTTCCTGGTCTACACGCACGCCTCGATCGCGCGGGTGTTCTTCATCACCGCGGCGAGCTTCGGCGCCCTGTCGCTCTACGGCTACACGACGTCGAAGTCCCTGTCGGGCTGGGGCTCCTTCCTGTTCATGGGTCTGATCGGCATCCTGATCGCGAGCCTGGTGAACATCTTCCTGGCCTCCTCGGCCCTGCAGTTCGCCATCTCGGTGATCGGCGTGCTGGTCTTCGCGGGCCTGACCGCCTACGACACCCAGCGCCTCAAGGAGGAGTACGTCTACAGCCTCCAGGGCGCCGACGAGGCCACTATCGGCCGCTCGGCGATCATGGGCGCGCTGACGCTCTACCTCGACTTCATCAACCTCTTCACCATGCTGCTGCAGCTGTTCGGCCAGCGCCAGGAGTGACGGAGTCGGCCCGAGCGGCCGGATGATGGAGACATCGGGGCGCGGTCCGCAGGGACCGCGCCCTTTCCTTTTGGCGACCGAGGGGCCGGTCGTCCGGCCTCCGGAACGGCGAATGCCCGGGCCTGGGCCCGGGCATTCCATTGGGTTCCGAGGGGTTCGGGCGCGGTCAGGACGCCTTGCGGGCGCCCTCGGCCAGCAGCTCGACCAGCGTCCGCCCGAGCCGCGCCGGCGACGGCGAGACCCGGATGCCGGCCGCCTCCATGGCGGCGATCTTGTCCTCGGCGCCCCCCTTGCCGCCCGCGATGATCGCGCCGGCATGGCCCATGCGGCGGCCCGGAGGCGCCGTGCGGCCGGCGATGAAGCCGACCGTCGGCTTCCAGCGCCCGCGCTTCGCCTCGTCCTTCAGGAACTGCGCAGCATCCTCCTCGGCCGAGCCGCCGATCTCGCCGATCATGACGATCGACTCGGTCTTCGGATCCGCCAGGAAGAGCTCGAGCACGTCGACGAACTCCGTGCCCTTGACCGGGTCGCCGCCGATGCCGACGGCGGTGGTCTGGCCGAGCCCCTCGCGGGTCGTCTGGAACACCGCCTCGTAGGTCAGCGTGCCGGAGCGCGACACGATGCCGACCGAGCCGCGCTTGAAGATGTTGCCCGGCATGATGCCGATCTTGCACTCGCCCGCCGTCATCACGCCCGGGCAGTTCGGCCCGATCAGGCGCGACTTGGAGCCCGACAACGCCCGCTTGACCTTGACCATGTCGAGCACCGGGATGCCCTCGGTGATGCAGACGATCAGCGGGATCTCCGCGTCGATCGCCTCGCAGATGGCGTCCGCGGCGCCGGGCGGCGGCACGTAGATGACCGAGGCGTCCGCCCCCGTCTTCGCCTTCGCCTCCGCGACCGTGTCGAAGACCGGCAGGCCGAGATGGGTCGAGCCGCCCTTGCCCGGCGAGGTGCCGCCGACGAGCTTCGTCCCGTACGCGAGCGCCTGCTCGGAATGGAAGGTCGCGGTCTTGCCGGTGAAGCCCTGGGTGATGACCCGGGTCTCGGCGTTGATCAGAACCGACATCAGTGCACTCCCTGCGTCTGGCCGTGGACGGCCGCCACGATCTTCTGGGCCGCGTCGTCGAGGTCGTCGGCCGGGATGACGTTCAGGCCGGACTCCCGGATGATCCTCTTGCCGAGGTCGACGTTGGTGCCTTCCAGGCGGACCACCAGCGGAACCTGCAGCCCGACCTCCTTCACGGCGGCGATGACGCCCTCCGCGATCACGTCGCAGCGCATGATCCCGCCGAAGATGTTGACCAGGATGCCCTTCACGTTCGGGTCCGCGGTGATGATCTTGAACGCCGCCGTCACCTTCTCCTTGGTGGCGCCGCCGCCGACGTCCAGGAAGTTGGCCGGCGCCGCGCCGTAGAGCTTGATGATGTCCATCGTCGCCATGGCGAGCCCGGCGCCGTTGACCATGCAGCCGATGGTGCCGTCGAGCGCGATGTAGCTGAGGTCGTACTTGGAGGCCTCGATCTCCTTGTCGTCCTCCTCGGTCTCGTCGCGCAGCGCGGCGATGTCCGGGTGCCGGTAGATCGCGTTGCCATCGAAGCCGATCTTGGCGTCGAGGCAGCGCAGCTGGCCGTCCTTGGTGACAATCAGCGGGTTGATCTCGAGCAGGCTCATGTCCTTGGCGACGAAGGCCGCATAGAGCCTGGCGACGAGGCTCTCCGCCTGCTTGGCGAGGTCGCCCGAGAGCTTCAGCGCATCGGCCACGCGCCGCCCGTGCTGCGGCAGGATGCCGGTCGCCGGGTCGACCGAGAAGGTGACGATCTTCTCAGGGCTGTCGTGCGCCACGTCCTCGATGTTCATGCCGCCCTCGGTCGACACCACGAAGGCGACCCGCGAGGTCGCGCGGTCGACCAGCATGGAGAGATAGAACTCCCGGTCGATCGCCGAGCCCTCCTCGATGTAGAGCCGGTTCACCTGCTTGCCGGCCGGGCCGGTCTGCAGGGTGACGAGCGTGTGGCCGAGCATCTCGCGGACGTAGGCCGTCGCCTCCTCGGCGGACTTCGCCAGCCGCACGCCGCCCTTCTCGCCGGCCGCGGCCTCCTTGAACTTGCCCTTGCCGCGCCCGCCGGCGTGGATCTGGGCCTTCACGACCCAGACCGGCCCGGCGAGCTTGGCGGCGGCGGCCTCGGCCTCCTCGGCCTTGAGCACCGGGTAGCCGGTCGGCACCGGCACGCCGAAGTCCTTCAGCACGGCCTTGGCCTGGTATTCATGGATGTTCATGAGGGGTGCCCTCCCTGGGTCGTCTGTCGTTTGGACATGCGGACACGTCCGCCCCGAGGGGCGTCGGATCGTCCGCATGACGGCAATGAAGTGGTAGGTCCGCCGGCGACACTTCTACGAAGTCCCACCTCTCGATCTGTCATGGCCGGGCTTGTCCCGGCACTCCATTCCACGACGACGGAGCGCCCGGCGTGGATGCCCGGGACAAGCCCGGGCATGACAGAAACGAAGGCCGATCAGGGGCTGAGACTTCATGGGGCGGGTATCGGTCGCCGCCCGGCGCCGGCCTGCACCGGGCGCCTGACCGCGGTCAGGGCTCCCGACCCGCAGATCGCGACGGGCATCGAGTGTGCTGCGACGCGGGCGCCCCCGCCCATGCGGGAGGGGACGCCCTGCCGGATCACAGCAGGCCGGCGCCGCGGGCCCACTTGTACTTGGCGCCGAGCACCTCGACGGGGAGCTCGGTGGAGTAGGCGTAGGCCGGAACGCCGTGCGCGTAGAGATACTCGGCGGCTTCCTCGACCTGTACGTCGCCGGCCAAAGACGCGACGATCGGCTTCTCGATGCCCTTCGCCTTCATCTCCTCCTTCACCTCCACGACCAGCTTCGCGAACACCATCGGGGGCGTGATGATCGTGTGCCAGTAGCCGAGGATGATGGAGTGGATCCGGTCGTCCTCGAGCCCGAGCTTGATCGTGTTCTTGTAGGTGGTCGGCGGCTCGCCGCCCGTGATGTCGACCGGGTTGCCGGCCGCGCCGAAGGGCGGGATGAACTTGCGGAAGGCCGCATCCAGGTCATTCGGCATGCTCATCAGGTTGAGCCCGTTGTCCACGCAGGCGTCGGAGAGCAGCACGCCCGAGCCGCCCGCGCCGGTGATGATCACCACGTTCTCGCCCTTGGGCGTCGGCATGACCGGCACGCCGCGGGCGAACTCGAGGAGCTGGCGCAGCGAGCGGGCGCGGATGACGCCGCACTGCTTGAAGACGTCCTCGTAGATCTTGTCGTTGCCGGCGAGCGCGCCGGTATGCGACGAGGCCGCCTTGGCGCCCGCCGAGGTCCGGCCGGCCTTGAGGACCACGACCGGCTTCTTCTTGGAGACGCGGGCCGCGACCTCCGCGAAGGAGCGGCCGTCCTTCAGGTCCTCGCAGTGCTGGGCGATGATCTTGGTGTTGTCGTCCTGCTCGAAGAAGGTGAGCAGGTCGTCCTCGTCCAGGTCCGACTTGTTGCCGAGGCCGACGATCGCCGAGACGCCCATCTTGGCCGAGCGCGAGAAGCCGATGATCGCCATGCCGATGCCGCCCGACTGGGACGACAGGGCGGCCGAGCCCTTGACGTCGTAGGCGGTGCAGAAGGTCGCGCAGAGGTTCGCCGGCGTGTAGTAGAAGCCGTAGATGTTCGGCCCCATCAGGCGGATGTTGTACTTGCGCCCGATCTCGACGATCTCGCGCTGGCCCTCCTCGTTGCCCGTCTCGGCGAAGCCCGACGGGATCAGGACGGCGCCCGGGATCTTCTTCTCGCCGCACTCGGTCAGCGCCGCCGCGACGAACTTGGCCGGAATGGCGAAGACCGCCGTGTCGATGACGCCCGGCACATCCTTGACCGACTTGTAGGCCTTGTAGCCGAGGATCTCGTCGGCCTTCGGATGGATCGGGTAGATCTGGCCCTTGTAGCCGCCGTTGATGAGGTTCTTCATCACGGAGTTGCCGATCTTGCCGTCCTCCGAGGAGGCGCCGATCACCGCAACGGCCTGCGGCTTCATGATCCGGTTCATCGCCGTGACGATCTCGTCCTGGCTCGGACGATGCCGCTGCGGCTGCGGGTTGAAGTCGACGACGATGCGCACGTCCGCCGCGGTGGCGTCCGACTTGGTGGCGAAGACCGGGTTGAGGTCGAGCTCGACGATCTCGGGGAAGTCGGTGACGAGCTTCGAGACCTTGACGATCATCTCCGCCAGGGCGTCCCGGTTGACCGGGTCGCCGCCGCGCACGCCGCGCAGCATCTCGGCCGCCTGGATGCCGTCGAGCATCGAGAAGGCGTCCTCCTTGGTGGCCGGCGCCAGGCGGAACGTGATGTCCTTCAGGACCTCGACCAGCACGCCGCCGAGCCCGAAGGCGACCAGCTTGCCGAACGAGCCGTCCGTGATCGAGCCGATGATGACCTCGGTGCCGCCCTTCAGCATCTGCTGGACCTGGATCCCGTCGATGCGGGCATCGGCCTTGTAGGCCTTGGCGTTGGCCAGGATCTTGTCGTAGCCGGCGCGCACCTCGTCGGCCGACTTGACGCCGACCAGCACGCCGCCCGCCTCGGTCTTGTGCAGGATGTCGGGCGAAACGATCTTGAGCACCACCGGGTAGCCCATGCCGTCGGCGAGCGCGACGGCCTCGGCGCCGGACTTGGCGACGCCTTCCTTCGGCACCGCGATCCCGTAGGCGTCGCAGACGAGCTTGCCCTCGGGGGCGGTCAGGGCGTCGCGGCCCTCGGCCTTGACGCGGTCAAGCACCTGCCGGACGGCGGCCGTTGCGCTCGTGACGGTCTTCGGCTGCATGTTCATTCGATCCTCCCTCGAGGAGCCGAGCCATGACTCGGCGCTATGGGTCTTGCTTCGACCGGAGGTCTGGCCCAGGGGCCGCGCCCGGCATTTTCATGGGTGATGGAGTGGCATTTGGCATACCAGATGCGGCGGATGTCAAGGCCGGAAGTGCCGCGATGTCGCACTTTCGATGCTGCGATGCGGCAAGTCGCCCCATCCGCAAGGAATTCGGCCCCGATGCGGCCGGCTGTGCCCGTCTCCCGCCATGCCCGCAGATCCGGGCGAGCCATCACTCGGGATCATGGCTGACGGGCCCCGCCCGAAACGCGCGAGGCCCGCCGTCCGCTGCCGGACGACGGGCCTCCCGACGGTTCGTGGGCAGGCGTCAGGCCGCGGCCCCGACCGCACCGATCTCCGCCTGGCCCTTGGCGATGACCCCGGCGCGCCAGGGCTTCAGGACCGCGATGGCGAGGAACGAGGCGAGGATGTTGGCACCGGCCGCCAGCAGGAAGACCGCGTCCCAGTTGCCGTGGCTCTGCTGCAGGGTGTTGGCGAAGGGCACGAGCAGCGCCGCGGTGCCCTTGGCGGTGTAGAGCAGGCCGGCGTTGGTGGCCGCGAACTTCGACCCGAAGGTGTCCGTGCAGGTCGACGGGAAGAGGCTGTAGATCTCGCCCCAGGCGAAGAACACGAAGCCGGAGAGAAGCACGAACCACACCGGGTCGTGGCCCCACAGGTAGAGCAGGTAGATGCCGATCCCCTCCATCCCGAAGGCAATGAACATGGTGTTTTCGCGCCCGATCTTGTCGGAGACCCAGCCGAAGAAGGGACGGGTGAGGCCGTTCAGGATCCGGTCGAGCGTCGCCGCGAAAGTGACGGCCGCCATGGTGACACCCATGAGGGTGACCGGGACCTTGTCGATGTGCAGGTCGGCGGCGATCGGCTTCAGGTTGGCGGTCACCATCAGGCCGCCGGCGCCGACGATGACGAACATGAAGTACATCAGCCAGAAGATCGGCTGGCGCAGCACTTCGACGGGGGCGTAGTTGCGGCGGGTCTGCACGACCGTGTTGCTGACGACCGGCGGCGGCACCTGGCCGTGCTTGGGCGACAGCAGGAAGAGCGACATGACGACCACGATCGCGCCCTGGCCGATGCCGAACCAGTAGAAGGCGGCCTGGTAGCCCTGGTCGGCGATCATCGCCTGGATGGGGGCGACGGTCAGCGCCGAGCCGGCGCCGAAGCCGGCGGCCGTGATGCCGGCGGCGAGGCCGCGGCGATCCGGGAACCACTTCAGCGCATTGCCCACGCAGGTCCCGTAGACGGCCCCGGCGCCAATGCCCGCGATCACCTGGCCGACGTAGAACATCGTCAGCGTGGTGGCGTAGGAGTTGATCACCCAGCCGACCGCGCAGAGCACGCCGCCGAACAGGACCACCACCCGCGGGCCGTACTTGTCGACGAACCAGCCCTCGATCGGGACCAGCCAGGTCTCGAACAGGACGAACAGCGTGAAGGCCCACTGGATCGCGTCGCGGTTCCAGCCGAACTGCTTCTGGATGTCCGGTACGAAGAAGGTCCAGCCGTACTGGAGGTTGGCGATCATGGTCATGCAGACCACGCCGATGGCGAGCTGGGTCCAGCGATAACGATCGCTGACGCGCGCGGCCGAGGCCTCGCTGTGTGCCGTAGTAGGCATATCCGTCCCTCGTGTTTGGTGATTGTTGGCCTGGACGGTCTTCCCGCCGTCCGTTTCGAGGGCTATCTTGGTATCAGGTATGCCAGCATGGCAATGGGTCACGCGGCGCCGTGACGCGGGCTTGGCGGCAGTATCGAACCGATTTGGTGTCCGGGACGATCGGCCACGCCGTGCAGACCTCGGGTAAGACTGGCATTTCCGCAAGGTATATAAAAATTGCATAGCAGCAATGCATGCCCGAAGCCGAGCGACGATTCTCAGAATAAGCTGACAATAAACTGACGGATAAGAGCGGCCCTTCGGCTCTATCCTTCGGATAACCGGTCCATCGGGTGAAAGGTGGCCCGGAAAGCTTTGACGCAACGTCCGGGACCCGGGTTCGGGCAGGACGCCGGAGGAGCCCCGCCCGGTCAGAGTCCCTGCGGAACCGGGCGCCCGCTGCGCCGGTCGGCCTCCGTGACGGCCCTCACGAGGCCCAGCGCCAGAGTGGCGATCCGGTCGCGGAGGGTCGCGACGCGCTTGCCGAGGATGACGATGCTTGTCATCCGGTCTCCTGGTCGGACCTCCGGTGAGGCGGAGCGGCATCGACCAGGCTGGTCTGGCACGCCAGGTGCCACTTCACCGGCGCCGCCCATGGAAGGGTGCCAGCGGGTTTTGCAATGCACAACAGTTGTTGCATTGCACGTCGCACCCCATCCGTTGACAGGTGGCATCTGGCATGCCAACCATTGAGCCCTGGAAGCGACAACAAGACGCGCTCCGGGCGCGGCTGAGACAATCGGCGCGCCCCGGGCAAGGTGGCCGTCTGTCACGCTGGCGTGGTATACCACATGTCAGCATGGGCCACCGTCACACGGCCGGATCGGCCGGCGCCCCGCGGCGCCGGTGCCGTGCCGGCCCAAGCGGGGCCCGAGAAGCCCTGGCGCGAGGTCGAAGGGCCTCGGCGAGTGAGACACGAGACCCGAACCGGGAGGATGATCATGGGCAAGGCCCTCGAAGGCGTCAAAATTCTGGACTTCACGCACGTGCAGTCGGGTCCGACCTGCACGCAGCTCCTGGCCTGGTTTGGCGCCGACGTGATCAAGGTCGAGCGCCCCGGCACCGGCGACATCACGCGCGGGCAGCTCATGGACGTGCCCGGCGCGGACAGCCTCTACTTCACGATGCTGAACCACAACAAGCGCTCGATCACGCTGGACACCAAGAACCCCCAGGGCAAGCGCGTCCTCGAGGAGCTGGTCAAGACCTGCGACGTGATGGTCGAGAACTTCGCCCCCGGCGTGCTCGACCGCATGGGCTTCACCTGGGAGAAGATCCAGGAGCTGAACCCGCGCATGATCGTGGCCTCCATCAAGGGCTTCGGCCCGGGCCCCTACGAGGATTGCAAGGTCTACGAGAACGTCGCCCAGTGCACCGGAGGTTCGGCCTCCACGACGGGCTTCCGCGACGGCCTGCCGCTCGTCACCGGCGCCCAGATCGGCGACTCGGGCACGGGCCTGCACCTCGCCCTCGGCATCGTCACCGCGCTCTACCAGCGCACCATGACGGGCCGCGGCCAGAAGGTCACCTGCGCCATGCAGGACGGCGTCCTCAACCTCTGCCGCGTCAAGCTGCGCGACCAGCAGCGCCTCGCCCACGGGCCGCTCGAGGAATACAGCCAGTATGGCGAGGGCATCCCGTTCGGCGATGCCGTGCCGCGCGCCGGCAACGACTCGGGCGGCGGCCAGCCGGGCCGCATCCTGAAGTGCAAGGGCTGGGAGACCGACCCGAACGCCTACATCTACTTCATCACCCAGGCGCCGGTCTGGGAGAAGATCTGCGACGTGATCGGCGAACCGGAGTGGAAGACCCACCCGAACTACGCCAAGCCGAAGGCCCGCCTGCCGCGTCTCAACGAGATCTTCGGCCGGATCGAGCAGTGGACCATGACCAAGACCAAGTTCGAGGCCATGGAGATCCTGAACCAGTACGACATCCCCTGCGGGCCGATCCTCTCCATGAAGGAGATCGCCGAGGACCAGTCGCTCCGCGCGACCGGCACCGTCGTCGAGGTCGATCACCCGGTCCGCGGCAAGTACCTGTCCGTCGGCAACCCGATCAAGCTCTCCGACAGCCCGACCGAGGTCCTCCGCTCGCCGCTGCTCGGCGAGCACACCGAGGAGATCCTGACCCAGGTCCTCAAGTTCGACCCCAAGGCGGTCGACGAGATCAAGGCCTCCGGCGCCCTCGGCGAGGAGGGCCGCATGGCCGCCGAATGAGTTCCGCGGCCGGGCCCGCCCGGCCGCCCCACCCTCTCCCCTCCCAGCGGAGGTAAACTGAACCGGGGCGCGAGCCCCGGTTTTTTTACCTTCGGCGAAGCAACGAGCGGCATATTTCCACGCTCGTTTGCGACCCGAAGACCTTACCTTTAGGTCGCAAAATTAGCGGGTCTTTGAAATCGCTACGAAGTTCATTGTCGTCAGAATAAAGTAGCCTGGCTTGGGAAGCGAGAGCGAGAGCTAATATGCAATGATCATTGGATCTGACCGCTTTCTCGCGGAGGTTGACTAGGTAAGGCTCGATTTCAGAGTCCGTTTTTCTCGTTAGCCTACCACTCCTCTCCCACTCGACAATCAACGCACGCATTTTCGTGCCAAACAACTCTGCCAGCAATTGGCCTCCGGCTACAACGCGGAGCTGGCGGCGTCGGACATGCTCCAATATCTCTTGGGCGTGACATTTCAATGGAGCAGTGAAGTCGTTCGCTCGGTTTGCATCGATAATTATGAGCATTGCTAGATTCCCAGGAGCTTCATTTGTTCGTCAATGAAGAAAGTTCTATAGCTCTCGGGCGCATCAATTGGGCTGCCATCATCACCCAGATTTATGTGAGTAATAGTGTTATCTAGTTTCTTACGCTCGAAAAAAAGCAATGAAATTTCATCTGGCTTCAATTGACCTTCCATTATCGCATTGCGGATGCGGTCTATAATGAAGTCACTATGGGTCTCAATAACCAGATTCACCTGGTTACTTTTGTATGCCTTTACAAAGAAGGCTCCTAGAGCGGCTTGAGCGCGAGGATGCAAGTGAACTTCTGGTTGCTGTATGAGAAATCGCGCGTTCTTCGATGCCGAACTAATCATGTGTAGAATAGGTAAGACTTGACTGGTTCCGTAACCAAGATCCACAATATTCATCTTAGGGCCGTCGAGCGAGAATTGTAACTGGAATGGGTCGCTGATACTCGATCCGAATGATTTTATGTTCAGTTCTTTGAACATCTCAGAATCTCGCCCGAAGCTATCAATACTACGTTTTAGATTTAGCCAGGCATCCTTATTCTTCGCTCTATAGAGCGAAGCAAGTTCAAACGGAACGTGGGACCCCTGCCCGTCTTTTACCGTAACCCCTGGAGTATACGTTCGCAGTGGCTTAGTGCGAATTGCAGACGTGGCTTCATGCTCTCCCTGCATCGCACGGATTAGCGTGCCAGCTAACCGAGAGAGCCGAACTGCTTCCCTTATATTCAGGTCGTCGGTCGGCGGCTGCTGCGCCCGATATTTCAAGTAAAACTCTAGTTCTGTTAGTATAGATCCAATAATTCGACCTGCCCCTCGCCGTCTGGGAAAAATCTTTGGCCCCCCAAAGTCAATACGGACTTGTTCTTGGCCTTCGCGAGAGAGCTGTAGCGAAACCTCATTAGCTGAAGCCAGGAGAACAATTGCATGACCCTGACTTGAGGCCCTAATGCTTCGGACCTCCGCCTCGGAGTCAATGTTCTCGAAACAAAGGGTGATCGTCATTTCGGAGGGGTGCATGCCATCGCTGGAGCGCCTTGGATAGCCTCGCACACTAATGTCGAAACTTCGAGCTCTTCCCGCCTTGCCGCCTCGGTAGTGGGCAATCTGCTGGAACGTGCCGAGCTGAAATGGGTCGCTATTGAATGACGCAGGATTGAATCCGCCAAAAAAATCGAGATAATACTGCAAAGATGCCAGAAATGAACTCTTCCCCGCGCTGTTTTCGCCGACGAGTAAGGTGAGGGGCCGAATCGGGACAAAAGAAGTCGACTTGAAGCCCCTAAAATTATTGAGCGAAAGCTCGAACTGCATACTCTAGCCCCTGCAAGCGTACAAGTACTCGCCCGACAGCGTAGCTTGCGGGCGACGGCTTATCAACAGTAGCTTTTGCTGATTTTGGACGGTTCGGTTGCGGCGGCACGCGTGGGGTGGACGATGTCACACGACTGACGCCACATTCGAGTGGGGAGCCCCGGAGTGCCCTTTATCGCGGCCCGCACCTCAATCATTCGCAGCGATGTCGGTGAGCAGAAAACCTTGCGGCGTCTTGGTGAAGACGTAGAGCGCCTCGCCGCAGAAGAGGACGTAGTTGTCGTTGTTCAGGCCGTCCCGGTCGTAGACGGCCTTGCCGCGCTGCAGGCAGGTGCGCTGCTTGGCGCCGAAACTGACGGCGTAGACCTTCGTGCGGAACTGGGCGACGTCGGCGATGGCAGTGTCGCCCATGAACGGCAGCTTCGACATCCCCGCGACGGCGGCGGGATCGTTGGCCTTCAGGGCCGCCCGGAACTTCGCGATGAAGCCCTCGAATTCCTGTCGCAGGGCGGCAGGCTCGGCCGCCTTCTTGGGAGTCTGGGCGGCGGCGGGCGCGAGGAGCACGAGCCCAAGCGCCACGGCCAGACCGGCTTTCATCCACACCGTCCGGCCGCTCGCCATGATCCAAAGCCCCCGCGTTCTCCCGGCGCGCAGCATGACGGAATTCCGCCGACGGGAGAAGAGTGGAGGCAGCGGGACACCGTCGAAGTCGGACACCCGCTCCTACAGCGGATGTCGGCCAAGACGGGTTGTGGAGGTCGGGGTCGCCCGGGCCGGCATTCGAAGGCGATGCGGCGTTCGGTTTGCAGCCACGGCGGGGAGCAAACGTCCATACGAACGCGAAACGCCGGACGGTGAGGTCCGGCGCTTCGATGCTGTCGTCGGGGCGATGGCCCTCGATGCGCCGACGCCTCAAGCCGCCGCGGGCTTCTTCTTCACCACGCTCTGCGGGTTGAGGCTGCCGATGTTGCCGCTCTCGGTGCCGGCCTTCGGGTCGATCATCGCGTTGACGAGCGTCGGCTTGCCGGAGTCCATCGCGGCCGAGACCGCCTGGTAGAGCTCGTCCGGGGTCGTGACGGTGACGCCGACGCCCCCGAAGGCCTCCATCATCTTGTCGTAGCGGGCGCCCGGCACGAAGACCGTGGTGGCCGCGTCCGGGCCGCCCGACGGGTTCGTGTCGGTGCCCCGGTAGATGCCGTTGTTGTTGAAGACGACGATGCAGACCGGCAGGTTGTACCGGCAGATCGTCTCCACCTCCATGCCCGAGAAGCCGAAGGCCGAGTCGCCCTCGACCGCCAGGACCGGGAGGCCGGTCTCGACCGCCGCCGCCACCGCGAAGCCCATGCCGATGCCCATCACGCCCCAGGTGCCGACGTCGAGCCGCTTGCGCGGCTTGTACATGTCGATCACGCCGCGGGCGAGGTCGAGCGTGTTGGCACCCTCGTTGACCAGGATCGCGTCGGGACGCTGGCGGACGACCTCCTTGAGCGCACCGAGCGCGCCGTGGAAGTCCATCGGTGCCGAGTTCTTCTTCAACCTCGAGGCCATCTTGGCGACGTTCTCGTCCCGCTTGGCCTTGATGGTGTCGATCCAGTCCGCCGGCGGGGTCGGGAACGACGAGCCCATGGCCTGCAGGAAGGCCGACACGCAGGAGCCGATGTCGCCCACCACCGGGGCGGCGATCTCGACGTTGCTGTCCATCTCCCGTGGCTCGATGTCCACCTGGATGAACTTCTTCGAGCCGACCGGACCCCACTGCTTGCCCTTGCCGTGCGACAGGAGCCAGTTGAGCCGCGCGCCGATCAGGACCACGACGTCGGAATCCTTCAGCACCAGCGAACGGGCGGCGCCGGCCGACTGCGGGTGGGTGTCCGGCAGCAGCCCCTTGGCCATCGACATCGCCACATAGGGAATGCCACTCTTCTCCACGAAGGTGCGGATCTCGTCGTCCGCCTGCGCGTAGGCCGCGCCCTTGCCGAGGATGATCAGCGGCCGCTTGGCGTCCTTCAGGAGCTCCATGGCCCGCTTCACCGCGGCCGGGGCCGGGATCTGGGCGGGCGCCGGGTCGATCACCTTGACGAGCGACTGCGCGCCCGCCTCGGCGTCCATCACCTGCGAGAAGAGCTTGGCGGGCAGGTCGAGGTAGACGCCGCCCGGACGGCCCGACACCGCGGCCCGGATGGCCCGCGCCACGCCGATGCCGATGTCCTGCGCGTGGAGCACGCGGAAGGCGGCCTTGCACAGCGGCTTGGCGATGGCGAGCTGGTCCATCTCCTCGTAGTCGCCCTGCTGCAGGTCGACGATCTCGCGCTCGGAGGACCCGGAGATGAGGATCATCGGGAAGCAGTTGGTGGTCGCATTGGCGAGCGCGGTCAGGCCGTTGAGGAAGCCCGGGGCCGAGACGGTCAGGCAGACGCCCGGCTTCTTGGTGAGGAAGCCCGCGATCGCCGCGGCGTTCCCGGCGTTCTGCTCGTGGCGGAACGAGAAGACCCGCATGCCCTCGGCCTGCGCGAGGCGGCCGAGATCCGTGATCGGGATGCCGGGGACTCCGTAGATGTTGGTGATGCCGTTGAGTTTCAGCGCATCGATGACGAGGTGGAAGCCGTCCGTCAGCTCCCGCTCCGCCTCGGCGCCCGTGGAGGCCGCCGTCGTCTCCATGGCGGAGACCTTGCGTTCCTTCGTGGTGGAGTCCATGGCCGTTATCTCCCGAAATCTCTGCAGCGACGGAGGTTGAGGCCTCGAGGAACCCTGCTCGCCGCGGCCCCTGGCGGGGGCCGGCCTGATCGGCGGGCAGCGGTCCTGTCGTCCTGTCCCCGTGTCCTTTGCCCGAGTGGCTGCGTCAGATCGCAGCATGCACGAAACGGGCTGGCATGCAAGATACCAATACTTCAATTCAGCGGAGCGGGCCCGCGCGCATGCCGGCCATGTGGCGCCCCGGGTGCTGGCGCGCTAGGACAGCGGTCGACGAGGAGACGCGCGTGACCCCGACCGAGACGACGCCCCGCCCGGCCGATCCGGAATGCCCCCGCTGCCTGAAGCCGTTGCCGCTCTGCGTCTGCGATGCCGTCGAGGTCATCGACAACCGGGTCGAGGTCCTGGTCCTCCAGCACCCGCAGGAGCAGGACAAGCTGCTCGGCACGGCGCGCGTCGCGGTCGGCCATCTCGCCCGGGCCGCGTTCCGGATCGGGCTCTCCTGGGCGAGCCTCGCCAAGGCCGTCGGCCACGAAGCACCGACGAAGCGCTGGGCCGTCCTGCACCTGGGCTCGGTCGAGCCTTCGGCGATGCCGGCCGGCCGGGACCTCGTGGTCGTCGACGCCAAGGGCCGTCCGGTCGCCGACCAGGACGCCGCGCTCGCCGACATCGAGGGCGTGATCGCCTTCGACGGCTCCTGGAGCCAGGCCAAGACGCTCTGGTGGCGGAATCCCTGGGTCCTGAAGGCAAAGCGCCTGGTAATCCTGCCGCGCCAGCCGTCGCTCTACGGCCGGTTGCGCAAGGAGCCGCGCCGCGAGGGGCTCTCCACCCTCGAGGCGATCGCCTTCGTGCTGAGCCGGCTTGAAGGACGGCCCGAGATCGAGACGCGCATGCTGTCGACCTTCCGCCGCATGCTGCAGCGCTTTCGGGACTCCGACTACGCGGTCAAGCCGGGCCGCAAGGCGCCCCCGTCCGCACCGCCCGCCCCGGAGGAGCCCGCCGGCTGACCGGCGTCATCGCCGGCGGACCGGCGTCACGCCGCGTCGGTGTGCAACCGGGTCTCGTCGAGCGCCGACCAGCTGTCGCCCGCCTCGTCATAGACGTGCAGTTCGCCGAGCGAGATGTCGAACCACGCCCCGTGCAGCGCGATCTTGCCGCGCTCCTCCAGCGTGCGCACGCAGGGGAAGGTCCTGAGGTTGCGCAGGCTGTGCGCGACCGAGATGCGCTCCAGGAGCAGGCGCCGCTCCTCGGGCGCGAGCCCCGTGTGGCAGGCGCATTCCGCCACCGGCGCCTCGAGCAGCGAGATCCACTTGCCGATGAAGTCGCCCGGCGACAGCGGCTCCGGGTCCTCCCGGAGCGCCGCTGCGATGCCGCCGCAGCGCCCGTGCCCCATGACCACGATGTTGCGGATCCTGAGCCCCATGACGGCGAACTCGAGCGCCGCCGACGTCCCGTGATACTCGCCGTCCGGCGTGTAAGGCGGCACCAGGTTGGCGACGTTGCGGACCACGAAGAGCTCGCCCGGCGGCGCGTCGAAGATCACCTCGGGGGCGGCCCGGCTGTCGCAGCAGGCGATGATCATGGTCTCGGGCCGCTGGCCGGTTTCGGCCAGGTGCCGGTATCGCTCGTTCTCGGACGGATAGCGCCCGGTGCGGAAGCTCTCGTAGCCGCGCAGCAGCCTTTCCGGAAACATCGCCATCGTCCCTCCGATCCCGTCTCGCTCCACTCCTGCCCCATAACGCGCCGGCTGGGGAGTCGGCCAATCGCCCTGCTGCCATTCGTCGCCGCAGGCCGGGCACCCGGTCGGGCGGCGAAATAACCCGGAAACGTTCGCGGCCCTAAACTCGTTCGCCGGATGTTGCGTGCGCGTGTTTCAGCGCTGACCGGCGGAGGTCCAGGGGGCGGGTATGCGGAGGGACTGGATCGGGGCGGCAATCGCCCTTTTCTCCATCGGCGCGGCCGGCCCGGCCGCGGCCCAGAACATCGGCGGCTCGTACACTGTCCGGGGCACGAACTTCGACGGCACCGCCTATACGGGCACCGCGTCGATCACGCTCACCAGCAACACGACCTGCCGGATCGTCTGGCAGACGGGCGCCTCCGCGTCGACCGGCATCTGCATGCGCACCCACGATTCCTTCGCGGCCGCCTACGTGCTCGGCAACAAGATCGGCCTCGTGCTCTACCAGATCCGCCCCGACGGCTCGCTCGACGGCACCTGGACGATCGCGGACGAATCGGGCGCCGGGACCGAGGTCCTCACCCCGCGCTGACCGACGTCACTCGACGGTGGCGGCGAGCTTCGCCAGGTCGACGTTCGACCCGCAGACCAGCACCCCGACGCGCTCGCCGGGCGCCGGACGGTAGCCGCCGGGCAGCAGCGCGGAGAGCGCCGCGGCCCCGCCGGGTTCCGCCGCGATACCGAAACGGCGCCACAGCCGGCGCTGCGTCTCCTCGATGGCGTTGTCGCCGACAAGCACGACCTCGTCCACGCAGTCGCGTGCCACCGCGTAGACGAGGTCCCCGACACGGCGCGCCCCGAGGCTGTCGGCCGCGATGGATTCGACCGGCACGTCGACCGGTCCGCCCGCCTCCAGCGCCGCGTGCAGCGCCCGCGAGCCCTGCGGCTCCACGGCCACGACCTTCGTCCTTCGCCCGAACCACAAGCCGATGCCCGCGACCAGCCCGCCGCCGCCCGCCGCGACCAGCACGGTGTCGAGGTGCCCGGCATCGGCCTCCCACTCGAGCGCGACGGTCCCCTGGCCGGCGATCGTGAAGGGGCTGTCGAAGGGGTGCACCACGAGCGCGCCGCTCTCCGCCGCATAAGCCTCCGACAGCACCGCCGCGTCCGCGTAGCGGTCGCCGCCGACCACCACCTCGGCGCCGTAGTCCCTGATGCGCTGGATCTTCACCGGGCTGGAGATCGTCGGCACGAAGACGCGCGCCCTCACCCCCAGGCAGGCCGCCGCATAGGCCACCGCCGCACCGTGATTGCCGCCGGACGCCGCCGTCACGCCCTGCGCAGGCACGGGCCGGGTCAGCAGGTTGTTGAAGGCGCCCCGGGTCTTGAACGACCCGGCATGCTGGAAGAGCTCGAGCTTCAGCGAGATCGGCTCCGCGATGCCGAATGGCGCACCCTCGACCTCGAAGACCGGCGTGTGCCGGACATGCGGCCGGATCCGCTCGTGGGCGGCTTCGATCGACGATGCGCTCAGTGCCTCGGCCATGGCCCCTCCTACCCTCGGAGGGTCCGAATACCCCAGTTCCCCGCGACCTCCAAGGCGGGTCTGTTCCGCCGAGGGGGCTTGACGCGGCTGTCCCCCCGTCAAATCCTCCGAGCATAAGAATGGGATCGGGGGAGGAGACTCGCATGATCGGGGCACTCGACGAATTCGCGCAGTCGCTCGCGCAGACCGCCGCCACCCTCGGCGAAATCGGCGCGCTCACCCAGGAGGTCGTCGGCCTGCGCTCCGGCGTCCTCATGGCCGGCTGGCTCAACCCCTTCGCGGTCCACCCTTTCGAGCACGGCCTCATGGTCGCCGAGAAGCTGGCGGTGATGGGCGAGAGCGCGGTGGCGGTCGGCGCCGCCGTCGGGGTCGCGCTTCTCTCCGGGGACCATCCGCTCCGGGCCGCCGACGCGGTCTCGCGCGCCGCCACCACCCCGGTGGTACGGCGCCTGCGCTCCAACGCCGAGCGGCTCGGCGGCGCACCGCGGCCCTGACCGGACGGCCGGCCCCCCCTGACCGGATGACGCAAGGCTTTCGTCCGGCTTGCCGTCCCGCGCGCGGGAGGCTAAGCGGTGCTGCAGTGCAACGTCGTCCGAGGGGGGACGATGAGCGAGCCCATGGGCGCCATGCGGACGGTGACGGAACGCTACGACCAGCTCGTGGCGTCGGGTGCCATCGGCCGCGACCCCGCCCAGGTCGCCCTCGCCCACCGCCTCGACCGCCTCGCCGAGGAGATCGGCACGGCTAGCCTCGCCTCCAAGAAGTCCGCCCTCGGCTGGATCTTCGGCCGCAAGGTGCAGACCCGCCACGCCGCGGTGCGCGGCCTCTACGTCTGGGGCAAGGTCGGCCGCGGCAAGACCATGCTGATGGACCTCTTCTTCGAGCGCGCCCAGGTCGTGCACAAGCGGCGGACCCACTTCCACGCCTTCATGAGCGAGACGCAGGACCGCATCCACGCCGCCCGCCAGGCGATCCTCGCCGGCACCCTCAAGGGCGACGACCCGATCGGCCCCGTCGCCGCCGAGATCGGCGCGGAGGCGCGCCTCCTCTGCTTCGACGAGTTCGTCGTCACCGACATCGCGGACGCCATGATCCTCGGCCGTCTCTTCGCCCGTCTCTGGGAGCAGGGCACCTGCGTGGTGGCGACCTCCAACGTGCCGCCCGACCGGCTCTACTGGGACGGCCTCAACCGCTCGCTGTTCCTGCCCTTCATCGACCTGCTCGGAGCCAACATGGAGGTCCTGGAGCTCGAGGCCCGGACCGACTTCCGCTCCGAGAAGGTCGACATCGGGCGGGTCTACTTCTCCCCGCTCGGACCCGACGCCACCGCGGCCGTCGACGAGATCTGGGACCGGCTGACCGGCGGGGCGGAGGGCGAGCTGGCGCTGGTCGAATTCCGCGGCCGCCAGATCCCGATCCCCCGCTCCGTGCCGGGCATCGCGCGCTTTTCCTTCCAGGACCTGTGCGAACGCCCGCTCGGCGCCGCCGACTACCTGAAGATCGCCGGCCGGTACCACACGCTGATGCTGGAGAACGTGCCGCTGCTCGGGCCCGACAAGCGCAACGAGGCGCGCCGCTTCATCCACCTCGTCGACGCCCTCTACGACAATCGCATCCGCCTGGTGATCTCGGCGGCGGCGGAGCCGCAGGCGCTGTTCCGCGGCGGGGATTCCAGCGAGGCTTTCGAGTTCAGGCGGACAGTTTCGAGGCTCACGGAAATGCGCTCGGCCGAATATCTTGCAGCGCCGCAAAATCCGTCCGGAACGATCCCCTGATGCGCTTCAAAATGCAGGCATATCCGTATCTTCCGGGATCTGCTGCACAGCGGGAATGCATCGTTCGGATGACTTGCACCACCACCTGGAACGGAGTATTGCGACCCCGGACAGGATGTCGCAGTCCCACAAACCCATCACGTCAAGGGAAAGCACGCACATGGCGCGTAACAAGATCGCCCTGGTGGGCGCCGGTCAGATCGGCGGCACGCTCGCTCACCTCGCCGGCCTGAAGGAACTCGGCGACATCGTGCTCTTCGACATCGTCGACGGCGTGCCCCAGGGCAAGGCCCTCGACATCGCCGAGTCCTCCCCGGTCGCGGGCTTCGACGCGAAGCTCTCCGGCGCCTCCTCCTACGAGGCGATCGCCGGCGCCGACGTGGTGATCGTCACCGCCGGCGTGCCGCGCAAGCCCGGCATGAGCCGGGACGACCTGCTCGGCATCAACCTCAAGGTCATGGAGGCCGTCGGCGCGGGCATCCGGCAGTACGCCCCGGACGCCTTCGTGATCTGCATCACCAACCCGCTCGACGCCATGGTCTGGGCGCTGCAGAAGTTCTCCGGCCTGCCCGTCAACAAGGTGGTCGGCATGGCGGGGGTGCTCGACAGCGCCCGCTTCCGCTATTTCCTGGCCGAGGAGCTCGGCGTCTCGGTGCGCGACGTCCACGCCATGACGCTCGGCGGCCACGGCGACGACATGGTCCCTCTCGTCCGCCACTCGACCGTCGGCGGCGTGCCGCTGCCCGACCTCGTCAAGATGGGCTGGATGACCCGGGAGAAGCTCGACGCCATCGTGGACCGCACCCGCAAGGGCGGCGGCGAGATCGTCGCCCTGCTCAAGACCGGCTCCGCCTTCTATGCCCCCGCCACCTCGGCGATCGCCATGGCGGAGAGCTACCTGAAGGACCAGAAGCGCATCCTGCCCTGCGCCGCCTACCTGACCGGCCAGTACGGCGTGAACGGCACCTATGTGGGCGTGCCCGTCCTGATCGGGGCGAGCGGCGTCGAGAAGATCGTCGAGATCGCCTTCGACGAGGCCGAGAAGGCCATGTTCGCCAAGTCGCTCGCCTCCGTGAACGGCCTGATCGAGGCCTGCAAGCAGATCCAGCCGTCGCTCGCCTGAGCCCTGGCGGCCGCGAGCGCCCGACCCTACCTGAAGCCCGGCGGGCGCCCGCCTGCCGGATCTCCCGAGACGCCCCACGAGACCGACCTCTCCGATCCCCCCGGGATCGGCCGACCCGACGAGGCCCCGGACATGAACATCCACGAGTATCAAGCCAAGGCCGTCCTCAAGGACTATGGCGTGCCGGTCTCGGCCGGCGCTCCGGCCTTCACGGTCGAGGAGGCGGTCGCGGGCGCGAAGTCGCTGCCTGGCCCGCTCTACGTGGTGAAGAGCCAGATCCATGCCGGCGGCCGCGGCAAGGGGAAGTTCAAGGAACTCGGCCCCGACGCCAAGGGCGGCGTGCGCCTCGCCAAGTCGGTCGAGGAGGTCCAGGCCCACGCGAAGGAGATGCTCGGCAACACGCTGGTGACGCTCCAGACCGGCCCGGCCGGCAAGGTCGTCAACCGCCTCTACATCGAGGACGGCTCCGAGATCGCCCGCGAGCTCTACCTGTCGATCCTGGTCGACCGCGCCACCGGCAAGGTCGCCTTCGTGGTCTCCACCGAGGGCGGCATGGACATCGAGGCCGTCGCGCACGACACGCCCGAGAAGATCCACACCTTCCGGGTCGACCCCGCCGCCGGCTACCAGCCCTATGTCGGCCGCAACGTCGCCTACGCGCTGAAGCTGGAGGGCGCCCAGGTCAAGCAGTGCGTCAAGCTGGTCGGCGACCTCTACCGCGCCTTCGTCGAGAAGGACATGAGCCTCCTCGAGATCAACCCGCTGATCGTCACGAAGGACGGCAACCTGCGGGTCCTCGACGCCAAGGTGAACTTCGATTCCAACGCGCTCTTCCGCCATCCCGAGATCGTGAGCTTGCGCGACGAGACCGAGGAGGACGCCAAGGAGATCGAGGCCTCCAAGTACGACCTCTCCTACATTGCGCTCGACGGCACCATCGGCTGCATGGTCAACGGCGCCGGCCTCGCCATGGCGACCCTCGACATCATCCAGCTCTACGGCGAGAGCCCGGCCAACTTCCTGGACGTCGGCGGCGGCGCCAGCGAGGAGAAGGTCACGGCCGCCTTCAAGATCATCACCGCCGACCCGCAGGTGAAGGGCATCCTGGTCAACATCTTCGGCGGCATCATGAAATGCGACATCATCGCCCGCGGCGTGCTCGCGGCGGTGAAGACGGTCGGCCTCCAGGTGCCGCTGGTGGTGCGCCTCGAAGGCACCAACGTCGAGCTCGGCAAGCAGATCATCCGCGAGTCCGGCCTCAACGTGATCGCGGCCGACGACCTCGACGACGCGGCGAAGAAGATCGTGGCGGCGGTCCGGGGGTGATTCCGGACCCCATCCGTCCGCCGCGACCCGCAGGCGGGACGGTTCCTCAACCGCACTGAACGACGCACGACGCCCGGAGGCATCGTCTCATGTCCGTACTCGTCAACAAGGATACCAAGGTCATCACCCAGGGCTTCACCGGAGCCCAGGGGACCTTCCATTCGGAACAGGCGATCGCCTACGGCACCAAGGTCGTCGGCGGCGTGACGCCCGGCAAGGGCGGCACGACCCACCTGAACCTGCCGGTCTTCGACACGGTCGGCGAGGCGAAGGCGGCCACCGGCGCGACCGCTTCGGCGATCTACGTCCCGCCGCCCTTCGCGGCCGACGCCATCCTGGAGGCCATCGACGCCGAGATCGAGCTGATCGTCTGCATCACCGAGGGCATCCCGGTGATGGACATGGTCCGGGTCGGCAAGGCGCTGAAGGGCTCCCGGTCGCGCCTGATCGGGCCGAACTGCCCGGGCGTCCTGACCCCGAACGAGTGCAAGATCGGCATCATGCCGGGCCACATCTTCAAGAAGGGCTCGGTCGGCATCGTGTCGCGCTCCGGCACGCTCACATACGAAGCGGTCAAGCAGACGACCGACGTCGGCCTCGGCCAGACCACCGCGGTCGGCATCGGCGGCGACCCGGTGAAGGGGACCGAGTTCATCGACGTCCTGGACATGTTCCTCAAGGACCCGGAGACCAAGTCGATCATCATGATCGGCGAGATCGGCGGCTCGGCCGAGGAGGAGGCCGCGGAGTTCATCGCGTCGCACAAGATCAAGAAGCCCATGGCCGGCTTCATCGCCGGCGTCGCGGCCCCTCCCGGCCGCCGCATGGGCCATGCCGGCGCGATCATCTCGGGCGGCAAGGGCGGCGCCAAGGACAAGATCAAGGCGATGGAGGCGGCCGGCATTCGCGTGTCGCCGTCGCCGGCCAAGCTCGGCGAGACGCTCGTCGCCGTCCTGAACGGAAAATAAGCCGAACGCGGCGACGATGAGGCAAGACGGCGCGCGGGCTTCCGGGCGGCGCGCCGGCGAGGGGGACGAGACTTCACGAGGACCGACGCCCGAAGAACGGGCGCGGCCTCCAGCAGAGGCGGGACCCGCGAGGGGCCCGGGACGGACGATGGCGAATTCCGCTCTCGAATTCCTGTACGGCGGCAACGCCGCCTACATCGAGGAACTGCACGCGCGCTACGAGCAGGACCCGGCATCGGTCGACGCCGGCTGGCGGGACTTCTTCGAGGAGCTGAAGGACGACAAGCAGGCGGTCATCAAGAACGCCAAGGGCGCCAGCTGGGAGCGCAAGGACTGGCCGCGGCCGATGAACGGCGAGCTCGTGTCCGCCCTCGATTCCGACTGGGGCTGGCTCGAGAAGCAGATGGGCGACAAGCTCAAGGGCAAGGCCTCGGCCAAGGGCGCCGAGATCACCCAGGAGCAGTTGCAGGCCTCCGCGCGCGACAGCGTCCGCGCCATCATGATGATCCGCGCCTATCGCATGCGCGGCCATCTGCACGCTCGGCTGGACCCCCTCGAGATCGCCGCCGAGAAGGACCACGAGGAGCTGCATCCCTCGTCCTACGGCTTCACCGAGGCCGATCTCGACCGCAAGATCTTCATCGACAAGGTACTCGGTCTCGAATTCGCGACCGTGCGCGAGATGATCGGCATTCTGCGCCGGACCTATTGCGGCACGCTCGGCATCGAGTTCATGCACATCTCGGATCCGTCCGAGAAGGCCTGGATCCAGGCGCGCATCGAGGGGCCGGACAAGACCATCGCGTTCACCCCCGAGGGCAAGCGCGCGATCCTCAGGAAGCTGATCGAGGCCGAGGGCTTCGAGAAGTTCATCGACGTCAAGTACACCGGCACCAAGCGCTTCGGCTTGGACGGCGGCGAGGCCCTGGTGCCGGCGCTCGAGCAGATCATCAAGCGCGGCGGCAATCTCGGCGTGCGTGAGATCGTGCTCGGCATGGCGCATCGCGGCCGGCTGAACGTGCTCGCCAACGTCATGGGCAAGCCGCACCGGATCATCTTCCACGAGTTCAAGGGAGGCTCTGCGGCTCCCGATGAGGTCGAGGGCTCGGGCGACGTCAAGTATCACCTCGGCGCCTCCTCGGACCGCGAGTTCGACAACAACAAGGTGCACCTGTCGCTGACCGCCAACCCGTCTCACCTGGAGATCGTCGACCCGGTGGTGCTCGGCAAGGCGCGCGCCAAGCAGGACCAGCTCGCCGACAAGCCGCGCGGCGACGTCGTCTCCCTCGACCAGCGGGCCCGCGTGCTGCCGCTCCTCATCCACGGCGACGCCGCCTTCGCGGGACAGGGCGTGGTGGCCGAGTGCCTAGGCCTCTCGGGGCTGCGCGGCCACCGCACCGCCGGCTCGATCCACTTCATCATCAACAACCAGATCGGCTTCACCACCAACCCGCGCTTCTCGCGCTCGTCGCCCTACCCGTCCGACGTCGCCAAGATGATCGAGGCGCCGATCTTCCACGTGAACGGCGACGACCCCGAAGCGGTCACCTTCGCCGCCAAGGTGGCGACCGAGTTCCGGCAGAAGTTCCACAAGCCGGTCGTCATCGACATGATCTGCTACAGGCGCTACGGCCATAACGAGGGCGACGAGCCGGGCTTCACCCAGCCGATCATGTACCGGAAGATCCGCAACCACCCGACGACCCTGCAGATCTATTCGGAGAAGCTGGTCGGCGAGGGCGTCGTGACGCGCGGCGAGGTCGAGGAGTGGGCGGCCGACTGGCGCAAGCATCTGGACGGCGAGCACGAGGCCGGCCAGGGCTACAAGCCCAACAAGGCCGACTGGCTCGACGGCCGCTGGGCCGGCCTGAAGGCCGCCGGCGGCGAGGCCGACGAGGCGAGGCGCGGCAGGACCGGCGTCCCGAGGGCCGAGCTGAAGCGGCTCGGCCTGAAGATGACCGAGGTGCCCAAGGGCTTCAACCTGCACCGCACGATCGGCCGCTTCCTCGACAACCGGCGCCAGATGATGGAGACCGGCGAGGGCATCGACTGGGCGACCGCCGAGGCGCTCGCCTTCGCGACCCTCCTGCTGGAGGGGCACCCCGTCCGCCTGTCGGGCCAGGATTGCGAGCGCGGCACCTTCTCGCAGCGCCACTCGGTCCTCTACGACCAGGAGACCGAGAGCCGCTACATCCCGCTGAACAACCTCGCGGAGGGCCAGTCCCGCTACGAGGTCATCAACTCGATGCTCTCCGAGGAGGCGGTGCTCGGCTTCGAGTACGGCTACTCGCTCGCCGAGCCGAATGCGCTGACCCTCTGGGAGGCCCAGTTCGGCGACTTCGCCAACGGCGCCCAGGTGGTGTTCGACCAGTTCCTGTCGTCGGGCGAACGCAAGTGGCTGCGCATGTCGGGCCTCGTCTGCCTGCTGCCGCACGGCTACGAGGGGCAGGGGCCGGAGCACTCCTCGGCGCGCCTCGAGCGCTTCCTGCAGATGTGCGCCGAGGACAACATGCAGGTCTGCTACGCCTCGACGCCGGCCAACCTCTTCCACGTCCTGCGGCGGCAGCTCGAGCGCGAGTTCCGCAAGCCGCTGATCCTGATGACGCCGAAGTCGCTGCTCAGGCACAAGAAGTGCGTGTCGAAGCTGTCGGACTTCGACGCCGACTCCTCCTTCCACCGCCTGCTCTACGACTACGCGGAGACCAATCCGGAGCTGACCGCCACGCGGCTGGTGCCGGACGCCCGGATCCGGCGCGTCGTCCTGTGCACCGGCAAGGTCTACTACGATCTTTTGGAGGAGCGCGAGAAGCGCGGCATCGACGACGTCTACCTGCTCCGCGTCGAACAGCTCTACCCGGTGCCCCTCAAGGCGCTCGTCAAGGAGCTGACCCGCTTCCGCCAGGCCGAGATCGTGTGGTGCCAGGAGGAGCCCAAGAACATGGGCGCCTGGTTCTTCATCGAACCCTACCTGGAATGGGTGCTGGCCCAGGTCGACGCCAAGTCGCGCCGCCCGCGCTACACCGGACGGCCGGCCTCCGCCGCCACCGCCACGGGCCTGATGTCCAAGCACATGGCGCAGATGCAGGCCTTCCTGAACGACGCCCTCGGCGACTGATCCCTCCCAACGGGGCCGGGCGGCCGCCGTGCGGCCCGGCCGAAAAAGACCCGAAAGCAAGAGACCGACACCATGGCCACCGAAATCAAGGTTCCGACGCTCGGGGAATCCGTCACCGAGGCGACCGTCGCCAAGTGGTTCAAGAAGCCCGGCGAGGCCGTGAAGGCGGACGAGCCGCTCGTCGAGCTCGAGACCGACAAGGTCACGGTCGAGGTCCCGTCGCCGGCGGCCGGCGCGCTCGAGTCGATCCTCGCCGAGGCCGGCCAGACCGTCGCTGTGGGCGCCCTCCTGGGCACCATCGCGGCCGGCGCGGCCGGGACAGCCTCCCCGGCGGCCGCGGCCGCGGCCGCCCCGGCCCCTGCGGCTCCGGCCCCGGCACCCGCCCCCGCCCCCGCCGCGGCGGCGCCCTCCGGCGGCATGCCGCCGGCCCCCTCCGCCGCCAAGCTGATGGCCGAGACCGGCGTCGCGGTGGCGGAAGGATCCGGCAAGCGCGGCCAGGTGCTGAAGGGCGATGTCCTCGCCGCGATCGACACCGCCGCGAAGGCGCCCGCACCCGCCCCGGCCCCCGCCCCGGCGGCGCCGCCCGCCCCGCGCCCGAGCCCGGCTGCCGACGACGCCTCCCGCGAAGAACGGGTGCGCATGACCAAGCTGCGCCAGACGATCGCGCGCCGCCTGAAGGACGCCCAGAACACCGCCGCCATTCTGACGACGTTCAACGACGTCGACATGTCGTCCCTGATGGCGATCCGCAACCAGTATAAGGATCTCTTCGAGAAGAAGCACGGCGTGCGCGTCGGCTTCATGGGCTTCTTCGTCAAGGCCTGCGTAGCGGCCCTGAAGGAGATCCCCGCCGTCAACGGCGAGATCGACGGGCAGGACGTCATCTACAAGAACTACTACCACATCGGCGTCGCCGTCGGCTCCGACAAGGGCCTGGTCGTGCCGGTCGTGCGCGACGCGGACAGGCTGTCGATCGCCGGCGTCGAGAAGGTTATCGGCGACTTCGGCCGCCGCGCCCGCGACGGGCAGTTGAAGATCGACGACATGACCGGCGGCACCTTCACGATCTCGAACGGCGGCGTCTACGGCTCGCTGATGTCGACCCCGATCCTCAACGCGCCCCAGTCCGCCATCCTGGGCATGCATCGCATCGAGGACCGTCCGGTCGTCCGCAACGGCCAGATCGTCGTCCGCCCCATGATGTACCTGGCCCTCTCCTACGACCACCGCATCATCGACGGCAAGGAGGCCGTGACCTTCCTGGTGCGCGTCAAGGAGATGATCGAGGATCCGCAGCGCCTGGTGATGGACATCTGATGTCCGGCCTGTATCGGCGGGGAGGGATCGCGCATGTCTGACCGGGTTCTCGTCGTCACCGGCGGGAGCCGCGGGATCGGACGCGCCACCGTGCTCCTGGCGGCCGAGCGCGGCTACGACGTCGTCTTCTCCTTTGTGAGCGACAAGGCGGCCGCGGACTCCCTCGTCGACGCCGTTTCCAAGGCCGAGCGGACCGCCGTCGCGGTCCGGAGCGACATCGGCGTCGAGGCCGACGTCCTGGCCCTCTTCGCCGCGGCCGACCGGCTCGGCACCCTCGCGGGTCTCGTCAACAACGCCGGGGTGCTCGACCTCCAGGCGCGGGTCGACGAGATGTCGGTCGCGCGCCTCGAACGGATGATGCGCATCAACGTCATCGGCACGATCCTCGCGTCACGGGAAGCCGTGAAGCGCCTGTCGACCCGTCACGGCGGCAGGGGCGGCGCGATCGTCAACCTGTCATCCGCCGCCGCCGTGCTCGGCGCGCCCGGCCAGTACGCCGACTATGCCGCCTCCAAGGGCGCCATCGACACCTTCACGCTCGGCCTCGGCCGCGAGGTGGCCGCGGAGGGCATCCGCGTCAATGCCGTCAGGCCGGGCCTGATCGACACCGACATCCACGCCTCCGGCGGCATCCCGGACCGCATCGCCCAACTCCGCGACACGATCCCGATGAAGCGCGAGGGAACCGCCGAGGAATGCGCCCGCGCCATCCTCTGGCTCCTGTCCGACGAGGCGAGCTATTCGGTCGGTGCGGTCCTGCCGGTCACCGGCGGCCGATGACGGGTCTCCATATACGGATTGCCGGGTCGACGGCGCGGCCGAGGCCGCGCTAGACGGGCGCCAGAAGCAGTGCGAAAGGCAGGAAGGTCATGGCCTACGATCTCGTCGTCATCGGAACCGGCCCGGGTGGCTACGTCTGCGCGATCCGTGCGGCCCAGCTCGGCCTCAAGGTGGCGGTCGTCGAGAAGCGCAAGACGCACGGCGGCACCTGCCTGAACATCGGCTGCATCCCGTCCAAGGCCCTGCTCCACGCCTCCGAGCTGTTCGACGAGGCCGGCCACGGCTTCGCGGTGCTCGGCATCAAGGCAACGCCGGAACTCGACCTGCCCGCGATGATGAAGCACCGCGAGGACACGGTGCGGTCGAACGTCACCGGCATCGACTTCCTGATGAAGAAGAACAAGATCACGGCCCACCACGGCACAGGACGCATCGTCTCGGCCGGCCAGGTCGAGGTCACCGCCGAGGACGGGTCGAAGCAGGTGCTGGACACCAAGGCGATCGTGATCGCCACCGGTTCCGACGTCGCCCGGCTGCCCGGCATCGAGATCGACGAGAAGCAGGTCGTCTCCTCCACCGGCGCGCTGGAACTCGACAAGGTCCCGGGCCGGCTCGTCGTCGTCGGCGCCGGGGTGATCGGCCTCGAGCTCGGCTCCGTCTGGCGCCGCCTCGGCTCCGAGGTGACCGTCGTCGAGTATCTCGACCGCATCCTGCCCGGCATGGATCTCGACGTCGCCAAACAGTTCCAGCGCCTTCTCGAAAAGCAGAAGTTCGCCTTCCGCCTGTCAACCAAGGTGACGAAGGTCGAGAAGGCCGGCGACTCCCTGAAGGTGACGGTCGAGCCGGCGGCCGGCGGCGAGCCCCAGGCGATCGATGCCGACGTGGTGCTGGTCGCCATCGGCCGGGTCCCCTACACGGCCGGCCTCGGCCTGGAGGAGGTCGGCGTCGCCAGGGACAATCGCGGCCGGGTCGAGATCGACGCCCACTTCCGCACCAGCGTGCCCGGCATCTACGCCCTCGGCGACGTCGTGAAGGGCCCCATGCTCGCCCACAAGGCCGAGGACGAGGGCGTGGCGGTCGCCGAGATCCTCGCCGGCCAGGCGGGCCACGTGAACTACGACGTCATCCCGGGCGTGGTCTACACCATGCCGGAGGTCGCCTCCGTGGGACGCACCGAGGAGGAGCTGAAGGCCGCCGGCATCGCCTACAAGGCGGGCAAGTTCCCCTTCACCGCCAACGGCCGCGCGAAGTCGACCCGCCATACGGACGGCTTCGTCAAGGTGCTCGCGGACGCCGCGACCGACCGGGTGCTGGGGGTCCATATCATCGCGGCCGGCGCCGGCGAGATGATCCACGAGGCGGCGGTGCTGATGGAGTTCGGCGGCTCCGCCGAGGACCTCGCCCGCACCTGCCACGCCCACCCGACCATGTCGGAGGCCGTCAAAGAGGCGGCCCTGGCGGTCGACAAGCGCCCCATCCACATGTGAGGCGGGCGCGCGTGCGCCCCGCGGCACGGCCGGAGGTCAGTTCTCCACCCGCTCCATCTCGTAGGTGACCTGGCGCGGTTCCAGCGGCACGCGCAGGAACCGGGTGGTGACGCTGAGTCTGAGGCGCCCGTTCGCGGGCGCCTCCACCGTGATGGCCCGCTCGACCCGGTCCTCCCGGTAGGCGGCGACGAGCCCGAGCCGGTCGGCCCGGGACCCGGTCCAGGCCGCGGGGATGGCCTGCCAGGCGCATTCGTAGCGGAGGCAACGCACCCTGAGGGCGATCTCGGCCCTCGGCTTGCCGGCGTCCTGCTCGCGGCAGTCGACGCGGATGTCGGCCGCGATCACGTCGCTGCCCTCCACCGGCGCCACGTTGCGCCAGGCCCCGGCGAATCGGGCCGCGTCGCAGGCGGCGTCGGTCGACCCGGCGCGCTCGGGCGTCAGGCCCAGCGTGAAAACGAGGAACCCTGCGGCGGCGACGCCGGCGGCTCCGATCCCATGACGTCTCATCGTGGCTCTCCCCGGTTCTTAGGTCCGGTTGGCGGGGAGAGTGGACCGGGCTGCGTGAATGCCCCGGGAAATGCGCGTTCAGTTTCGGTTCATGCGGCCGCCCCTTCGTGAAAAAGGCGCCCGGAGGCGCCTTTCGCGACCGGCCGGGGGCTCAGTTCTTCACGGTGGCCGGTGCCTGAGCCGGAGGCGGGGCCTCGGCTGTGGTGATGGGCTGGGCGGGCTTCGACTGGGCGTTGACGTTGTGCCCGCAATCGGCCAGGGCGGCCGAGGCGGAGAGCGCGAGCCCCAGGCCCGCAGCGACGACGGATGCTGTCCGGATCATCGATCGTTCTCCTCGCAGAAAGGCGCGGGATCGGGGAAGCCGACCCCGCGGTTGTCAGCCTAGCATCATCCGCCCCGCCCTGGCCATCCGCCCGCTCATCACGTCTGCGCCGGCAGCCGTCACGGGACCGCCGTGAGCCGGTAGCCCGACCGGCGCAGCAGGGCGACGAGGCCCTCCTCGCCGACGAGGTGCAGGGCCCCGACCGCCAGGAACGCGTTGCCGCCGTCGATCAGCGGACGCGCGGTCGCGGCCATCGCGTGGTTGCGGCGGAAGGACGCGTTGCGCAACAGGCCCTCCGCGAAGCCCGACCCGCCCTCGGGCGGCCTGAACAGGGCGACCGCCGTCGCCCACAAAAGTCCGACCCGGCCGCTCCGATAGAGCGCGACGGTCGTCTCCTGCAGGTCCTCGAGCCGCGGCCCCGCGGCGACCAGCGCCCGCAGGAAGGCGATCTGCTCCGCCTCGCTCATCGCGTCGATGGCCTGGAACTGGTCGATCACGGTTTCCAGGTCGACCACCGGCTTGCCGGCCGCCTTCGCGCGCTTGCCGATGGCGATGTCGAGGAAGTCGACCCCGGCGATCCACCGCTGCAGTTCGCAGGGCGGATACATCAGGAGCCCGAAGGAGAGGATCCAGGGCTTCCAGCCCATCACCGCCCAGCCCGGGATGCCGCGCCGCTCGACCTCCGCCTTGACGGCCGCCCAGGCCTCCGGCCCGATCACGCCCGCGAGCGTCCGGCCGTCCTGGTAGACCATGGCCGTGAGGCCCTCGCCATAGGCGGCCCGGGCCAAGGCCGGGTCGAGCACATTGGTGTTCTCGAGCGCCACCACCCGCGCCCCGTCGAGCGCCCGGGCCCGGGCGGGCGGCAGGTCGAGGATGCGCGGATCCGACAGATGGGCGGTGCCGAGCAGCCACGAGGGGGCCGCCCCGTTCGGCGGGTCGATGCGCCAGAAGCCCGCCTCCCCGTTCTCGACCGCCGCGCCGCTCGCCAGGATCGCCGCATGCTGCACCGGATCGGCGGTCTTCATCTCGGCCAGCAAGTCGCGCCCGCCGCAGACCGGCGGGGCGGCCTCGGCCGGCGCCGACAGGAGGGCGGCGACGATCAGCGGAAGAAGGCGCAGGGCGCGCATGGGACGCCTCCGGGACGGTCAGGCACGGGGATGGGTCTTGCGATAGATCTCGATCAGCCGCGCGGTGTCGACCCCCGTATAGACCTGGGTGGTGGACAGGCTGGCATGCCCGAGCAGTTCCTGGATCGAGCGCAGGTCCGCCCCGCCGGCCAGCAGGTGGGTCGCGAAGGAGTGCCGGAGCGCGTGCGGGGTGGCGCTGTCCGGCAGGCCGAGCGCCCCGCGCAGCCGCTCGACGGCCAGTTGCACCACCCGCGGCGACAAGGGTCCGCCCTTCACGCCGACGAAGAGCGGCCCCTCCGGCTCGAGCGGCCAGGGACAGAGCTTCAGGTAGTCGAGCACGCCCCGCCGGATCGCCGGCAGGATCGGGACCACCCGGGTCTTGCCGCCCTTCCCCGTCACCCGCAGGCTCTCGGCGGCGATCGGCGCGGCGGCCCGCGTCAGCGCCAGGGCCTCGGAGATGCGCAGTCCCGCCCCGTAGAGGAGGCCCAGAACGGCGGCATCGCGCGCGGCCACCCAGGGCTCCTCGGCGAGGCTCTCGCGGGCGTCGACGAGCCTGAGCGCCGGCCCGGCCTCCAGCGGCTTTGGGAGCGACTTCCCCGGCTTTGGCGCGCGCACGGCCGCGAAGGGCGCCGCGTTGACCCCGTCCCGCCGCTCCAGGAAGCGCACCAGGGACCGGACCCCCGCGAGCGCGCGGCCGAGCGAACGCGCCTCGAGTCCCTCGTGCCGGCGGCGGGCCAGGAAGGCGCGGACGTCGGCGGGCCGGAGGTCGGAGAGCGCGGCGATCCGGGGCGGCTCCCCCAGGTGCCCGGTCAGGAAGGAGAGGAACTGGCGCGCGTCGCGCTCGTAGGCCTCCAGGGTCTTGGGCGAATAGCGCCGCTCGGCCCCCAGGTGGCGGAGCCAGTCCTGGACGGCGGCGGCGAGGTCCGGCGCGGCGATGAGGAGAGGAGCCTGACTGGTCATGGCCGCATCTTCCGGGCACGTGATGAACGGCCCATTACCGCCTATCTTCCCCTCATGCTCCCGCCCCGTCCGAATCGCCCCCCTGCCCCCATGGACGAAACCGACCTCCTCTTCGCCGACCCCGCCCGACCGGACCGCGACGTGGTCCCGGTTGTGGTGCCGGTCGCGATCGGCACGGCCTATTCCTACAAGGTGCCTCGCGGCATGACGGTGCGCCCCGGCTCGATCGTCACCGTGCCGCTCGGGCCGCGCGAGGTGATCGGCGCGGTCTGGGACGACGAGCCGGGCGGGGAGCCCGTCGGCCACAACCGGCTCCGGCCGATCGCCGGCGTCTTCGACGCCCCGCCCCTCGACCCCACCGTGCGCCGCTTCGTCGACTGGGTGGCGCACTACTACATGATGCCGCGCGGCATGGTCCTGCGCATGGTGCTGCGCGCGCCCGAGGCGCTGGAGCCGGAGCCCCCGGTCCGCGGTGTCCGCCTGGCGGGCCCGCCGCCCGAACGCCTGACGCCGGCCCGGCGCCGCGTGCTCGAGGCCCTGGAGGGCGGCTTCGCCTGGTCGCGTGTCGGCCTCGCCGCCTCCGCGGGCGTCTCCGCCTCCGTCGTCGACGGCCTGATCGCCTGCGGCACCCTCGAACCCGTGGACCTGATGCCGGGCCGGCCGGCGCAGATCCCGGAGCCCGACTACGCGCGGCTTGAACTCTCCGCCGACCAACGCGAGGCCGCCGGCGTCCTCACCGAGGCGGTCCGGGACGGCGGCTTCAAGGTCCTGCTGGTCGACGGCGTCACCGGCTCCGGCAAGACCGAGGTCTATTTCGAGGCGATCGCCGAGACGGTCCGACGGGGCCGCCAGGCCCTCGTGCTTCTGCCCGAGATCGCGCTGACCGCCGAGTTCATCGACCGCTTCGAGGCCCGGTTCGGCTCGAAACCGGCCGAGTGGCACTCGGAGATCAGCGCCCGGCAGCGCGCCCGCACCTGGCGCGGCGTCGCGACCGGCGAGATTCGCACCGTCATCGGCGCGCGTTCCGCCCTGTTCCTGCCCTACCCCGACCTCGGCCTGGTGGTCGTCGACGAGGAACATGACGGCGCCTACAAGCAGGACGAGGGCGTCGTCTACCATGCCCGCGACATGGCCGTGGTGCGCGGCCGCCTGGGCGGCTTCCCGGTCGTGCTCGCCTCCGCGACCCCCTCGATCGAGAGCCGGGTCAACGCCGATCTCGGCCGCTACCGCCGGCTGGTCCTGCCGGCGCGCGTCGGCGGCGCGCAACTCCCCGAGATCACCACCGTCGACCTGAGGCGAAACGGCCTGCCGCGCGGCCGCTCCGTCGCACCGCTGGTCGAGGCGGCCGTCAACCAGGCGATCGGGCGGGGCGAGCAGGCGCTCCTCTTCCTGAACCGCCGCGGCTACGCGCCGCTGACCCTCTGCCGGAGCTGCGGCCACCGCTTCCAGTGCCCCGACTGCTCGACCTGGCTCGTCGAGCACCGGTTCCGCGGCGTGCTCGCCTGCCATCATTGCGGCTACACCATCCGCAAGCCCGAGGCCTGCCCGTCCTGCGGCGACCTCGACAGCCTCACCGCCTGCGGGCCCGGCGTGGAGCGCGTCGCCGAGGAGGCCGCCGCGCTCTTCCCCGAGGCCCGCCGGCTCGTGCTCTCCTCCGACCTCCCCGGCGGCACCGGCCGCCTCAAGGACGAACTCGCCGCGGTCGCCCGCGGCGACGTCGACATCGTCATCGGCACGCAGCTCGTCGCCAAGGGGCACAATTTCCCGCGCATGACGGTCGTCGGCGTGATCGACGCCGACCTCGGCCTCGCCCACGGCGATCCGCGGGCGGCCGAGAAGACCTTCCAGCTGCTCCAGCAGGTGACCGGCCGCGCCGGCCGCGCCGGCGGCGAGGCGCACGGCTACCTGCAGACCCACGCCCCCGAGCACCCGGTTCTGCGCGCGATCGTCTCCGGCGACCGCGAACGCTTCTACCGGACCGAGATCGAGGAGCGCATGCGGGCCTTCATGCCGCCCTTCAGCCGGCTCGCCGGCATCGTCGTCTCGGCCGAGGGGCGCGATCCCGCCCTCGGCGCCGCCCAGTCGCTGGCGCAGGCGATTCCCCCCTCCGACACGATCAGGGTCCTCGGCCCGACCGAGGCCCCTATTGCCGTCGTGCGCGGCCGGCACCGCTTCCGCTTCCTGGTCATCGCCCCGCGCAACGCCGACCTGCAGGCCTACCTCGCCGGCTGGCTCGGCGCCCGCCGCTGGGGCCAGGGCGGCGTCAAGGTCCACGTCGACATCGACCCGCAGAGCTTCCTGTGACGCGCCGCCCGGGTCCGGCCCCGAGGGCGGCCCGGCCCCCTCGCGAGGCTGACGTTAGACTTTCGGAAATGTCGCATCGCACCATGTTGCGTGGCCAGACCCCGTGTGCTAGGACACGCCCGGCTTCGGGAATTCGGCCCGTTCCTTCGGATGTCCCGACCAAAAAGCCGAACAATATCAAGGGCGTGCGAAGGTAGCAAACCTTCTCCCGCCCGAATTGGCGTGGGGGTCGTCGCCCTTGACTGAGACAACCATCGTATCCGGCGTGGCGTCGCGTTATGCGGGCGCCCTGTTCGAGCTGGCGCTCGACGCCGGCGTCGTCGACGAGGTCGGGACGGCGCTCGACGGCTTCGACCGGCTCGTCAAGGAGAGCCCGGACCTTGCCCGTCTCGTCAGGAGCCCCGTCTTCGCCGCCGAGGAGCAGCTCCGCGCCGTCGGCGCGGTCCTCGACCGGGCCGGCATCGGCGGCCTCGCCGCCAACCTGATCAAGCTCGCCGCGCAGAACCGTCGTCTCTTCGTCGTCCCCGACATGATCCGGGGCTACCGCGCGCTGGTCGCCGTCCACCGGGGCGAGGCGACGGCCGACGTGGTTTCGGCCGAGCCTCTCTCCGAGACGCAGGTTTCCGCGCTCAAGGACGCGCTTCGCGGCGTGACCGGCGGCAAGGACGTCAAACTCGAATCGTCTGTGGATCCGTCCCTCATCGGCGGGCTGATCGTGAAGATCGGCAGCCGCATGATCGACACCTCGCTCAAGACGAAACTCACTTCCCTCAAGGTCGCACTGAAAGAGGTCCGCTGATGGATATCCGGGCGGCGGAAATTTCCGCAATCCTCAAGGAGCAGATCAGGAACTTCGGCCAGGAGGCCGAGGTATCCGAGGTCGGCCAGGTTCTCTCCGTCGGCGACGGCATCGCGCGCGTCTACGGCCTCGACAAGGTCCAGGCCGGCGAGATGGTCGAGTTCGCGAACGGGATCCGCGGGATGGCGCTGAACCTCGAGGTCGACAACGTCGGCATCGTGATCTTCGGCTCCGACCGGGACATCAAGGAAGGCGATACGGTCAAGCGCACCGGCGCGATCGTGGACGTCCCCGTCGGCAAGGGCCTGCTCGGCCGCGTGGTCGACGGCCTGGGCAACCCGATCGACGGCAAGGGCCCGATCCCGGCGACCGAGCGCCGCCGTGTCGACGTCAAGGCCCCGGGCATCATCCCGCGCAAGTCGGTGCACGAGCCGATGTCCACCGGCCTCAAGGCCGTCGACGCGCTCATCCCGATCGGCCGCGGCCAGCGCGAGCTCATCATCGGCGACCGCCAGACCGGCAAGACCGCCATCGCGCTCGACACGATCCTGAACCAGAAGCCGATCAACGCACTCGGCGACGAGAGCCAGAAGCTCTACTGCGTCTACGTCGCCGTCGGCCAGAAGCGCTCGACGGTCGCCCAGTTCGTCAAGGTGCTCGAGGAGCACGGCGCGCTGGAATACTCGATCGTCGTCGCCGCCACGGCCTCCGACCCGGCGCCGATGCAGTTCATCGCGCCGTTCTCCGGTTGCGCCATGGGCGAGTACTTCCGCGACAACGGCATGCACGCGGTCATCATCTACGACGACCTCTCCAAGCAGGCCGTCGCCTATCGCCAGATGTCGCTCCTGCTCCGCCGCCCGCCGGGCCGCGAAGCCTACCCGGGCGACGTGTTCTACCTGCACTCCCGCCTGCTCGAGCGCGCCGCCAAGCTGAACAAGGACAACGGCCTTGGTTCGCTGACCGCGCTGCCCGTGATCGAGACCCAGGCGAACGACGTGTCGGCTTACATTCCGACCAACGTCATCTCGATCACCGACGGCCAGATCTTCCTCGAGACCGACCTCTTCTACCAGGGCATCCGTCCGGCCGTGAACGTCGGCCTGTCGGTGTCGCGCGTCGGCTCCTCGGCCCAGATCAAGGCGATGAAGCAGGTCGCCGGCAAGATCAAGGGCGAGCTCGCGCAGTATCGCGAGATGGCCGCCTTCGCGCAGTTCGGTTCGGACCTCGACGCGGTGACGCAGAAGCTCCTGAACCGCGGCGCCCGCCTGACCGAACTCCTGAAGCAGCCGCAGTTCTCGCCGCTGAAGACGGAAGAGCAGGTCGCGGTCATCTACGCCGGCATCAACGGCTACCTCGATCCGCTGCCGGTCGCCCGCGTCCGCGCCTTCGAGGACGGCCTGCTCCGGCTGCTCCGCTCCGAGCATCAGTCCCTGCTCGACGGCATCCGGGACAAGAAGGAACTGACCGACGAACTCGGCGCGCGCCTCAAGGCCGTGGTCGAGGGCTTCGCCAAGTCCTTCTCCTGATCCCGCAAGTCCGCGCCGCTCCTCCGGGCGGCGCGGCCCCTAGGCCTCTTCCGGGAGCTTCGACGGCCCGATGCCGAGCCTAAAGTCACTGCGCAACCGCATCGCCTCCGTGAAGGCGACGCAGAAGATCACCAAGGCCATGCAGATGGTCGCGGCCGCCAAGCTGCGTCGAGCGCAGTTGTCGGCCGAAGCCGCCCGGCCCTATGCCGAGCGGATGTCCGCCGTGCTCGCCAACCTGGGCGCCGCCTTCGAGGGACGCACCGACGCGCCCGTCCTGCTCGCCGGCAACGGCCGGTCGGACGTGCATCTCCTGGTCGTCTGCACCGCCGAGCGCGGCCTTTGCGGCGCCTTCAACACCTCGATCTCCCGCCTCGCCCGCGACCACGCCAATCGGCTGATTGCGGACGGAAAGACGGTCAAGATCCTCTGCGTCGGCCGCAAGGGCGCGGACGTCCTGCGCCGCCAGTTCGGCGACAAGATCATCGAGGTGATCGAGCTGAAGGGCATCCGCTCGATCGGCTTCGGCGAGGCCCAGATGGTCGCCCGCAAGGTGCTCGACCTCTTCGCAGCCGGCGGCTTCGACGTGGCGACGCTCTTCTTCTCGCGCTTCCGCTCCGTGATCCTGCAGATCCCGACGGCCCAGCGGCTGATCCCGGCCGAGTTCCCCGAGGGCGCGGCCGGCGCCGGCACCAACGGCGCGATCTACGAGGTCGAGCCGAGCGAGGAGGAGATCCTCGAGGACCTGCTGCCGCGCAACGTCGCGGTCCAGGTCTTCCGGGCCCTGCTAGAGAATGCCGCCTCCGAACAGGGCGCGCGCATGTCCGCGATGGACAGCGCCACCCGCAACGCGGGCGAGATGATCAAGAAGCTGACGCAGACCTACAACCGGACGCGTCAGGCCATGATCACCAAGGAACTGATCGAAATCATCTCGGGCGCCGAGGCTGTCTGAGAACCGAACGAGGGCATACACGATGGCTGACAACAAGATCGGTCGCATTCGGCAGGTGATGGGCGCCGTCGTCGACGTCCAGTTCGACGGCCATCTGCCGGCGATCCTGAACTCGCTCGAGACGGACAACCGCGGCTCGCGCCTCGTGCTCGAGGTCGCCCAGCACCTCGGCGAGAACACCGTCCGCACGATCGCGATGGACTCGACCGAGGGCCTCGCCCGCGGCCAGGAGGTCGTCGACACCGGCAACGCCATTCAGGTGCCGGTCGGCGACGGCACGCTAGGCCGCATCATGAACGTCATCGGCGAGCCGGTCGACGAGGCCGGCCCGATCGTCCACGACAAGACCCGCCCGATCCACGCGTCCGCGCCCGAGTATGTCGAGCAGTCGACCGAGGCCGAGATTCTGGTCACGGGCATCAAGGTCGTGGACCTGCTCGCGCCTTACGCCAAGGGCGGCAAGATCGGCCTCTTCGGCGGCGCCGGCGTGGGCAAGACCGTGCTCATCATGGAGCTCATCAACAACGTCGCAAAGGCCCACGGCGGCTTCTCGGTCTTCGCCGGCGTCGGCGAGCGCACCCGCGAGGGCAACGACCTTTACCACGAGATGATCGAGTCCGGCGTGAACAAGCACGGCGGCGGCGAGGGCTCCAAGTGCGCCCTGGTGTACGGCCAGATGAACGAGCCGCCGGGCGCCCGCGCCCGCGTCGCGCTCTCCGGCCTGACCGTCGCCGAGGACTTCCGCGACCGCGGCCAGGACGTGCTCTTCTTCGTCGACAACATCTTCCGCTTCACCCAGGCGGGCTCCGAGGTGTCGGCGCTGCTCGGCCGCATCCCGAGCGCCGTCGGCTACCAGCCGACGCTCGCCACCGAGATGGGCGCCCTGCAGGAGCGCATCACCACGACCACCAAGGGCTCGATCACCTCGGTGCAGGCCATCTACGTGCCCGCCGACGACCTGACCGACCCGGCCCCGGCCACCTCCTTCGCCCACCTCGACGCCACGACCGTGCTGTCGCGCTCGATCGCCGAGAAGGGCATCTACCCGGCCGTGGACCCGCTCGACTCGACCTCGCGCATGCTCTCGCCCCTCATCGTCGGCGAGGAGCACTACGCGGTGGCCCGACAGGTGCAGGCGATCCTGCAGCGCTACAAGGCGCTCCAGGACATCATCGCGATCCTGGGCATGGACGAGCTTTCCGAAGAGGACAAGCTCACCGTCTCCCGCGCCCGCAAGATCGAGCGTTTCCTGTCGCAGCCCTTCTTCGTGGCCGAGGTCTTCACCGGCTCGCCCGGCAAGCTCGTGCCGCTGAAGGACACGATCCGCGGCTTCCAGGGCCTCGTGAACGGCGAATACGACCATCTCCCCGAGGCCGCCTTCTACATGGTCGGCGCGATCGAGGAAGCGGTCGAGAAGGCCAAGCGCCTCGCCTCCGCCGCGGCCTGATCCGGCCGCGACGACCCGAAACGGCAAGGAGCGGTCGCCCGTCTTGGCGGCCGCCGTCATGAAGGCGGATGGAGCCGATGGCTGAAGCGTTCAAGTTCGAGCTGGTCTCCCCCGAGCGGCTCCTCATGTCCGAGGACGTCGCCCAGGTGGTCGTCCCGGCCTCCGAGGGCCAGTTCACCATGCTTCGGGGTCACTCCCCCTTCATGTCGACCATCCGCCCCGGCGTGATCGAGGTGACCCGAGAGGCCGGCAAGATCGCACGCATTTTCGTGCGCGGCGGCTTCGCGGAGGCTTCGCCGACCAGCCTGACGATCCTCGCCGAGCGCGCGATCCCGGTCGAGGAACTCAGGGCCGACGTGATCGCCCGGGAAATCCAGGACGCCTCCGAGGACGTCGCCGACGCCCAGACCGACGAGAAGCGGCGCCTCGCCCAGGAGAAGCTGGACCAGCTCCGCGAAGTCCAGGCCGTCCTCGGCAACGTGGGTTCGGCGCACTGACGGACACGGCCTGACCGGAATCCGACGATGCCCGGGACCTCCCGGGCATTTTCGTGTTCGCGCAGTCCCGACCGGGTTCTCCGGCCCGCCGTCCCTACCGCGCCGCCTTGTGGTCGCCGTGGGCCCGCTTCTCCGCCGTGTCGCGGCCGACGATCTTGGAGAACATGCTGTCGGGCTCGTGCAGCAGCGCGAGCTGGCGGTCCTCGAACTCCTCGAAGAACTCGTCCCAGCTGATCTCCACCAGGTGGCCGTGCTCGGAATTCGGCGCGTCGGGGAACATGATGCGGATGATGCCGACGTCGCCGCCCTTGTGGGTCCGGTCGACGGCCGCCGGCTTGCCGCCGTGCTTCTCGGCCCACTTGCGGATCTGGTCGTGGTCGGTGGTCACTTCGGCCATGGCAGGCTCCCGGATCGCTGCGCGGCGCGGAGGCCCGGCCGCAAGGTCGGAGGTCGGCCGGCCCGTGCCACGGACCCGGCGCCCCATCGCTGCGAGAACCGTCGAGCCGCGGCGCCGGTTCCCGCCGCCCGGGACCTTGCTCGCCGCTCCCTTGCACGCAAGACGTACGCGACGCCCCCCCGCGGGAGCCGTCCCGAGATGACCCGGCCTCCGGCTCGCCACGCCCCGGCGGAACGCCAGGGCCCGTGTTCTGTCACAGCCTGCGGAATGGGTCCGCCTCCGAGCCGTCAGGCCGGCAGCGCACGCTCCACGAGCCGCACCCAGTAGGACGCCCCATACGCGAGCGCCTCGTCGTCGAAGTCGTAGTCCGGGTGGTGCAGGTAGGCGCTGTCGCCGTTGCCGACGAAGATGAACGCCCCGGGCCGGGCCTCCAGCATGAAGGCGAAGTCCTCCGACCCGAGCTCCGGCGCAGCCGCGGTATCGACCTTGTCGACCCCCGCCACCTCGCGCGCCACCTCGGCCGCGAACGCCGCTTCGCGCACGTCGTTGACGAGCACCGGATAGTCCCGCTGGTAGTCGACCGCCGCGCGCACCCCGTGCGCCGCCGCCGTGGCCTCGACGATCCGGCGCAGTCGGCCCTCGACATGATCGCGCACGACCCGGTCGAGCGTCCGCACGGTCCCGACCAGACGGGCCGTCTGCGGGATCACGTTGTCTGTATGGCCGGCGTTGAAGCAGGTGATGGAGACGACCGCCGACGCGATCGGGTCGATCGTGCGGGAGACGATCTGCTGGAGCGCCTGCACGATCGCGGCACCGGCCAGGACCGTGTCGGCGCAGAGGTGCGGCATGGCGGCGTGGCCGCCGACCCCCTCGAGGTCGATCACGATCGTGTCGCAGGAGGCCAGGAAGGGGCCGCTCCGGATCGCGAACCGCCCGACCGGCAGGCCCGGCACGTTGTGCATGCCGTAGACCGAGCGGATGCCGAACCGCTCCATCAGCCCGTCCTCGATCATGGCGCGCGCCCCCGCGCCCCCCTCCTCGGCCGGCTGGAAGATCATCACCGCGCTGCCCGCGAAATTCCGCGTCTCGGCCAGGTGCCGGGCCGCCCCGAGCAGCATGGCCATATGGCCGTCGTGCCCGCAGGCGTGCATCCGGCCGGGCACCGCGGAGGCCCAGGGCTTGCCGGTGGTCTCCAGGATCGGCAGGGCGTCCATGTCGGCCCTGAGGCCGATCGCGGGACCGGGCGCCCGCCCGCGGATGACCCCGACCACCCCCGTCCGGCCGACCTGCGTGACCACCTCGTCGACCCCGAAGGACCGGAGGTGCTCGGCCACGGCCGCGGCCGTGCCCTGGACGTCGTAGAGCAGTTCGGGCGCGCGGTGGAAGGCGCGGCGCCAGGCCGTCATCTCGGGGGCCAGTTCCTCGAAACGGTTCACGATCGGCATGGGCCCATCTCCGTCGGCAACGCTTCAGTATCGCCCGGACGGGACCCCTAGCCAATCCGGAGCCCTGCGGAGCCCGGCACGTATCGGGCGGCCGCTCAAGGGGGAGACATATCCCGCAGCGCGCGGCGAAGGACCTTGCCGGAGGCCGTCCGGGGCAGTTCCTCGAGCACGACCCAGGCCCGCGGACGCTTGTAGTCGGCGAGATGCCGGGCCGCGTGGCCGGCCAGATCATGCTCGGTCGCGGTCATGCCGGGATGCAGAACCAGGAACGCGGTGACGAGACTGACGTCCCCGGCCGGCACCTCGGTCACCGCCACCTCGGCGACCGCGGGATGCAGCGCCAGGGCCCGCTCGACCTCTTCCGGCGCGACCCGGTACCCGAAGGCGTTCATCTGGTCGTCGGCCCGACCCTCGTACCAGAGATAGCCGTCCTGGTCGAAGCGGGCGAGGTCGCCGGTGACGAACCAGTCGCCCCGGAACGCGGCCGCCGTCTCCGCCGGCAGGCCCCAGTAGCCGAGCATCAGCCCCGGGTCGGACCGGTGGACGGCGAGGAGCCCGGTCGTGCCCGAAGGCGCCGGGTCCGGGCCGCCCTCCGCCGGCAGGACCGCAACGCGGCGGCCCGCCTGCGGCTTGCCGGGCGAGCCCGGCCGAGTCGGCACCTCCGGCCCGGAGGAGACGTAGGTCGAGATCTCGCTCATCCCGAGCGCCTCGTAGAGGGGCCGGCCCGTCCGGGTCGTCCAGTCCTCGTGCAGCCCCGCCTTCAGGGCCTCGCCGGCCACGAGCCCGTGGCGGAGCGCCGGCATCCGCTCGGGGGTGACAGCCGCATATTTCAGGATGCGCCGGTAGAGCCCCGGCACGGCCGCGAAGAGCGTCGCGCCCGTCGCCTCGATCAGGTCGGGCCAGGCCTCGGGCGGGCGCTCGCCGAGATGCACGATCGCGGTCGCGCCGGCGACCCACGGGTCCATCAGCCCGGCACCGAGCGTGTAGGTCCAGTTGAAGGCCCCCGCATGGAAGAGCCTGTCCTCGGCGGTCAGCCCGTACCACCCGCGCACCATGGGCGCGCGCCCCAGGATCACCCGCTGGGCATGCAACACGCCCTTGGGCCGGCCGCTCGTGCCTGAGGTGTAGACCAGGAATGCCGGGTCGTCCCGCTCCGTCTCCGCGAAGTCGGCGGGCGAAAGGCCGCTCTCGGCCACGAGGCCGGCTTCGACCACGCCTGCCCGGCCCGCATCCGCCGGCAGCGCTCCGGAGCCGTCGTGCACCACCAGGGCGGCGCGGCTGTCGGCCAGGATCCAGCCGGCCTCGTCGGCGGTCAGCTGGGTCGAGGTCGGGATCGGCACGAAGCCGCCCGCGATCGCGCCGAAGAACAGGACCGGAAAGCGGGACGTGTTGCCGACGCGCAGGAGCACCCGGTCCCCCCGCGCGAGCCCGGCGGCGCGGAAGGCAGCCGCCGCCGACAGGACCGCCGTCGCGGCCCTCGCATAGGTCCACGTCTCGACGATGCGCGCCTGTGCGCCTTCGGCGACCAGGAGCGCCGTCTTGCCGGGCGATCGTCCGGCAGCCGCAAGGCAGTGGCGGGCGAGGTTGAGGGGCTCGGGCATGTCGGTCTCGGGGCGGGCGGCGGCCGATCGGCGCCGGGGTGGCGCAGGCCGCGCCGGGCGGAACGCCTGCACCCGGCTCGTTCGAGCCTCAAGCGATCTTGTTGACGCCCGACATGCTCTTGGCAAGCTTGGCCTTCGCTTGCTCCTGCACGCGCGCGACGGCCTTTTTGATCGTCAGGTTGACCATGCTCGAGCCGTTGTCGGTGAACTGGCTCGCGAACGTGTTGGCCGCGACCGCGATGGCGTCCGCGGCGTCGCGGCCGGCCTGCCGGTTCAGCAGGCTCGCATATTTGGGCGTATAGAACTGCGGCCGGTACTTGGAGATCCCGGTCAGGGCCATGGCTGAACCTTCACGCTACCGGCCAGGATCGCACGGCGCAGGTTGATCAAAGGTTAACCCGGCCCCTCGAGACGCTCAGCGGGTGGGAACGGGCTTTTCGCCGCGATAGTCGTAGAAGCCGCGCTGCGTCTTGCGGCCGAGCCAGCCGGCCTCGACATACTTCACCAGCAGCGGGCAGGGCCTATACTTGGAGTCGGCCAGCCCCTCGTAGAGGACCTGCATGATGGACAGGCAGGTGTCCAGGCCAATGAAGTCGGCGAGCTGCAGCGGGCCCATCGGGTGGTTGGCGCCGAGCCGCATGGCCGTGTCGATGCTGTCGACCGATCCGACGCCCTCGTAGAGCGTGTAGATCGCCTCGTTGATCATCGGCAGCAGGATGCGGTTGACGATGAAGGCCGGGAAGTCCTCCGCGACCGTCGAGATCTTGCCGAGCCTGGCGACGAACTGCTTGCAGGCGTCGAAGGTCGGGTCGTCCGTGGCGATCCCGCGCACCAGCTCGACGAGCTGCATCAGCGGCACGGGGTTCATGAAATGGACGCCGACGAACTTCTCCGGCCGGTCCGTGGAGGCGGCCAGCCGGGTGATCGAGATCGACGAGGTGTTGGTCGCCAAGAGCGCGGTGGGCTTCAGGAGGGGGCAGATCTGCGCGAAGATCTTGCGCTTGATCTGCTCGTTCTCGGTGGCCGCCTCGATGACGATGTCGCAGTCCGCCAGCGCGTCGAGATTCTCGGCCGACTTGATGCGGCCGAGGGCCGTCACCCGCTCCTGGTCCGAGATGAGCCCGCGGTTGACCTGCCGGGTGAGGTTGCCGTTGATGGTGGCGAGACCCGACTGGATGCGATCGAGCGAGATGTCGTTGAGCGCGACGTCGTAGCCGCCGAGCGCGCAGACGTGGGCGATGCCGTTGCCCATCTGGCCCGCGCCGATCACGCCGACCTTCCTGATTTCGATTCCCATCGTGATCTCGCTCTCTCCGGCGCCGTCCGCGTCCAATCGGCCATTCCGGTGAATGGGCGCGTATCCTAGCGCGCTCCGTCAGGCATACAAGCCTCGCCGGCCTTGCGCCAGCACGCAAATCGTCTGAGATCGGCCCCGGAAGGCTGCGCCCGCGGCCGCGGTCCGGGTCCCTTGCCCGCCGGGGGGCTGCTCCGGGCGAGAAGGCCGGCGATCCTTCGCCGGCCCTTTTGCTGCGGTGCGACAGTCCGCCTCAGCGGCCCGTCTTGGCGAGCTCGGCGGCGAGCTCCGGCAGGGCCTGGTAGAGGTCCGCCACGAGGCCGTAGTCGGCCACCTGGAAGATCGGCGCCTCCTCGTCCTTGTTGATCGCCACGATCACCTTGCTGTCCTTCATGCCGGCGAGGTGCTGAATGGCCCCCGAGATGCCGACCGCCACGTAGAGCTCCGGCGCCACCACCTTGCCGGTCTGCCCGACCTGCCAGTCGTTCGGCGCGTAGCCGGCGTCGACGGCCGCCCGCGATGCCCCGATGGCCGCCCCGAGCTTGTCGGCCACGGGCTCGATGTAGGTGGTGAAGTTCTCCCGGCTCTGCATGGCGCGGCCGCCGGAGACGATGATGCGGGCGGACGTCAGCTCCGGCCGGTCGGACTTCGATAGCTCCTCGCCGACGAAGCGCGACAGCCCGGCATCCGTCGCGGCGCCGACCGTCTCGACCGGCGCCGAGCCGCCGGTCCCGGCCGCCGGGAAGGCGGCGGTGCGGACCGTCACGACTTTCTTGGCGTCCGTCGACTGCACGGTCTGGATGGCGTTGCCGGCGTAGATCGGTCGCTCGAACGTGTCCGCCGAGACGACCTTGGTGATGTCCGACACCTGCATGACGTCGAGCAGCGCGGCGACGCGCGGCATGGCGTTCTTGCCCGCCGAGGTGGCCGGGGCCACGATCGCGTCGTAGCCGCCCGCGAGCGAGACGATGAGGTCCGCGAGCGGCTCGGCCAGCCCGTGCGCCAGCGCCGGCGCATCGGCGTGCAGCACCTTGGCGACGCCCGCGAGGCCGGCGGCCTCCTGGGCGGCCGCCACAGCGCCGGAGCCGGCGACCAGCACGTGCACGTCGCCCCCCATGGCGACGGCCGCCGACAGGGCCTTGTGGGTCGCGTCCTTGAGCGAGGCGTTGTCGTGCTCGGCGACGAGAAGGATGGTCATCGGCTCTCTCCTCAGATCACGCCGGCTTCGGACTTGAGCTTGCTGACGAGCTCGGCGACGGAGCTCACCTTCACGCCCGCCTTGCGGGCCGAGGGCTCGACCGTCTTCAGGACCTTGAGGCGCGGCGCGACGTCGACGCCGAAGTCGGCCGGCGTCTTCTCGTCGATGGGCTTCTTCTTGGCCTTCATGATGTTGGGCAGCGACGCGTAGCGCGGCTCGTTGAGGCGCAGGTCGGTCGTCACGATCGCCGGCATCTTCAGCGACACCGTCTGCAGGCCGCCGTCGACCTCGCGGGTGACCGCGGCGGTCTCGCCCTCGATGACGATCTTCGACGCGAAGGTCCCTTGCGCCCAGCCGAGCAGGGCCGCGAGCATCTGGCCGGTCTGGCCGCAATCGTCGTCGATCGCCTGCTTGCCGAGGATGACGAGGCCGGGCGCCTCGGCGGCCACGACCCCCTTGAGGATCTTGGCGACCGCCAGCGGCTCGACGGTCTCGTCGGTCTTCACCAGGATGCCGCGGTCCGCCCCCATGGCGAGGCCGGTGCGCAGCGTCTCGGACGCCTGTGCTGGGCCGATCGACACGACGATCACCTCGGTCGCCTTGCCGGCCTCCTTGAGCCGGAGCGCCTCCTCGACGGCGATCTCGTCGAAGGGATTCATCGACATCTTGACGTTGGCGAGGTCGACGCCCGATCCGTCGGCCTTGACGCGGATCTTGACGTTGTAGTCGACGACCCGCTTCACGGGCACCAGTATCTTCATGGCTCTCCGCCCTGCTTTCGCTCGCTTCGGTCCGTGGCTGCCTGGAAGGCGGCCTCCCGACGTCCCGGATACACGGGAACGGGCCGGACCGACTTTGCCGAACCCGACTTCGAAACGCGGCCGGACGCTACTGACGGCACCTTTCCAAGTCAATCGGCCGAAAGGACGCCGACGCCGCGGCCGATCCGCCGGCTCAGGCCGGAATGTCGAGCTTGGGCTGCCGGTCGAGCAGCATCACCCCCGGCCGGCGGAAGACGAGCACCAGGATCGCCCCCGCGATCAGCCCGCCGACATGGGCCCACCACGCCACCGTGTCGTCCGGCTGGATCGCCACATTGTAGAACTGGAACGCGATCCAGGCGCCGAGCGCCACCCAGGCCGGAATCGACAACGGAATGCGGCCGAGCGCCAGGACCCAGAGCTTCACGTGCGGGTGGAGCAGGAGATAGGCGGCCACGATGGCGGCGATCGCCCCCGAGGCGCCGATCAGCGGCAGCCCGGAGGTCGGATGCGTGGCGATGTGCACGATCGCCGCGAAGGCCGCCGCCACCAGGTAGAAGAGCAGGAACCTGACATGCCCGAAGGCGTCCTCGACATTGTCCCCGAACACCCAGAGGAACAGCATGTTGCCGAGGAGATGCATGAAGTCGCCGTGCAGGAACGCGTAGGTGACCAGCGTCAGCGGCGCCGGCACGATCTCGTAGATCGCCGGCAGCCGGCGCGATCCCTCCACCACGCTCGGGATGACGCCGAACGAGACCGAAACCGCCTGCGCGACCCCTTCCACGGCGCCGTAGTTGACCGCCACGTGGATGAGACACGTCACCGCGATCAGCGTCCATGTCACGTAGGGCCGCAGGACATGGCGAAGCGGGTTCGTGTCGTGGAGGGGAAGGAACACGGGGGCCGGGTCTCCGGAGCGCGGGCGACCGCAGTGTAGTGACTGCCGCCCCCCGCGCAAGCCGACGGGAGCCAGACGGCGGTCCCCGTCCGCGCGGCCCTATCGGTTCTTGCCCGGCACCCACAGAACGTCGCGCGTCCCCTTGTCGTTGACCCAGCGGGCCGCCACGAAGAGGAAGTCGGACAGGCGGTTCATGTAGTGGAGCGCCGGTGTCCCGACGACTTCCCCCGGCTCCGCCGCCAGGTGGACCATCAGCCGCTCGGCCCGCCGCGCCACGGTCCGCGCCTGGTGGAGCGCCGCCGCCGCCGCGGAGCCGCCCGGCAGCACGAAGGAGCGCAGCGGCTGCAGGTCCTTGTTGAGTTCGTCGATCTCGCTCTCGATCCGGGCGACCTGTGCCTCCGTGACGCGGATCGGCTCCCACTTCAGCTCGCGGCCCTCCGGGGTCGCGAGGTCGGCGCCGAGGTCGAAGAGGTCGTTCTGTATGCGCCCCAGCATGGCGTCGACGACCGGATGCGCCTCGGCGGTATGGAGCCGCGCCAGCCCCACCGTGGCGTTGGTCTCGTCGACCGTCCCGTAGGCCTCCACCCGGAGGTCGTATTTTGGCCGCCGCTCGCCGGTCGAAAGGCCCGTGGTGCCGTCGTCGCCGGTGCGGGTGTAGATGCGGTTCAGGACGACCATCGGGGATTCCTCCGGGTTCAGCGGCCCATCAGCCAGATGGTGATCATGATGATGACGATCGCGCCGAACTGCAGCAGGACACGCGCGCGCATCAGCTTCTGCGACAGGTTCGGACTGCCGCCGCGCGCCATGTTGAAGAGCCCCCAGACCAGCACGATGCCGACGGCGCCGATCGCGAAGGGCACGAGATTGTAGAACAGGATCGCCATGCAGGACGGACTCGGCTGGCGTGGACGGGCGGCCGGCTGGCCGGTCGGATGCGGACGTTGACCATGGGACGGGCCCGCCCGCAAGGGGCGACGTCCGATACGGCCCGAACGCGCGGGCGGATCGCGCGCTCCCGCGTCACCCGGTCACGGCGGCGTCACTGCTCGGAGTCGGAGACGCGCCCGAGGCCCCAGACGAGCAGCCTGTCCGGCAGGACGCGTCGCGCCCAGCCCATCAACACGGTCGGGGTCGTGACCGCATAGTAGGGCCGCGGGTTCGGGCTCTCCAGCGCGTGGATCAGCTTGGCCAGGACCGCCTCGGGCGGCAGCTTGAAGCGGTTCGCCCCGCCCTTCGCCATGCGCTCGAGCCGGCGCCGGTAGACCTCCCGGTGCGCCGACCCCTCGATGTCGATGGTGGCGTGGAAGCGCGCCATGGAGTGCTCGACGAAGCGCGACGCGATCGGCCCCGGCCGGATGGTGGAGACCCGGATGCCCGAGCCGTCGAGCTCCTGCCGGAGCGTATCGGTCAGCCCTTCCAGGGCGAACTTGGAGGCGATGTAGGCACCCCGGTACTTCAGCGCCACGATCCCCAGGATCGACGAGCACTGCACGATCCGCCCCGAGCCCCGCGCCCGCATGGCCGGAACGACACGACGTGTCAGGTCGTGCCAGCCGAACAGGTTCGCCTCGAACTGCGCCCGAAGGAGATCGGTCGATAGGTCCTCCAGGGCCCCAGGCTGCCCGTAGGCGCCGTTGTTGAAGAGGGCGTCGAGCCGCCCGTCGGTGCGCGCCAGCACGGCGTCGGCTGCGGCCGCGATGCTCGCCGGGTCAGCGTAGTCGAGATGTACCGTTTCGAGACCGAGCCGATCCAGGGCGGCCAGGTCCTCGGGCTTGCGGGCCGTCGCGAAGACGCGCCAGCCGCGGGCCTTCAGCCCGAGGGCGGCGGTGCGGCCGATGCCGGACGAACAGCCGGTGACGAGGACGGAGCGGAGGGTCATGGGCACGTCCGGGCGGGGGGTGCGGAAGCCGGGACGAGACCACGATCGCGGGCCGCCATCAAGCCGCGCGGGGGCCCCGGAAATGACAAGAGCCGGTCGGTGGGACCGACCGGCTCCGTCATGGAGTATGCAATGACCGTGTGAATGTTTTCTCGCACAGTCATCCTTCCTTCACAACACGAAAGCTTCCGGACGGTTAATCCGAGGGGCCCCCGAGTCCGGCATTCCGTTAACCTTGGAGCATAGTTTTATTTGAATGCTTGATATGCTGGGGACGCGGCCGGGCGATCAGTTGGCCCCGTCGAGCAGCCGTCGCGCGATCACCTGGGCCTGGATCTCGGCCGCCCCCTCGAAGATGTTGAGGATGCGGGCGTCGCAGAGCACGCGGCTGACCGGGTACTCGAGCGCGAAGCCGTTGCCGCCGTGGATCTGCAGGGCGTTGTCGGCGGCCGCCCAGGCGACGCGCGCGCCGAGCAGCTTGGCCATGCCGGCCTCCAGGTCGCAGCGCTTGTCGTGGTCCTTCTGGCGCGCCGCGAAATAGGTGAGCTGGCGGGCGATCATGACCTCGACCGCCATCATGGCGAGCTTGTCGGCCACCCGCGGGAACTCGATCAGCGCCTTGCCGAACTGGACGCGGTCCTGGGCATACTTGAGCCCGAGATCGAGCGCCGACTGCGCCACGCCGACCGCCCGGGCGGCCGTCTGGATGCGCGCGGACTCGAAGGTCTGCATGAGCTGCTTGAAGCCCTGCCCCTCGACGCCGCCGAGCAGGTTGCCGGCCGGCACCTCGAAGCCGTCGAACGCGATCTCGTATTCCTTCATGCCGCGGTAGCCGAGCACCTCGATCTCCCCGCCCGACATCCCCTTGGCCGGGAACGGCTCCGCGTCCGTGCCTCGCGGCTTCGGCGCGAGCAGCATGGAAAGGCCCTTGTAGCCGGGCTCCGCCGGATTGGTCCGCACGAGCAGCGTCATCAGGTCGGCGCGCACCGGATGCGTGATCCAGGTCTTGTTGCCGCTGACCTTGTAGACGTCGCCCTCGCGCACCGCCCGGGTGCGCAGGGAGCCGAGGTCAGAGCCGGTGTTGGGCTCGGTGAAGACCGCCGTCGGCAGAACCTCGCCCGAGGCGATGCGCGGCAGCCACTCGGCCTTCTGCTCCTCGGTCCCGCCGCCGAGAATGAGTTCGGCCGCGATCTCCGAGCGCGTCCCCAGCGAGCCGACGCCGATATAGGCGCGCGACAGCTCCTCGGAGACGACGCACATGGACTCCTTGCCGAGCCCCAGGCCGCCGAAGTCCTCGGGAATCGTCAGGCCGAAGACGCCGAGCTCGGCGAGCTTTCCGATCACCTCGAGGGGGATGTAGTCGTTCTTCAGGTGCCACTCGTGGGCGTGCGGCAGCACCTCGTCGACCGCGAACTTGCGCATCTCGACCCGGAACTGCGCGAGCGTGTCGTCGAGCCCGTCCTCGCCGACCGTGAGCTTGCCGGCGTCCCGCCGCATGGCGGCGGTCAGCACGGCGCGGTTCTCGGCCGTGTTGCCGGTGGCGACGAGCCGCGCGACCTCGGGCGTGTCGAGGACCGCGAGGTCGCCCTTGGAGAGGCCGAGGTCGGACGGGCGAACGATCTCGCCCTGGTTCATCGGAATGCCGCCCTGGACCTGTTCCAGGTACTCGCCGAAGGCGATGCGGACGATCGCCTCCTCGACGGGCCCGAACTTGCCCTCCGGCTCGAGCCGCTCCGCATAGGCCGCCATCTCGCGCAGGGCCTCGACGTAAGTCGCCAGCCAGGCGAGGCCATGGGCGGCACGCTGCTCGCGGTCGACCAGGTCCCCGGAAATCCTGCCGCCGCGCTCGACCCGCGTCCGGACCCGCGCCCGGGCGCTGGCGATGAGCACGTCGAGCGCCTCGACGGCCGCGCGGGCGTCGGCGATGAGGGTAGCCGGGCTGGCGGCGGGCGAAACGGGCATGGCGAGGGTCATCGGCATCCTCCCGGGCGGCGGCTCCGCCGGCTCTTCGTCACTGTTGCAGCGCGAAAATATGCCGGAGTCGGCAATCCGCAAGCCGTCCTTTCGGAGGCCTTTCGACGCGGGGCCGCGCCGCCGGGCCGGCCTAGCGCCGGCTCGCCAGGGCCACGCCCACAACCGTGAGCGCCATGCCGGCGATCTGGATCGGCATGAGCGTCTCGCCCAGCACCGCCCAGGCCTGCAGGGCCGCGGTCGGCGGGATCAGGTAGATGAGGGTCGCGGCCCGCGAGACTTCGCCCCGCCGGATCAGCAGGAGGAGGAGCGCAATGGCGCCGATCGACAGGGCGAGCACCGACCAGGCGAGCGCATAGAAGAGTTCCGGCACCGGGTCGAGCCGCATGTCCTCCAGGAGGAACGCCGCCGGCAGCGTCACCAGGAAGGCGCCGGCATATTGCAGCGCCGCGATGGCCCGGAGGTCGCCGCCCTGGAGATGACGTTTCTGGTAGAAGGTTCCGGCCGTCACCGCCACCATGGCGGCCACGTTCACCGCGACCGGAAGCAGGATCACGCCGAGCGGAGCCCCGCCGGCCGCCGCGAGCTTTGGCGACAGCGCGATCAGGAGTCCCACGAAGCCGAGCCCGATCCCGGCCCACCGCCAGGCATCGAGCTTCTCGCCCAGGAGCCGCGGCGCGAGCAGCGCGGTGAGCAGCGGCTGCACGGCGGCGATCAGGGCCGACAGGCCCGCAGGGATGCCGTGCGCGATGGCCCACCACACCCCGCCGAGATAGATCGCGTGCAGGAGCACACCGGAGACGAGCCCGTGCCGGACCAAGTCCCGGTTGCGCGGCAGCATGACGCCGGAGAGCCGCGCAAAGACGACGATCACGACCGTCGCCACCGCGTAGCGAAGCGACAGGAAGGTCAGCGGATCGGCATGCGGGGCCGCATAGCGCGCCACCACCCATCCCGTGCTCCAAAGGAGCACGAACACGACGGGCACGAGGGCGAGGCCGAGGCTGCGGAGGGTCATGCGCCGAGCCCTAGCCGGCCGACGGGTCGACCGCAACCGCGCCCTCGGCATTTCTCCTGTGCCGCCGCCGACCGCACGCGGCGCGCTCAGACCTCCGTCCAGACCCCGCCCGCCCGCGACGACCGGATGGAGGCCGACACGAACCTGAGCCCCCGCAGCCCCGCGTCGATGCCCGGCACGAGCCCCGCATCCGGCCGGCCTCCGCCGCGCGCCGCCACGATGGCGTCGGCGATCTCGTCGTAGAGGGTCGCGAAGGCCTCGAGATAGCCCTCCGGATGGCCCGCCGGGATGCGCACCAGCCCCGAGGAGGCCGCGGTCGCGCCGTTGCCGGCCCGCGTCACGATGCGGGTCGTGTCGCCGAAGGGTGAGTAGAGGAGTTCGTTCGGGTTTTCCTGGCCCCAGCGGATCGAGCCCTTCGAGCCGTAGATGCGGATCCGGAGCCCGTTTTCGTGCCCGGGCGCGACCTGGCTGACCCAGAGCGAGCCCCGCGCGCCCGAGGCGAAGCGGAGCAGGATCTGGGCGTTGTCGTCGACCGGCCGGCCCTCCACGAAGCTCGTCAGGTCGGCGGCCAGCGACGCCACCGTGTCGCCGGTGATGAACTCGGCGAGGTTGAACGCATGGGTTCCGATGTCGCCGATGGCGCCGCCCGCGCCCGAGCGCGCCGGGTCGGTCCGCCATTCCGCCTGCTTGTGGCCCGTGTCCTCGAGCTTCTCGGTCAGCCAGTCCTGCACATATTCGGCCTGCACGGTCCGGATCGTCCCGAGCGCCCCGGAGGCGACCAGCGCCCGCGCCTCGCGCACCAGCGGATAGGCCGTGTAGTTGTACGTGACCGCGAAGAGACGCGCGCTCCCCCGCACCACCGGCTCCAGCGACAAGCCCGCCTCCAGGCTGTCGGCGAGCGGCTTGTCGCAGATCACGTGCAGCCCCGCCTCCAGCGCGGCGCGCGCCGCCGGCACGTGCACGTGGTTCGGCGTAACGATCACGACCGCCTCGATGCCGTCCGGCCGCCCCGCCTCGCCGGCCATCATGGCCGCGAAGTCGGGATAGCTGCGCTCGTCCGCCAGCCCGAGCGCCCGGCCGGAGCGCCGGGCCTTCTCGGCACTCGACGAGAGCGCGCCGGCGACCAGCGCGAAGCGCCCGTCGAGGCGGGCTGCGATGCGGTGCACGGCGCCGATGAAGGCGCCTTCGCCGCCGCCGATCATGCCGTAGCGGACCGGGCGGGCGGCATCCTTCTCCGAAGCGGCTTCGATGGTCATCGGCCGATCCCCAGGACACGGTTGTTGAGGGACGCATCGGCGCCGGAGGCCGCGAAGTCGTCGAAGGCCTTCTCGGTGACGCGGATGATATGGCTGGCGATGAAGGGCGCGCCCTCGGCCGCCCCGTCCTCCGGATGCTTCAGGCAGCATTCCCATTCGAGCACCGCCCAGCCGTCGTAGCCGTAGCCGGCGAGCCTGGAGAAGATGCCCGAGAAGTCGACCTGCCCGTCGCCGACCGACCGGAACCGCCCCGCGCGGTTCAGCCAGGGCTGGAACCCCGAGTAGACGCCCTGGCGCCCCGTCGGGTTGAACTCGGCGTCCTTCACGTGGAAGGCGTAGATCCGCTCGTGGTAGATGTCGATGAAGTCGAGATAGTCGAGCTGCTGCAGCAGGAAGTGCGAGGGATCGTAGTTGATCCCGCAGGCCTGGTGCCCGCCGACCGCGTCCAGGAACATCTCGAAGGTCGCCCCGTCGAAGACGTCCTCGCCCGGATGGATCTCGAAGCCGACCCGGACCCCGTTCTCCTGCATGGCGTCGAGGAGCGGCCGCCAGCGCCGGCCGAGCTCCGCAAAGGCCGTCTCGATCAGTCCCGCCGGGCGCTGCGGCCACGGATACAGGAACGGCCACGCGAAGGCACCCGGGAAGGAGACGTGGGCGGTGAGCCCCAGCCGGCGCGAGGCCTGCGCGGCGAGGCGGACCTGCTCCTCCGCCCAGGCCCGCCGGGCGGTCGGATTGCCCCGGACGTTAGCCGGCGCGAATCCGTCGAACAATTCGTCATAGGCCGGGTGCACGGCGACGAGCTGGCCCTGCAGATGGGTCGAGAGCTCCGTGATCGCGACCCCGTTCCCGGCCGCGATCCCCTTCAGCTCGTCGCAATAGTCCTGCGAGGACGCCGCCTTGGCGAGGTCGATCAGGCGCCCGTCCCAGGTCGGCACCTGGACGCCCTTGTAGCCGAGCTCGCCGGCCCACCGGGTCATGCCCTCGAAGCTGTTGAAGGGCGGCGCGTCGCCCGCGAACTGGGCGAGGAAGATCCCCGGTCCCTGGATGGTGGCAGGCATGCATTGCTCCCTTGCGCGTCGACATCGTTCTTAGTCGTGCGGCCGGGCCCGCGGTCCGGCCGCCTGTCTCCGTCCGGCGCGGATCAGGCCGCGGCTGCCGCCGCAGTGCCCGCCGTCGCCAAGGGGTCGACGAGAAGGCTGCGCAGCTCCGCCTCGCCGAGCGCCGCCGGCCGCTCGCCGCCCTCGATCGCGATCTGCCGCCCCGTCTCGCCGGCCTCGAGGATCGCGTACATCACCTCGAGGACATGAAGGCCCAGGCGCCCGGACGTACGCGGCGGCCGGCCGGCCCGGATGGCGGCCGCGAACTCCGCGACCCCGAGCATGCGGTAGTTGGCGTGGAGCGGGTCGGCGTCCGGATGGTTCGGCTTGCCGCAGACCTCCATGCGCGTGTCGATGCCGACCCAGTCGCCGCGCCCCTCCGAATATTCGACGAGCCCGCCGAAGAAGTTCGGGTCGGGCACGCGCAGCGACCCTTCGGTGCCGTGCAGCTCGATCGGCTTGTGGGCATGCTTGAAGACGTCCCAGGACGCGTCGAAGGAGACGACGACCCCCGAGGCGAACTCCAGCACCGCGAAGGCCGTCGTCGCCGTCTCGACCAGGATCTTCTCGCCCTTCATGGGCCCCTCGGCGGTGACGAGCCGCTCCGGCAGGCCGATCTTGGTCATGGCGACGACCCGCCGGACCGGCCCGAGCATCGCCACCAGGGTGGTGATGTAGTAGGGCCCGAGGTCGAGCACCGGCCCGCCGCCCGGCTTGAAGAAGAAGGTCGGGTTCGGGTGCCAGTGCTCCATGCCGCGCGACATGACGGTCGCGGTGCCGGCCACGATCCGGCCGACCTTGCCCTCTTCGAGGAGCCGCCGGGCCGTCTGCGCGCCCGGTCCCAGGAACGTGTCCGGCGCCACCGAGAGCGCCAGCCCGCGCGCGTCGGCCTCCTGCACGAGACGCCGCCCATCCTCGACCGAGACGGTGAGCGGCTTCTCCGAGAAGACATGCTTGCCGGCCGACAGCGCCGCCATCGAGACGGCGAAATGGGCGTTCGGCACCGTGAGGTTGATGACGGCCTGGATCTCGTCGCTCGCCAGCGCCTCGTCGACCGAGAGAGCGCGCACGCCGAAGCGCTGGCTCTGCCGGGCGGCGGCCTCCGGCACGATGTCGGCCACGGCGGCGATCTTCACGCCCCGGAACAGGGGCGCGTTCTGCAGGTAGCGGGTCGAGATGTTGCCGGCGCCGATGACGGCGATGGTCAGATCGGACATGGAACAGGGCCTTCTTCGGTTCACCAGCGGGCGATGGTCTCGTAGGAGCGGCGCGCGAAGCGCTCCGCGTCGTTCGGCTTGTCGTGCTCGACGACGAAGAGCCGGGCCGGGGTCTCGGCTACGGCGGCCATGATGGACGGCCAGTCGAGCACGCCGTGGCCGACGTCCGCCCAGCCGTCCTCGTCGGCGCATTCCCCCGCCGGCGCGATGTCCTTGACGTGGACGGCGACCAGCCGGTCTGCGCGCTTTGCGACCTCCGCGATCGGGTCCGCGCCGCCGCGCACGATCCAGGCGAGGTCGGCCTCCCAGACGGCGCCCGGCATGGCGTCGAACATCAGGTCGAGCGGCAGGCGTCCGTCGGCGGTCCGCTGGAACTCCCAATGGTGGTTGTGCCAGCCGAACCGCAGGCCCTCGCCGGTCACCACTTTGCCGATCTCGGCGAGCTCCCGCCCGAGCGCGGCCCAGCCTTCGGCGTCCTTCTCACGCTCGTTCGGCGGCGGCGCCGGCACCAGCGCGATCTCCACGCCGAGCGACTTCAGGAGCGCGGTCGTCGCCCTGGCGTCGGCCCGGAAGCGGTCGAGGCCGACATGGCAGCTCGGCGCCGTCATGCCGTGCTTGTCCAGGAGCCCGCGCAGCCGGTCCGGCTCGCCGAGAAGTCCGCCGAAGGGCTCGACGAGCCGATAGCCGATCCTCGCCAGCATGGCGAACTGGTCTTCGAGGGAGGGAATGAAGCGGGCCGAGTAGAGCTGGAACGAAAGGCGGTCGAGAATGCTCACGGGATCTCTCCGGTCTCGGATCTCAGAGGCGGTCGCCGCTGGCGTCGTCGAAGAGCGACAGCCGGTCGGCGGGGAAGCGGAGTTTCAGGCGGTCGCCGGACGCGACCCGGCGCTCGCCGTCGAGGCGCACCGACATCGAGACCTTGCGCCCGAGGCGGCACCAGACCAGGCTGTCGGCGCCCATCGGCTCGACCATCTCGACGACGGCCTCCAGGCCGCCCTCCGGGTCGAGGTCGACATGCTCGGGTCGGATGCCGAGCGTCACGGGCGCAGCGCCCGCCGGCACGCCGGCGGGCTTGTAGCGGTAGCCGGCGAGCGGCACCGAGATGCCCTCGGCCGCGAAGGTCGTGCCGCCCTCGATGCGGCCGGGGATGAAGTTCATGGCTGGCGAGCCGACGAAGGAGGCGACGAAGCGGTTCTGCGGCTCGCGGTAGATCTTGTGCGGCGTGTCGAGCTGCTGGATGACGCCCGACTGCATGACCGCGATCCGGTCGGCGAGCGTCAGCGCCTCGATCTGGTCGTGCGTCACGTAGATCATCGTGGCGCCGATGCGCGAATGCAGGCGCTTGATCTCGACCCGCAGTTCGGAGCGCAGCTGCGCGTCCAGGTTCGACAGCGGCTCGTCGAACAGGAAGACCGGCGCCTCCTTGACGAGCGCCCGCCCGATGGCGACGCGCTGGCGCTGGCCGCCGGAGAGCTGCGAGGGCTTGCGGTCGAGGAGAGGCCCGAGCCGGAGCATGTCGGCCGCCGCCGTCACCCGCTTCTCGATCTCGGCCTTGGGCAGCCCGGCGACCTCCAGCCCGAAGCTCAGGTTCTGGCGCACCGACATGCGCGGATAGAGCGCGTAGGACTGGAACACCATGCCGATGCCCCGGTCCTTCGGCTCGTCCCAGGTGACGTTGCGCCCGCCGATCCAGATCTGCCCGGCATCGACGTCCATCAGCCCCGCGATGGCGTTGAGGAGAGTGGACTTGCCGCAGCCCGAGGGCCCGAGCAGGACCAGGAATTCCGACTGCGCCACTTCCAGGTCCAGCCCCTTCAGCACGCTGACGGAGCCGAACGAGATGTCGATGCCCCGCACGGACACGTTCGAGGGGCGGATGCCGAGCACGTCGGCGGGCGAGGGAGCGGTCACGGCGTTCATGGCTTCACCCCTTCACGGCGCCGGACGCGATGCCGCGGACGAACCACCGGCCCGACAGGAAATAGACGGCGAGCGGGACGAGGGCGGTCAACATGGTCGCCGCCATCTCGACGTTGTATTCGCGCTCGCCCTGGGTCGAGTTGACGATGTTGTTGAGCTGCACGGTCATGGGGAAGTTCTCCCGGCCGGCGAACACGAGCCCGAGCAGGAAGTCGTTCCAGATGCCCGTCACCTGCAGGATCACGGCGACGACCAGGATGGGGATCGACATCGGCAGCATGATCTTCAGGTAGAGCCGGACGAAGCCGGCGCCGTCGACGCGCGCCGCCTTGAACAGCTCGATCGGCAGCGAGGCGTAGAAGTTGCGGAACAGCACCGTCATGACCGGCAGGCCGAAGATCGTGTGGATCAGCACGATGCCCGGCAGCGAGCCGTAGAGCCCGAGCGTCGAGAGGATCCGGACCAGCGGATAGACGAAGATCGGATAGGGCACGAAGGCGCCGAGCAGCAGGATGCCGAACAGGATCTTCGACCCGGGCACATTCCAGAAGGCGAGCGCATAGCCGTTGATCGAGCCGACCGCGATCGAGACGATCACGCTCGGGATCAGGATCTGCACCGAGTTCCAGAAGCCGACCCGAATCCCCTCGCAGGTGAGCCCCGTGCAGGCCGACGTCCAGGCCTTCACCCAGGCGTCCCAGTTCGCCCGCGACGGCAGCGCGAACAGCGCGCCCTCGCGGATCTCCGGCATGGTCTTCATCGACGTGACCACCATGACGTAGAGCGGCATCGCGATGGCGAGCGCGGCGAGGATCAGGACGGCGTAGACGCCGATCATCTCCACGCTGATCCGGCCCGGCTTCCGGCCTGCCGGCTCGATCGCGCCCGACCGGGCGGGCACGGAGGCGGACGCGGTGGCGCTCATGCGTGGCCTCCCTTCAGCGACCGGCGATGCTGCAGGTAGACATAGGGCGTGAGAACCGCGAGCACGGTCACCAGCATCACCGTGGTGCCCGCGGTGGCGAGGCCAATGTTCTGCCGTTCGAACAGATAGTCGATGACGAACTTGGCCGGGACCTCGGAGGCGATTCCGGGCCCGCCGTGCGTCATGGCGACCACCAGGTCGTAGAGGCGGACGACCGATATCGACAGGAGCACCACCGCGGTCGCCAGGCTCGCCTTCAGCATCGGGATGACGATGAACAGGTAGGCCCGCCACTTCGGGATGCCGTCGATCCTGATCGCCTTCCAGATCTCCGCATCGATGCCGCGCAGCCCGGCGAGCGCGATCGCCATGACGAGTCCGGCCGCGTGCCAGACGGCCGCCAGCACGATCGTGTAGATGACCATCTGCTGGTCCACGATCCAGTCGAACCGGAAGTTCGGGAAGCCGAGATCGCGCACTACCTTCTCGATCCCGTTCGCGGGCGTCAGGATCCACTGCCAGGCGAGCCCGGTCACCACGAAGGACATGGAGAAGGGATAGAGGTACACGGTCCTGAACAAGCCCTCGCCCTGGATCTTCTGGTCGATCAGGATCGCCAGCAGGAAGCCGATCGCGATCGCGATGGCGATGAAGAGCAGGCCGAAGATAACGAGGTTCTGCAGCGAAGTCAGCCAGCGCTCGTTGGCGAACAGGATCTCGTACTGGCGCAGGCCGACATACTGGCTGGACGGCAGGATGCGCGAGTTCGTCGTGGAGATCTGGATCGACCAGGCGACGCAGCCGATGTAGACGACGAGGACCACGAGCGTCGCCGGCGCGAGCGCGATGAAGCCCGGGATGTGGCGCAGGAAACGGCGCGGTTTCATGGGTCCGCCTCTGGTCTCGATGCGGGTTGCCGTCGGTGCGGGGGCTCTTGCCTCCGGCGCGAGGGGCGCAGGCCCGTTTCGCCGTCGGCCGCGGTCGCCCCGTCGCCGGACCCGCGCCCCATGGCCCCAGGGGCACGGAGGGTCGGGCGCCGGAGCGCCGCCAAGGCTGGAAACGCAAGCGGGGAAAGGTCTCTGCGGACCGAAGCCCGGACGATCCGGGCGGCATGCGCCGCCCGGACCGGGATGCGTCAGATGTCGCTCTTCAGCGCGGCCGCGAACTTGTTGAGGAAGTCGTCGACCGGCATCGAGGGGTTGTTCCAGTATTGCGAGATGACGTCCTCGACCGCGCCCGTGACGGTGGCGGGCGTCATCAGCTCGACCGCCGGGGCCTGCGCCTTCGGGTCGGACAGGAGCTTCGCGCCGGTCTGCGCGCAGGCGTCGAGCGTGGAGACGTCGATGTCGGTGCGGACCGGGACCGAGCCCTTCTTGGCGTTGAACTTGATCTGGGTCTCGGGGTCGAGGAGCGTCTTGGCGAGCACATCCTGCGCGGCCGTCTGGTCGGCGTCCTTGATCTTCGCGAAGGCGAACACGTCGCCGCCCATCACGTAGCTCGGGCCCACGACCACGCAGCCGTATTCCTTCCCGACCGTCTGGCCGGCGGCGTTGAACTCGCCCTTGGCCCAGTCGCCCATGAACTGCATCCCGGCCTTGCCGGTGATCACGAGCGCGGTCGCGTCGTTCCAGTTGCGGCCCTTGGAGCTCGGGTCCGTGTAGTCGCGCATCTTGCCGAAGGCCTCGGCCACCTTGCGGAACTCGGGGCTCTTGACGAGCGCCACGTCGCGCTTGGTGTAGACGTTGACGAACAGGTCGCGGCTCTGGGCGGCGAGGAGCGAGTTGAAGAGGCCGCGCTCCCAGGTCTTCTGGCTCGCGAAGGCGAGCGGGATCACGCCCGTGGCCTTGATCTTGTCGAGGGTGGCGAAGAGCTCGTCGATCGTCTTCGGCTCCTTGGCGCCGGCCTTTTCGAGCACGGCCTTGTTGTACCAGAGCCAGTTCTGGGCATGGATATTGACCGGCACGGCATAGACGTGCCCGTTGCGGGTCACCGCGTCGAGGATCGGCTTCGGAACGATCTTGTCCCAGTTCTGCGCCTTGGCGAGCGCGTCCATGTCGCGCAGGAGGTCGCCGGCCACGAGATCGTCGAACTGCTTGCCGGTGTTGAACTGCATCGCCGTCGGGGGCTTGCCGCCGACCACCCGGTTGATCGCCGCGGTGCGCGCGTTGGCGCCGCCCGCGATGGCGGTATCGATCCAGGTGCCTCCGGCCTTGGTGAACTGGTCCGCGAACACCTTCACGGCCGCGGACTCGCCGCCGGAGGTCCACCAGTGGATGACCTCGGCCTTCAGCTCCGCCGCCTGGGCGGGGGTGAAGGCGGCCGCGCCGGACATCAGCGCTCCGGCGAGGGCGAGGCAGACGGTTCGCTTGGACAACATGCTCGTGTTCCTCCCGTTTTCGGTTCTTTGACCGTCCGACTTCAAACGATTGTTGAAATCGATTACACATACGCTAGCATGGAATGCGTGGGTCGAAAAGAGGTAAATGCCCCCGCCCCGCATGCCGCCGCCCGGCCTCGAGCCGCCCTTTCCACGTCGCGAGCCCGCACCCGCCATGACCGCCGCCAAGCCCAGCCGAAAGCGCGCCCCCTCCGGGCCCGCCCGCATCGCCGAGGTGGCGAAGCTCGCCGGCGTGTCCGCCGCCACCGTCTCGCGCGCCCTCGCCAACCCTGAGAAGGTGAGCCCCGAAGCCCGCGAGAAGGTGATGGCCGCCGTCCGGACCACCGGCTACACGCCCAACGTCGCGGCCCGGAACCTGCGCGCCCGCAAGAGCCGCATGGTCCTGGTGGTGGTCCCGAACATCGGCAACCCGTTCTTCTCCGAGGTCCTGCGCGGCATCGACGAGACCCTCTCGGCCGCCGGCTACGGCCTGATCATCGGCAACATCGGCCAGGACGACGACGAGGGCCGCCGTTTCGTGGACGTCGCCTTCGCGGGCCAGGTCGACGGCGTGATCCTGCTCAACGGCCGCATCCTGCAGGCCCGCGGCCGCAAGCTGACCGACGCGGCAACCCCCGTGGTGGCCGCCTGCGAGACCATTCCCGGCGCCCCCATCCCGCAGGTCGAGGTGCAGAACCGCGAGGCCGCCGAGGCGGTCGCCCGCACCCTCCTGGACCTCGGCCACACCCGCTTCGGCTACGTCGAGGGCCCGCGCGCCAACATCCTGGAGCGCGAGCGCGGCGGCGGCTTCCGGGACGCGCTGGAGCGGGCCGGGATCCCGAAGTCGAGCCTCGTCGTCTTCCCCGGGGACTTCTCGTTCCGCTCCGGCAGCGCCGCCGCCGAGCGCTTCCTCGCCCTGGCCGAGCGCCCCGGCGCCGTCTTCTGCGCCAACGACGAGATGGCGATCGGCTTCGTCAAGACCGTCCGGGACGCCGGTCTCCAGGTGCCCCGCGACGTTTCGGTGGTCGGTTTCGATGCAATCGATTTCGCGAGCTACTGCGAACCGCCCCTGACCACCGTCGTGCAGCCCCGCGGCGCCATCGGGCAGAAGGCCGCCGAGCTCCTGATCGAGAGGATGCGCGGCGGGACGTCCGAGTTGCCGCCGCACGTGGTGCGCTTCCACGCGACGCTGCGGCCCGGCGGCAGCACGGGCCCGGCGCCCGCCGCCGGACGAGGACGGCCCGCCGCGGAGGCCCTCACCGAAAGGTGATGAGGCCCTCCTGACCGCGCCTTGCGCAGTCAGTCGACCCGATGACATCCTCTCAGTCGAATGGATTACGTAAAAATCCAAACAGGAGGATGGCCCGAATGGCACGCCTGACCGTGAACGGCGTCGCGCGCGACGTCGACGTCGAACCCGATACCCCTCTGCTCTGGGTGATCCGCGAGCAGCTCGGCCTGACCGGTACCAAATACGGCTGCGGCGTCGCCGCCTGCGGCGCCTGCACCGTGATGGTCGACGGTGAGGCCCTGCGGTCCTGTTCCCTGCCCGTCTCGGCCTTCAACGAAAAGCAGAAGATCGTCACCATCGAGGCGCTATCTCCCGACGGCTCGCACCCGCTCCAGAAGGCCTGGGCGGCCCTCGACGTGCCCCAGTGCGGCTACTGCCAGTCCGGCCAGCTCATGGCCGCCGCCGCGCTCCTGGCGAAGACGCCGAAACCCAGCGATGCCGAAATCGAGGCGGCGATGACCAACATCTGCCGCTGCGGCACCTACAACCGCATCCGCGACGGCATCAAGCAGGCCGCCGGCATCGCCATCTGACCCGCCGATACCGCCGACCGCGATCGATTCGATCCTCGAGGAGGATTCCCATGGGCATGATCAAGCTTTCCCGCCGCGAGGTCCTGGCCGGCGCCGCTGCTGCGGCCGGCGGACTGACGCTCGGCTTCCACGTCCCCGATGCCGCCGCCGAGGGCACCCACGACGCCCTCAAGGAGATCAACGCCTGGGTCGTCGTGAAGCCCGACGACACCGTCGTGATCCGCGTCGCCCGCGTCGAGATGGGCCAGGGCACGCTGACCGGCCTCGCCCAGCTCGTCGCCGAGGAGCTCGAGTGCGACTGGTCGAAGGTCACCACCGAGTACCCGACCCCCGGCCAGAACGTCGCCCGCAAGCGCGTCTGGGGCAACTTCGGCACCGCCGGCAGCCGGGGCATCCGCGACAGCCACGACTACGTCCGCAAGGGCGGCGCCGCGGCCCGCATCATGCTCGTCAACGCCGCCGCCGCCGAATGGGGCGTACCGGCCGGCGCGTGCAAGGTGTCCAAGGGCGTCATCAGCCACGAGGCCTCCGGCCGCTCGACCACCTACGGCAAGGTGGCGTCCGCCGCCGCGAAGCTCGAGGTCCCGCAGGACCCGCCGCTCAAGGACCCGAAGACCTGGACGATCGCCGGCCAGCCCGTGAAGCGGCTCGACACCAAGGGCAAGCTCGACGGCAGCCAGGTCTACGGCATCGACCTGAAGCTCCCGGGCATGCTCAACGCCGCCATTCGCGACTGCCCCGTCCCGGGCGGCAAGCTGAAGAGCTTCGACGCTGCCAAGGTGCAGTCCATGCCGGGCGTGAAGAAGGTGATGGCCCTCGACGGCACCGGCGTCGCCGTCGTCGCCGACACCTGGTGGCGCGCCAAGACCGCCCTCGACGCCCTGCCGGTCGAGTGGGACGAGGGCCCCAATGCCGCCCACGACACCAAAACCTTCACGGAGGTGCTGAAGGCCGGCCTCGATGCCCCCGATGCCTTCGTGGGCAACCAGAAAGGCGACGTGAAGGCGGCCGTCTCCGGCGCCGCCAAGGTCGTGGAGGCCGTCTACGCCTTCCCGCACCAGCACCACGCCACCATGGAGCCGATGAACGCCACCGCGCTCTACACGCCCGACCGGGTCGAGGTCTGGTGCCCGACCCAGAACGCCGAGGCCGCGCTGGCCACCGCGGTCGCCGCCTCCGGCCTGCCGATCGAGAAGTGCGACGTCTACCGCATCAATCTCGGCGGCGGCTTCGGCCGGCGGGCGACCAGCCACGACTACGTCCGCCAGGCCGTGCTGATCGCCAAGGAACTGCCGGGCACGCCCGTCAAGCTTCTGTGGTCGCGCGAGGAGGACATGCTGCACGGCCGCTACCATCCGAGCACCCAGTGCAAGATGGTCGGCGCCCTCGACGCCAACGGCGACCTGGTCGGCCTGCACATGCGCATCTCCGGCCAGTCGATCCTGGCCGGCGTCAACCCGGCCGGCCTCCAGCAGGGCCGCGACCCGGCCACCTTCCAGGGCCTCAACCCGAGCGGCACCGAAGGCGTCTTCGGCTACGCGGTGCCCAATCTCCTGATCGACCACGCCATGCGCAACCCGCCGACGCCTCCGGGCTTCTGGCGCGGCGTCAACAACAACCAGAACGCCTTCTACCTGGAGAGCTTCATCGACGAACTCGCGCACGCGGCCGGCAAGGACCCGCTCGAGTTCCGCCGCAAGCTCCTCAAGGACAGCCCGCGCCACCTCGCGGTCCTGAACGCCGTCGCCGAGCGCGCCGGCTGGGGCACCCCGGCCCCGAAGGGCGTCTACCGCGGCCTCGCCCAGCACATGGGCTACGGCAGCTACGTGGCCGCCTGCGCGGAGGTCTCGGTGACCGACGGCAAGCTGAAGATCCACCGCATCGTCGCGGCCACGGACTGCGGCCACGCGGTGAACCCGCAGCAGATCGCCGCCCAGGTCGAGGGCTCCTTCGCGTTCGGCCTCTCCGCCGCCCTGCATGGCCAGATCACGGTCGCCAAGGGCCGGGTGGAGCAGGAGAACTTCGACACCTACGAGGTGCTCCGCATGGCCGAAATGCCGAAGGTGGAAACCATCGTCATGCCCTCCGGCGGCTTCTGGGGCGGTGTCGGCGAGCCGACCATCTTCGTCGCCGCCCCGGCGGTCATCAACGCCATCTTCGCGGCCACCGGCAAGCGCTACCGCGCGACCCCGATCGGCACGACGAGGATCGGCCAGGCCTGATGCCATGGGCCGGGCCGTCCGGCTCCTCGCGGTCGCGCTCGCCGCGGCTGCGGGCGGAGCATCGCCCGTCCGCGCGGGCGACCGCATCCCCGATTACGTCGTGGTCGGCGACGGGATCCCGGCCCCGCTCGAAGGGCGGGCCGGCGACCCTCTCCGGGGCCGCGCCATCGTGGCCGACCGCACGGCCGGGCTCTGCCTGATGTGCCACGCAGCCCCGATCCCGGAGGTGCGCCAGCAGGGCGACCTGGCGCCGGACCTCGCCGGCGCCGGCTCCCGCTGGACGGCGGCCCAGCTCCGCCTGCGCCTCGTCGACGCGCGCCGCCTGAACCCGGCCTCGATCATGCCGCCCACTCTGAAGCTCGACGGCCTCGTCCGCGTCCAGGCCCGGTTCCGGGACCGGACCATCCTGGACCCGCAGGCGATCGAGGACGTCGTCGCCTACCTGGAGACGCTCCGATGACCGACGCGACGCGCCTGTCCCCGACCCGCCGCAGCCTCGTGCTCCTCGGCGCCGGCGGCCTCGCCTGGCTGACGGTCCGCCCCGCCCTGGCGACCCCCGACACCATGGCGGCCGGCATCGCCGACTTCACCCGCGGCGTCGCACCCATCCCCGGCCGCGTCGCCCTCGAGATCCCGCCGCTGGTCGAGAACGGCAACTCCGTGCCGCTCACCATCCGGGTCGACAGCCCGATGACCGAGGCCGACCACGTCGCCACCATCGCGGTCTTCAACGAGAAGAACCCGCAGCCCTTCGTGGCCCGGTTCCACCTCGGCCCCTGGTCGGGCCGGGCCGAAGTCGGCACGCGCATCCGGCTCGGCGACAGCCAGAAGATCGTCGCGGTCGCCGCCCTCAGCGACGGCACCTTCTGGTCCGGCGCCGCCGACCTCGTCGTCACCCTCCCGGCCTGCGTGGAGAACTGAGGCCATGCCCCTCGACCGCGCCCTCGTCAACATGCCGCCGAACGCCGCCCGCGGCGAGGTCGTCACCGTCAAGACCCTGATCCGCCACCCGATGGAATCGGGCTTCCGGCCGGGTCCGGACGGCAAGCTCCTGCCGCGCGACATCATCGCCTCCCTGGTCGCCCGCTACGCCGGCCGCGAGGTCTTCCGCATGGAGCTCTTCCCCGCCATCGCCGCGAACCCCCTGGTCGCCTTCCCGATCCTCGCGACCGAGACGGGCGAGGTCGAGATTCGCTGGACCGACGAGAAGGGCGAGTTCCGCGTCGAGCGGAAGACCCTGACGGTGACATGAAGGCGGTCGCGGCCGTCCTGGTTCTCGGGCTCGCGGCCTCGGGTCCGGTCCTTGCGGACGGCATCGCGCCCGGGGAGCGCCGCTCCGGCGCGGCCTTCATGTCGGAGGAGACCCGCGCCATGGAGGCTGACGACAGCCTCAACCCCGGCATGCTCTGGGTCGAGGAGGGCGAGGCCCTGTGGCGGACGCCGGCCGGCGCCTCGGGCCGGTCCTGCGCCGACTGCCACGGCGACGCCGCCCGTTCCATGGCCGGCGTGGCGGCGCGCCACCCGGTCTACGACGCCGCGACGGGAGCGCCGCGAACCCTCGCCGGCAGCATCGCGCAATGCCGGTCGGACCGGCAGGGCGCCCCCCGTCCCGCGCCCGAGAGCCCCGAGATGCTGGCGCTCTCCGCCTACGTGGCCCGCCAGTCGCGCGGGATGTCGATCACCGCCGGCGAGGACCCGCGCCTCGCCCCGTCCGTCGAGGCGGGCCGGCGGCTGTTCACGACCAGGATGGGCCAGCTCGCGCTCTCCTGCGCCGACTGCCACGACGACAACTGGGGCCGCCGCCTCGGCGGCGCCCCGATCCCGCAGGCCCACCCGACCGCCTACCCGCTCTACCGCCTGGAATGGCAGAGCCTCGGCTCCCTGCAACGCAGGCTTCGGAACTGCCTCGCCGGCATGCGCGCCGAGCCCTGGCCGGAAGGATCGGACGAAGCCGCCGCGCTCGAGCTCTTCTTGATGGCGCGGGCCCGCGGGATGCCCCTGGAGGCCCCGGGCGTCCGCCCCTGACGGTCAGATCGCGATCCGCCCGAACGTGTCGACCGCGTCGATCCCGGACTGTCCGTCCAGGAAGGCCGGCACGTCCTCCGGTTCGAGCGGCGGACTGACCAGATAGCCCTGGATCTGGTCGCAGCCGATCCCTTCCAGGAAGTCCCGCTGCCACCGCGTGGAGACCCGTTCGGCCGTCGTCTCGATGCCCAGGCGGTGTGCGAGGTCGACGAGCCCGATGACGATCGCCTGGTCCTCGGGCGCCTGCTCGATCCGGTCGACGAACGAACCGTCGATCTTGATGCGGTCGATCGGGAACTGCTTGAGGTGCATGAGCGACGCGAATCCGGTGCCGAAGTCGTCGAACGCGATCTCGACGCCGAGGGCGTGCAGCCGCGCGAGCGCCGGGCCGATGCGGTCCACGCCGCGCCCGAGCAGCAGTTGCTCCTTGATCTCGATGGCGAGGTCCGTGGCCGGCACGCCGGCCTCCGCCAGCGCGCTCGACAGGTCCTCCACCAGCGTGTCGGTCCGGAAATCGGCCGCCGTCACGTTGAAGGCGATCCGCCCGAAGTGGATCCCTTCGGCCCGCCACCGGCGCGCCTGCCCGATCGCCAGGCGCATCACCATGCGGCCGAGCGCGCCCGAGATGGCGGGGTCCGAGAAGCCTTCGATGAACTGGCCGGGCGTCAGGAGCCCGAATTCCTCGTGGTTCCACCGCAGCAGCGCCTCGAGGCCCACGACCTCGCCGCTGCGGCCGGCCACGATCGGCTGGTAGACGAGCCGCAGGGCCCCCGTGTCGAGCGCCCGCTCCAGGTCGGTCCGCAGCCGGGTTCGCCGGTCGATCTCGACGCGCATCTCGGCCCGGAAGAAGTCGTAGCGGTTGCGCCCGGCCGCCTTGGCACGATAGAGGGCCAGGTCGGCATTCTTCATGAGCTCCGCCGGGCTCTTCGAATCCGACGGATAGACCGCCACCCCGATGCTGGTCGTGAAGCGGCGCAGCTCGGCGCCGAGGCGCGCCGGCTCCTTCATGGCCTCCACGATGGCGTCGAGCGGCCGAATGATGTCCCGCGCATCCTCCAGGTCCGGGAAGATGGCGCCGAACTCGTCGCCGCCGAGCCGGGCGAGCGTGTCAGTGCTGCGGATCAGCGGCATGACTCGACGGGCGACCGTCTTCAGAAGTTCGTCGCCCGCGTCGTGCCCGAGGGAGTCGTTGATCTCCTTGAAGGCATCGAGGTCGAACATGGCCACCGCCACGCTCCTGCCGGTCCGGTTGCCCCGGTCGATCGCGTCGTGGAGCCGCATCTGGAACTGCACCCGGTTGGGCAGTCCGGTGAGGGCGTCGTGGTTGGCGAGCTGCCAGAGCCTCTGCTCGTAGCTGCGGCGGGCCGAGATGTCCTGCAGGACCAGGATCAGCGACGAGCGCCCGTCAGCCTCCTGGACCACGCGCCCGGACGCGATCGCCGGGACCGGCTGGCCGTCCCCGCGCTTGAGGTCGAGTTCCACCGGCCCGAAGCCGTCGCCGCCGGTGGGCTGGGCCGGAAACTCCGTCCCGGCGGGCAGGAGGTCGGCGAGCGTCATCCCCTCGAACGCGGCCGGCGTCAGCTTCAGCATGTCGGCGAGGGCGCGGCTCTGCATGAGGATGCGCCCGGAGGCCAGGTCCACGAGCGCCAGCCCCACGGGCGACAGATCGAAGATGGATCGGAAGCGGGCTTCGCTCGCCCTCAGCGCCGTTTCCGACCGCCGCCGGTCCGTGCTGTCCACCACCGTCGTGACGAAGCCGCCGTCGGGCAGGGGCATCCCGCGCGTCTCGAGCACCTGCCCCCCGGGCCGGGTGCGCTCGAAGCAGTGCGGCTCGAACCGGCGCGCCAAGGCAAGCCGGACGCCCACCTGCTCGTCGGGGTCGCCTGGGCCGTACTCTCCCCGCCCGGCATTGTAGCGCAGGAGCGTCTCCAGGCTGGGGGCGGGGCCGGCGAACAGGGACTCGGGGAGATCGAGCACCTCCCGGTAGCTCCGGTTCCACTTCCTCACCACCAGATCCCGGTCCACGAGGGCGACCCCGCCCGGGAAGTTGTCGAGGATGGCCTGCAGGAGCCCGGAGTTGTCGGCCAGGGCCTTCTCGGCCATCTTTTGCGACGTGATGTCGGTGAAGGACGTCAGCGCCAGGGCCGGCGGGTCGCCCGCGTCCTCGAACACCGGCTCCGAACTGACCAGGATCCACCGCAGATCGCCGGTGGGCAGATGGACGCCCATTACCACGTCGTGCTGGGCCGCGCCGGTGCGCAACGCCAGCATGGCCGGGTATTCGTCGCCGGGAAAGTCGGATCCGTCCTCGCGGACCGCGCGCCAGCGCGGGTCCACTGAGCTCCGCCCCGTGATCTCGGCTTCCGTCAGGCCCAGGATCGCCATCGCGCCGGCGTTGGCCATGAGGATCCGGCCGGTGCGGTCCTGCAGCACGAGCCCCGCGGAGAGCCCCCGCAGCATCACCGCGCTCACCGCCTCGCTGCGCCGGGCCTCCGATTCGGCATGCTTCTGAGGCGTGATCTCGGTCCGGATCGCCGTGTATCCGGCGATCTCGTCCGTCTCGTCCCGGAACGGCGCGATCACGGTCGCGACCCAGTAGAGCCGCCCGTCCTTCGCCCGGTTGCAGATTTCTCCCCGCCAGACGTCGCCGCCTCGGATGGTCCGGTACAGATCCTCGTAGAAGCGGCCGTCGTGGACGCCCGACTTGAGGATCCGGTGGTCCGAACCGATCAGTTCCTCGCGGCTGTATCCGCTGATCTCGCAGAAGCGATCGTTCGCGTAGGTGATCCGCCCCTGCGCGTCCGTCTCCGCCACGATAGAGGCGAGATCGAGCGCCCGGACGAGGCGCTCGGCTCTGGGCGTGACCGATCGTTCCGCATCCGAGGTCATCGTCTCACGTCCTGCCGGCGGGCACGCTTCACCTCAACGCCATTCCGAGCCTGAGCCCGCCCCAATGGCGACCGCGGACCGTGATCGGCGTCGAGAGATCCTTCATCAGCACCGTCCGGCCGCCACCCAGGTCGCGCGGATAGGTCTGGCAAAGGAACGGCTTCGTGTTCCGGGCCGCGGTCAGGCCGGTGCGGTCGTCGAAGACGCGGCGGTTTCGGCAGTTGGCGTTGTTCCAGACCGGGTCCGCCCCCTGCGGCTGCGAATACTTCCTGTTGTGGCAAGGCAGGTAGCCGTTGCGGTCGGCCGCGACGCAGAAGATGACGTCCTTGTCGATGTCGAGCGCCGCTTCCAGGTGCCGGGGCAGGACGGTCTCCAGAAGATCGAGCGACCGCGACCGGTGCTGTTGCGGATTGGTCTGGGGAATCGGGGTCAATTCGATGTCGAAGAGCTGGTCTTCGGTGATACGCCCCTGCTCGAGCGCGGACTCCAGGTCGTTCTGGATCTGGTCGCGCAAGGACGCGAGCCGCTCCCGCACACGCTGGTCCGCCCTCTCGGCGTCCTCGATCCGGGACGTGAGCCGCTCCTGGGCGGTGCCGGCGAGCCCGGAGAACTGGATGCGCAGGCCGAGCGACTGCTCGCCGACCACCTTGGCCGGGACGCGTCCGACGCCCTCGATGTCGATCTCGACGTCCGCCGCAGCGTCTACGGCGTCGCCCGACGGGGCGTCGACCAGACAGCCGCCGAGCGAGATCTCCACCATGCGGGTCTCCAGCCGCCGCGTCCCCTGGACCAGCGAACAGGGCCAGCGCACCGGATAGCGGGCGTGTCGCCGGCTGTCCGTGTTGGCGAAGCTGCGGACCGTGACGATGAGGCGGCTCTCCAGATGCTGGAAGATCCCGGCGAGTTCCGAGGACGTCCCGACCAGCACGCCCTTGGCGCCTTCCGCCGACGCGATGGCGTCCTGGATCACCCCGACGCTCTTCTCGAGCTGCCCGGCCCCCTGCGCGGCCCGGTGGGCGCTGTCCGTGACCTCCTCCAGCGCGCGCATCTGGCCGCTGGCATTCTCCGACACGCTGCGCGCGACCTGGTCGATACCCTTCACGGACTGGCCGATCTGCGCCATCGCGCCCACCGCCACGCGGGTCTGCTCCGCCATGGCGTTGATCTGCGAGGCGATCTCCTGGGTGGCGGCGCCGGTGCGCTGGGAGAGCTGCTTCACCTCCTGGGCCACGATGGCGAAGCCGCGGCCGAGTTCGCCGGCCCGTGCCGCCTCGATGGTCGCGTTGAGGGCGAGGAGATTGGTCTGCTGCGCGATTTCGTTGATCAGTTCGACGATCTTGCGCACCTCGTCGGAGGCCTGGCTGAGGCGGTTCATCACGTCGCTGGCCGCCTCCGCCTGCTGGCGGGCGTCGCCCACCAGGCGCGACGTCTCCTCGGCCTGCCGGCCGACCTCGCGGCTCGAGGCCGCCAGTTCCTCCACCGCCGAGGCGACCGACGCCATGCTGGTGCTGGCCGAGCGCGAGCCCCGGTCGACCGTGTCGGCCCCGCCGACCACGCCCTCGATCGCCTGCGCCATGTCGGCCACGACCCGGGTCAGGGTCTCGGCCTGCTTCTGCATGGCCGAACTGGCGTGCCGCATCTCCTCCTCGATGGACTCCGCCATCTGGTCCAGTTCCTGGCGGCGCGCCTCCGATTCGGTCATGTCCACGTAGGCGTCGAGGGCGGCCGCCATATCGAGCAGGATCGCGCGCACGATGCCGCTCGCCAGGACCGCCGGCCGGCTTCCCTCGCCGAGCGCCGCGTGGAGCATGTGCTCCAGCAGGTAGGAGTAGCTCGCCACGTAGTAGCGGGGCAGAAGGCCGGTCTTGACATGGGCGACGCCGATTCGCCGGGAGCGGTCGAGCAGGGCCTCGTCGACGGGCGAGCCCAGCAGCTTCGTCCAGTGGCCCTCCTGGGCCTTCTTCAGATGTGCAACCCCGGGGCTCTTGGCGAGGAAGTCCGCCATGGCCGGGCTTCTCTGCAGGACCGCGTAGAAGCCGTCCAGGATCGGGCCTACGCGAGGCGCGAGCGTCGACCGGAATGTGGCGTGGACAGCCTCCGCCTGCTCGGGCGCAAGCCCCGTCAGGTGCTCCATGATGTCGGCAGCACCGGTATGGCTCTTCTTTCTGGCGAACATCGTCTGAAAACCCCCGTCCGCCCCCATTCCTGGTCACCATGCGTAAAATCGGCGTTAAGACGCGATGGAGGCCATGAAGCAATACTGGTCTGGAGATCGCCGACACTCGGCCTTGAAAGAAATGACGTAAGGGAATCTGCTGTAGAGTTCCAGAATATTGTTCAACCTGAACACCCACTGTCAATAATACGGAGTACAATCCAGCATTTCTTGGAAGGCGCGCGATATCCCGGCTCACGCGAAAAATCTTGCATCGACGGTTCTCCTCCCGCCCGACCTGTGTCATGACGTCGCCCTCGTCCTGCGCTATCGCAAAGCGGGACGCGCCCGGCCGTCGTGCCGGAGAACGAGGAGAGAGGTGCCATGCTTCGCAACAGGCGCGCGAAGATCGTCGCCACCCTGGGACCGGCGAGTTCCGATCCCCAGACGATCGAGAAGCTGTTCCGCGCGGGGGTCGACGTCTTCCGCCTGAATTTCAGCCATGGCAGCCACGACGACCACCGGCGCCGCTACGAGTCCATCCGCGCCCTCGAGCAGGAGGCGAAGCACCCGATCGCGATCCTCCAGGATCTGCAGGGCCCGAAGATCCGGCTCGGGACGCTGCCCGACGGCAAGGTCCGCCTGGAGGCCGGCGCCCGGGTCACCTTCGTGCTCGACAAGGCCTCCGCCGACCCGACCCGCCTCCCCCTCCCCCACAAGGAGGTCTTCGACGGCATCATGCCCGGCCACAAGCTGCTGATCGACGACGGCAAGGTCCGCCTCGTCGCCCGCGGCTGCGGCCACGACTTCATCGAGGCGACCGTCGCCACCGGCGGCGTCATCAGCGACCGCAAGGGCGTGAACCTCCCCGATACCCTGCTCCAGCTTTCGCCCATCACCGAGAAGGACCGCGCCGACCTCGCCTTCGGCCTGAAACTCGGCGTCGACTGGGTCGCCTTCTCGTTCGTGCAGCGCGCTGCCGACCTGATGGAGGCCCACCAGCTGATCGGCGGCCGCGCCGGCGTCATGGCGAAGATCGAGAAGCCCAAGGCGCTCGCCGACATCGACGACATCCTCCGCCTCGCCGACGCCGTCATGGTGGCGCGCGGCGACCTCGGGGTGGAGATCCCGCCCGAGGAGGTGCCGGGGGCGCAGAAGGACCTCGTCCGCCTCTGCCGGCTCGCCGGCAAGCCCGTGATCATCGCCACCCAGATGCTGGAATCCATGATCCAGGCCCCTGCGCCGACCCGCGCCGAGGCCTCCGACGTGGCCACCGCCATCTACGACGGCGCCGATGCCGTGATGCTGTCGGCCGAGAGCGCGTCCGGCCAGTACCCCCTCGAGGCGGTCGAGACGATGGACCGCATCGTCTCCCGCACCGAGCGGCACAGCGCCTACCCGGCGATCGTCGAGGCGCTCCACCCCGCCGTCGAGCCCCTCGCCCAGCATGCCGTCTCGGCGGCCGCCGCAGAGGTCGCCAAGACCATCGGAGCGGCCGGCATCGTCGCCTTCACGTCAACGGGCACCACCGCGGCCCGCATCGCCCGCCAGCGCCCGGGCCTGCCCATCCTGGCGATCACCCCCAACCTGCCGACCGCACGCCGTCTGGCCTTGCTCTGGGGCGCCTTCAACGTCCGCTCCGACGACGTCTCGAGCTACTCCCAGATGGTCGAGGAGGCCGTCAGACACGTGCGCGAGACTGGCTTCGCCCAGCCCGGCGAGTGCGTCGTGGTCGTCGCCGGCGTGCCCTTCGGTGCGGCGGGATCCACCAACAACCTCCGCGTGGTCACCGTCTAATTCGAGCTCCCGGGCATTCGGACAAGAGGCCGGGGGCCCGAACCACTTGCCGCTGCCAGGACCGCAATCTTTGCGGGTATTCTTGACACAAAAGATCTATCAAGGGGCGAGTTACTCTGGAATACCATTGTCAGTCGAGACCTGACGACTTGAAGCATATAAACGCTTTTGACTATGGTCATGCCGACAACACATGAGCAATGGCTCATGGACGGGAACCAGAGTACGGGCTTGCCGCTTGATGTGAGGATCCACGCTGCGGCGGTTCGGGAGATCGGCATGGCCGCGGTCGCAGACATCAGCCCCGAACCTCGAGATCGCCCCACAACAGCAGCCGCGCTCGATCCCCGGGTCCTGACGGTCCTGATCGGCGCCGCCTTCCTGAATGCCGAGTTCGGCAACATCTACGATTCCGTCGCCCGCTGGGGCTGGGCAACCGCGCTCTTCGCCGCCTTCGAGATCAGCGGCATCGTCTGGATCGCGGTGGCGATCCTGCTCGGCCGGCTGGCGCGGCTGCCGGCCCTGCCTCTGTCGGCGGGGGACGTCGTCGTGTTCGCGGCCGTGGCGGCCCTCGTGCTCTACCCCGTCCCGCAGGCGGCCTGGGCCGGGCTGACGCTGGCCGGTGTCTGGCTCTTGGCGCGGGCCGACAGGGCGCCTGGTCTCCGCCGGACCGCCTCGCTGGTCCTGGCCCTCGCCTTCGCAGGATTGTGGGGCCGCCTGATCTTCCGCCTGTTCCTGGATCCGATCCTGCTCGTCGACACTACCCTGGTCGCCTGGGCGGCCGGTCTGCCGTTCAACGGCAACGTCATCGAGGCCGCCGACGGCAAGAGCGTTCTGAAGGTCCTGGAGGGCTGCTCCTCCTTCGCCAACTTGTCGCTCGCGGTTCTCGGCTGGGTCGCGGCCCGAACCTGGTTCGGCGCGAGCGGCTGGCGGCGCACGCTCCTGTTCCTCCCGATTTCGATGGCCGCCGTGATGGCGATCAACACGACGCGGATCGCCCTGATCGCACTCCACCCTGATCAGTATGGCCTGCTTCACGGGCCGGTCGGGACCAGCGTCGCGGGCCTGGCCACGACGATCGCCATCTTCGCGATCTCCATCGCGGGGAACCGCCGGTGAAGCGAGGTTTGGTCGGACTGGTCCTGGTGCTCCTGTTCTCGGCGGCATCACTGGCCCTGAAGTTCAACGCCGAGGCGAACCAGCCCCCCTCACCGGGTCCGCGCCTGCTGGCTGCGCTCGGGCGCAGCCTGGAGAGCGCCGGCTACCGCGCCCGCGTCGATCTGCGCGGCGGCCTCGTCGAGGGTGAGTCCCCGGATTGCACCGTGGCCTTCGGGCTGAGCCGCCCGGAGGGCGGGGACGACGGCTACCTGCTCGAGCGCTATGCGGGCTCCCACCGGATCGCCTACCTGTGGAAGGGGCGGTTCACGGAGAAGCGCCCGGGCATCCGGGCCCAAATCGAAAGCTACGCCTATCGGCTCATCGCCCCCCTGCGGCTCGGCATCGACCCCAAACCGATCTACCTGGTGTCGATGTCGTCGGGGTGCCGGAGCGAACTGATCGCGGGTCTGGCTGCGCCGAACGGGGAGGTGTTCTAAGGTCGCCACCTATATCCGAGAGTATATGTGACCACACCGCAGATTAAATCCATTCGATAACGAATCCGCCTTTCCGCAGCCGCTCTCCCTGCGGCAAACATGCCACATTTAACCTTGGCATACCGCAGCGCTGCAGATAGGGTTGACATGATCGGCAAATGCGAACTAAGGTTTAAACATATTAGGAGGATTGAACGATGATCATGCGTGCTGTAGCCGTTGCCGCCTTCCTTGCCGCCAGCTCGACGCTGGCGATGGCCGCTGTCGAGGGGCCGAAGGGTGGTGGGACCGGTGGTGGGGTGACCCCGAATATCGGTGGTGGCGAAGGCCCCAAGAATGTCCCCGGCCCGATCGCCGGCGCTGGCCTCCCGCTCCTGCTCGCCGCTGCCGGCTATGCCGCTTGGCGCCGTCGCAAGGCCTCCTGAGCCGAGACGAACTTCGAAATTCGAACGCGCCCGCTTGCGGGCGCGTTTTCGTTTGTGGCTAGGCAGGGCGCACGCGGGCGCGGCAGACCTTCCGGTTTCCCGCGGGCAGAGCCGGGGCGCAAGTCCCGCGTGCTGGATCGGCGTAGGCCGGGTCGTGGCCGCGACGGCAGGCGCCTGCGGTTCGACCGGAGGCACCGGCCTTCACGGCCGTAACACTTCGGGCTCCCGACAAGATCTGCCGGCCGGTCCGTCCGGACCGGGTGCGCGGCCGTCATGATGTAAAGGTCGGCACGCCGGGCGGGCGTTCGCCGGGCGCGACTTGGTCTGACGTTCGAAGCGAAGCGGCCGGCAGCCTCAGTCGAAGATTTCGTGCCCGTGCGCTTCCACATAGGCGGCGAGGCCGAGCGTGTGCTCGCGCGAAAGGGTCTCGGCCCGGTCGGTGTCCCGCCGCTCCAGGGCATCGATGATCGCGAGATGGTCCTGCATGGACCGGGTGATGCGGTCGTCCCGGCCGATCGTCAGCTGCCGCAGACCGCGAACGTGCATCAGGAGGTTGTCGGTCATCTCGCCCAGGAGCTTGGACCCGGAGATGCGGATGATGGTCTGGTGGAAAGTGATGTTCGCGGTCGAATAGTCGGCCAGGTAGTCGACGGGCTTGTGGCTGTCGTCGAACCCTTCGAACAGCTTGCGCAGGCCGGTGATCTGCTGGTCCGTCGCGTGCAGGGTGACGAGCCGCGCCGCCATGCTCTCCAGCGCCGCCCAGGCCTGGATCATCTCGACGATCTCGCGCTGGGTCTTGCGCAGCACCATGATGCCGCGCCGTGGCAGGGACTTCACGAAGCCTTCCTGCTCCAGCATCGCGATCGCCTCGCGCACCGGCGTCCGGCTCACGCCGAGCCGCTCGGAAAGCTGCCGCTCGTCGATCCACTTGGGCTCGGAGGTCGAGTAGATGTCCATGTTGGCGATGGCGTGCTTGAGGGCCACGTAGACCTTGGTCTTGTACGTCTGCTCGGGGGCGAAACGCTCGATCACCAGGTCGGGCGCCGGTTCGTCGGCCACGGGCCAGCGGGCGGGAGACTTCACTCGGGTTTCCTCCTCGATCCGGCCAGTTCTGGACTCTGGCATACAAGATACATCATAGGCGCCGCCGGCCGCCCTGTCGAGGCGGCCGGGTGCGTCCAATATGCGCGGGACGGAGGAGCGTGCTGCGTTGGGGCGCTGCTACCCGTGGGCGCCGAACTCGAGCGCGATCGCGGCCCCGATCGACAGGATGACCCCGTAGGTCTCCTCCATCGGGTTGATCTTCTCCTCGGTGATGTCGGCGTAGTGGGAGACCCGGTCCTCCGGATAGGTGCGGGGTTCGTCGAGGGCGTAGCTGCCGATGTCCGTGGCGTTGACCGGGTAGGTGTCCCTGAGCATGGCGATCGCCTCGGGGATCCGCAGGCTGAACACGAGCTCCATGATGTCCTCCCGGCTGACGTCGTTCCGGGTGGAGAAGCGCGGCACCCGCGCCGCCATCAGGAAGATGTGCTGCAGGAGCGCGAGCCGGACCGCCTGCAGGAGGGCGATCCGCTCCCGCTCCTCCGCGGCCTCGTCGTCCACGTCGAGGCCCACCATCCCGAAGAGGCGGTGCAGGTAGATGGCGTCGAGGCGCATGGAGACGGCCAGCGCGTTGATGGCCACCTCGCGGTCGTCGTTCTGCAGGAGCTGCGCGATGTAGAGGCAGGGCTCGGTGAGATGCTGCTCCGCCTCCGGGTAGGGCCGCGACGACCAGAAGGCCGGATCGTACAGGTTGGCGAAGGCGTTCAGCGTCTTGATCGAGGCCAGCCGCTTGGAGTGGAGCACGAGGCCGGTCAGGCGGCGCAGCCGGTCCGAGGCCGCATAGATCTCGACGAAGCGGTCCTCCTCGCCCTTGGTGGCGCTGCCGAAGCCGGCGACCACGTTCACCGGGTATCCGAGCTGCTGCAGCATGGCGTTGTGCGGGATGGCCCGGATGCGCCGGATCTGGTGCACTTCGCCGCCCGAGACGTCGAACTGCCGGCGCGACTTGCGCGAGCCCGTGTCGTTGAGGAGCCCCTGCGCGAAGGAGCCGAGCGCCCGGTGGTAGGAGCGGTCGTCCAGCAGGGTGCCGTGGTAGGCGGCGAGCCGGCGGAAGAAGTCGTACGTGAAGTTGGTCCGCTCATAGAGGAGGTCGTCCTCCGCCTTGGCGGCCCAGCCCGCATCGGCCTCGATGAGGCGCGTCACCGTTGCCAGCGACAGCTCCGGCGTCTCGAAGTGGACGTAGCCGTCGCCGCCCTGGAAGCTCACCTCATGGACGAGGTGGATGCCCCGTTCGGCGAACTGCCGCCGCGCCCAGGGGCTCATCACGTAGTAGGCGCGATCCTCGAAGCTGGTCGGATGCGCGCCGCGCCCGGCCGATTCGCCGTGTGTGTCGAAGACCAGGACCTCCACGTCGGTGAGCCCGTGCCGCTCGACCGCGCGGGCGAGATGGCCGTGGACGCGCTCGATGGCGAGCACCGCGGTGATCTGGCCCATGAATCGGCCCGCATCCGAGAAGCCGGTCTGGATCGCGAGCCGGCCGCGCCGGCGCACCTGCTCGCGATACTCCGGCGTCTCGAACATGACGTCGAAGAAGCGCGCGGCGCTCTCGAGAGCCTTCGGAGTCTCGAACAGGGGGGAGACGTCGAGCTTTTCGGCGATCCCGAAGAGGCGGGCGAAGTAGAAGGCGCAGAGCACCGTGGCGGGTGTCTCGCATTCCGCGATCAGGAAGCGGACGGTCGAATCGGCGTCGACGTGCTTCAGGATCTGGGCGGCGAGCAGGAACTGCCGCATCGCCGTCTTGGTCTCGATGTCGATCGACCCGAAGTTGATGGCGAGCGGCTTGGCCTCCCGCATAAGCGCGCTCAGCCGCTCGATCATCGAGCGGCCGTTGAAGTGGTCGTCCGAATCGAGGTGCAGGTGGTGACGCAGGGCGTTGTGGAGCTGGGTGGCGTTGATGCGCAGGTGCACCTCGCCGACCCCGAAGGAGAGCGCCTCCATCTCGCTGGCGAGGGCCAGGAGCTTCACGGCCGTCCCGTCCGAAGCCCGGTCGGCAATGCGCTGCAGGTCCTTGACGAAGGGGGCGATGCGCACGGCCTTGTTGGGGTAGTCGCCCGTCAGCGCGTTGGCGGCCGCAGTGACGCTCTTCGGGTCGAGGGCGTCGACCGAGAAGCCGGCGAGCGCCCGCTCGGTCGCCGCACGCGTCCAGGAGAGCCGCGATGCGAGCGCCTCCAGGTCGTCCGCGACGGCGGGCTCCCCGGCCGCCAGGCCCGCGATGCGAGTCAGCTCCGCCTCGTAGCGGCCGATCTGGCGGATCTTCTCGACGAGACGGAAGCGAAAGGAATCGACCCAGCGGATATCGGTGCGGCCGTCGAGGTCGTAGCCGACCCAGGTGCCGAGCCCGACATAGCCGATACGGGCGTGACGCCAGTCGGCGTAGCCCTTCTCCTTCAGAATCTCGATCGCGATGGCGTTGAACTCGGCGACCGCCGCCTTGGCGCTGTCGAGCGCCGCCATGGCGGCCTCGTGTTCGTCGACGAGGGTGATCCGCCGGTCCGGGCCGAGCGGCGCCGACCAGGGGCCCGGATCCTTCCCGCTGGCGAGCGCGGCGAGCGCCTTGCGCAGCGGCGTGGAGAGCAGGAACGTCGGGTGCGCCGTGAAGACGATGCCGAGCGCCCGCCGCGCGATGCGCGCCAGCGCCTCGGGGGTGACCGTCTCGTCGCCCAGGAGGGCGAGGATCGCGGCCTTCAGGCGTGCCCGGTTCTCGTCCATGTCGACCGGGCCGACATGGGCGGCGAGCCGCGCCGCCCTCGCCTCCAGGCTGGTCCGGCATACGTCGGCCGCCAGGGCGAAGAGGTCCTTGCGGGTGATGCGGCCGCCCTCGAGCTGCCGGGAGAGCTCGAAGGCGAGCTGGCTGACCGCATTGTGCTTCGGCTCGTTGCGCACCCGGTCGCGGCCCGCCGCGAGCCTTTCGCGGCAGAAGTCGGCGAGCGACGGCTCGGCGGTTCCGACGGCGTCAGGGGTCTTGCCGAGAGGCCGGTTCATGCTGTCCTCCATCCGATCGCCCGCGCCATCGGCACGGCTGGTGCGGAACTCCTGCGACGCCCGCCGCACGGGCCGGGCGGATGGCCCGGCGAAGGTCCCCTGCGGTCCGGCACGGAATGCCTCGGACCCGCCCTCGGGCGGGTGGCTCGGCAGTCCTTGCGAGATCTCGAGGGGCGAGGGCGCGGCCTTCGCTGCAGCGCCATCGGGGCGGCTCGCGAGAAATTCCTTGCAAGGAAGGTGGTAATCCCAACCCGGCCGCCAGTCACCGGGCAATTCGGCGCCAGCTGCATAAAATGGGTGCGTCACGTTGAAAGGGCATTGGAAGGAATGCCACCCCTCCGCTTTTGTAATGCCCGCGCGGCGCTTCGCAGGCCCGGTCCCCGCCCCGGTTCCGGCCCGCGCCGAACCAGCCCGCGACCCCCTTGCCTCCCCCCCGGCACCTGTGTAAGTTCCGCCGCCTGTCGACCGGCCGGTCCTGCGGAGAGGTGCCAGAGTGGTCGATTGGGACGGTCTCGAAAACCGTTGTACGTGCAAGCGTACCGTGGGTTCGAATCCCACCCTCTCCGCCACAAATTCAGATATTGCAGAGACGACTGTGGTTGATTTGGGCTGCTGGCGAATAGTCGGACGCCTCAAACAGTTCTCCATCGCGAAAATCGCCGGGCCTTACCGAAGAGACGCGCATTACGACGGTCGCCGCGCTCCGATTCTGCGAAATCTCCAACTCGCATTTCCGTGGTACGGGCGTCTCCGCGACTGCGTGCTCAATCATCCAGTCGGTTCAAGTCTCGCGGTCCGGTCCGAGCCCCGCCTCGATCCGATCGGAGTGCCGCCCGAAGATCGACAGACAGCGCTTTCGACATATCCGGAGGCCTCCACCCGGCACACAGTCTGAATCAGCTTCCGGCCGATTTGGGAACCCCACCTGATTCGGTCAGGTCGGGTTCCGCTCTAGAAGACCGCATTGCGAACACCCGGCCTTCGCGCCCTCCCGCGCCCACTTCCTACTGCCCCAGCCGCCGCTTCGCCTCGGCCCATGCTTCGGCGCGCCACTGGTTGACCTGGCTTACGTCAAGGCCGGCCCCGAGCGCGTCGCCGACTTTCACCCCGGCCTCGGGGATGGGTCCGAGTGACGCCACCAGCGACATTGCTGCCGTCCGCGCCTGATTGAAGACTGTGCCCATGGCGAAGAAGTCCGGCTTGTAGGTATCGAACGGCGGCGCCGGATCGAGGCAGTATTTTGTGACGAACAAGCGGTAGGCAGTCTCCAGCGCCTGGCCCATATCGCCACGGATGTGGGCGTTGACGCCGGTGACAAGGCTGGCCACCACCCCGTTCGACCAGCCCAATATCGAATCGTTGTCTGGCCGGCCTGTACTCATGAAATGCGCACGCCACAGCGGTGAAACCGCGCCGCCGCCGGCCCCCCACGAATCCAGCGCCTGATTGTACATGTTGTAGAAGATCGGAATGAAGTGGAGCACAAAGCCCGGCTCCTTGTAATCACGTGCCGCGCTGATCTCGAAGCCCGTGGTGATCTCGTAGAGCTTAGCGAACCAGTATTTCGTGTCGATGATCGTCGGAATGAAGCGGCCGGTTCGCCCGACCGCACCGACGGTGCGGACAAACCGGCTGGCAACTTCGATGCTCTGATGCCTGGTGCGGCTGGCCGCTCTGGCTTCGATCTCGAACGACTTGCTGAAGTCGTTCGGGCACGACGGCTTGGGCGGCGTCCGCGTATCAGGCAAACCCTTTCCGGCCGTCTGCTCCATGACCTCGTCGCGGATGCGCAGCCAGCGGTTGGCGAGGTCGTGATCCCTCTTGGGATCGAGGGTGCGGGTTATGCCGGTCCGCTCCCTGAACAGCCTGTTGACCTCCTGGTCGACGTTCGCCCGCACTGCGGCGGGCAGGTTCATGTAGCGTTGCGACCAGACACCGGGAATGTAGACGTCACCCATGTTCGCCTCGTGAGACTGCCGTGAGCCCGCGCATCGCGCAGGATAGGGACGGGAGAGCGTTTCGGGCTGATGCCGCGAGCACGTCGCGTGGCCGCCTGTTTGCGTCAGCGCGGTACTGTTGACTAATATAATCAAACAAGCAGAGGCGCAGATCCATAATTCGCATAGTAATCGCTATCATTTACAGTACTTACTTTCCAACGTGAATTTCGACACAAGCAGCCCTCCCATGAATGGGCTCGGGAACGTTCAATACACACCCCCAGTGTACCAGTTCCAGCCCGTGCAATAATTCACTCATACTGACGAGTTCGTGAACTGATGACGATGATACCGTCGCGCTTACCGGCCAAGGCGTTACTTGCACAAGATGCGGAGTGACCTGCGCCTCGTTTCCTGGATTGCCGGAAGATCGTCTTCATTTTGAAAGCAGGCGGAGGAAGGCATGCCGGTGGCGAAGGTCTGACGCAGGGGAGCGTTCCTGTCGATGACATGACCTCGCCAACGGGGGGAGCACCTCATCTTGGATTGAGACGCGACAGCTCTAAACCGGTTGCTTACGAAGTGCCGGCCAGAAATGCTCTCAGCGGTATGTGAGCCCACAACTAACAAGGCCGGCGCATGCGCCTGGCTTCATTTGTACCGGGAACTTAGATCAATGCTGAGCTGCCGGTTGGAAGGCGCGGCGACGTGCGTCCACCCACAGGCTTCTCGGGCGGTGCTACAGTCCAGCGCATCCCCGTTCCTGTGTAGGCCATGAGCTTTCTGGCCGACAGCCCAACCGGCTGCGTGCCGGAGGGCACCGCTTCAAGGATAGGCGGCGCGAGGCAGGTGACCCGGAGGAGCCGGGTGACGTAGGACGATGTGAGGCGCGTGTGCACTACCCATTCTGAATGCCTGAGGAGTTCCGCTTCCTGGCACGTCTGCACACCGGCTGGCCGAAAAACGAGCTTGGCGAACCAAAATCTGTTCGACAGGCCCGCGACGCAAGCTCAGGTGATCGCGGCACTCGGAAACCCCGATCCGGTGCGTGGCGGCCCTGCTTCCAAAACCCTCCTTCAATTCGGTCGCCATCTATCGATCCGATCAGCGAAAGCCGGTATCTCGGGCAAAGCCGGACCGGCAGGCCGGACCTAGGGGATCTCGAGCGACAGGAGCGGCGCATACTGTTGGGCCCCGAATATGTCGCCATCCCCAGGCGACCCGCTGGGGCGGTCGCGCAGGATCGTGAACTTGATGGCGAGGGCCGGGTCGAAGATAACGAAGTCGGTGATGCGGGCCGGGTCGATCCTGTAGAGAGCGGACATGGACTCGCGCGTGATCGCGCCGGAGCCGACCACGCGTCGGTATGTTTCAGGCTCGGAGAAGATCACGTCGAAGGTGATCTTATCAGTGCCGGCATTCTTGCTGCGGATCGTCTTGGCAAGGTCGCAGAGCTTCGTCATGGGGATCCTCTGGGGCTCAGGCGCCGACCTGGGCGATGTGGCAGGGGAAGACCTCGAGCGGGTCGGCGAGCCCGACCGTGTGGTTCAGGGTCCAGCGATAGGCCGGGCTCGCCCGCATGACCTCGTCGAGCGCGAAGGCCACGGAGCCTGCCGTGCCCTTCACGTCGGGAAGGCGCGCGTAGAACATCTGCCGGGTACCGGTCATGCAGACCTCCTCGGCCATTGCGGTCGTCGGCGCGATGCCCTGGACCATGACGCAGAGCTCGTGCGCCGGCCGGTCCCGCTCCGGATCGAGCGGTCCCATGACCCCGTCCCTGCCGTAGACCGTGTAGTGGAGTTGGTAGTCGGCATTGCCGAAGCGGTCACGGGCCTGCTCCCTGGCCCAGTCGATGACCCGATCGACATTGGCGATCGTGTACGGGTCCCGGATCCCGACGAGGCCAACGTAGCGCTCTCCGATCTTGCCCGATCCCTCGAGCTTCACCCGCGTGCCGTCCGAGGGCACGAACTTCGGGCCAGTGACCCGTGTGGTCTTCGGTCCGATCTGCTCGTAGCGGCACTCGCTCATGTCCAGGCAGCCGCCCGCGACATATTCGAAGAACGGGTTCGACCGCTCGTACATCGCGTGTCCGGCGACCGACGCGACGGTACAGCGCTGGTCCGGATGCATGGCTGTGACGCGCACCTCCGTATCGGTGATCTCTCCGAGCACGGTCTCCTTGCCGCCGTAAGGCTCGGCGCAGAAGGAGGCGCACTCCAGGACCTTGCCGAGATAGTAGGAGAGTGCCTCGGGGTAGCCGGCGCGAATGGCGGGGGCGGCGAAGATCGCCGCGTCGCTCGACCGGCCTCCTATGATCACGTCGGCTCCCATGTCGAGGAGCTTGATAAAGGGGTGCACGCCGGCGAGGGCGACGATCCGTTCGGTGGCATCCAGTTCCGCGTCGTCCAGATCGGGACGCGCATCGAGGCCGGTCACCGTCTGTCCAGAGCGCATCCGGGAGCGCAGCCAGTCCTTCTCGATTTCGGAATAGAACCAGCCGAGTCGGAAGGGGGGCAGGCCATGCTTCGCCGCCAAGCTCCGGATGATGTCGACGTAGAGATCGACCCGGCTGTTGGAACCCGTGTCGCCCGCCGACCCGATGATCATCGGTACGCCGCGCGCCCGTGCGGCCAGGAGCATCAGTTCCAGGTCGTGCGTCTGCCACGCGAGAGGGCTGGTGGACGTATCGGAGCCGAGGGGCACGGGGCCGACGTCGTCGCTGCCCGAGTCGGCGGCGATGATGTCCGGTGAGGCCTGGACGCCCAGCGCGAAACTGCCCGGCCTCGTCGGTGCGAAACCGAGGTGTCCGTTGGGGCAGATCATCTTCATCGAGCGAGACACGGCGCGATTTCCTTCCGGTTTGGTTCAGGGCCTGATCTTCAGGCCGAGCTTCAGGATCTGGTGGCGGAGCGCGTGACGCGTCAGCCCGAGGGCTTCGGCGGCGCGCTGCTGGTTGCCGCCTGCCTCGTCGAGGGCGGCGCGAAGGAGATCGGCCTGGAAGGCGTGCGTGGCGTCGTGGAAGCTCATCCGACCACCTCGGCGGAGCGGTAGCCCCTCGCCGGCGATGTCGCGCATGACCCGTGCCGGAATGTGCGCGACTTCGACGCGGTCGGTCTCCTCCAGGGCCACGATGCGTTCAAGCAGGTGCTGCAGCTCGCGCACGTTGCCGGGCCACGAATAGCGCACCAGGATGTCCTCGACCTCCGGCGACATGCGGCGGATATCGCGGCCGTAGCGGTCGCTGAGCTGCTGCAGGAAGTGCCGGGCGAGGTACAGGATGTCGCCGCCCCTTTCGCGCAGGGGGGGCAGGTTTATGGCGACGACCTGCAGTCGATAGTAGAGGTCCTCCCGAAAGCGCCCCTCACGTACCTCGCGGAACAGGATGCGGTTCGTGGCCGCGACGAAGCGGACGTCGACCGTGATCGGCTGGACCGAACCGATGCGCCGGAAGCTCTGCCGGTCGATCAACGTAAGGAGCTTCGCTTGCAGGACCGGACTGAGTTCGCGGATCTCGTCGAGGAACAGTGTGCCCCCGTGGGCGGCCTCCACCAGACCGACCTTCTTGCTCGCTGCCCCCGTGAAGGCGCCCCGCTCGTGGCCGAAGAGCTCGGACTCCACCAGTTCCGTCGGGATCGCCGCGCAATTGATGTCCACGAACGGCCCGGCCGAGCGCTGCGAAAGCTCGTGGATGGCCTGGGCGACCAGCCCTTTTCCGGTTCCGGTCTCGCCATAGATCAGTACGCAGCGTGCCGGACTGGCGGCGGCCTTCCGAACGAGCCGACGCACGTCCTCGACACCCGGATGGCTGCCGAGGATCTGGTCGATGGCGGCCGGGGTCGGGGTCATGACGCATGCCCGGCGGAAGCATCGGCGGCCCCTCCCTCGCCGTCGGTCGCGGCATTCTCCCAGGGCGCGATGCAAGGATTTCCCCGCGCGACCCGGAGCCGCCGGTCGGCGGTGGTGTAGAGGGCGCAGGATACCGTGTGAGCGCCGTCGCCCTCGCCGTGGCGGCAGAAGCCGGCCGGCCCATGGCTCGCCATGGCGGCCTGAATGGACTCCGGCGTCCCGAGGCCCAGGCCCGAGTCGAAGCGGCTTCTGAGGTTCGCCAGACGACCTGTAGTCGACGTGAAGGCCGCCGCGGAGACTCGGGCCTCGGTGGCTCGGAGCGGCTCGGCGAGGAAATGGTTCGTCCGGAAGGCCGGCTCGGACCTGTCGATGCGGGGGCCCTCGGCCAGCAACTCGACGCTCGCCACGGCACCGGAGGCATCCGCGAGAATGAGGCTGCCGCCCCCGGCGTGGCGCAAGGATCCGATCAGATCGATAGCTTCGGACACTGTCCGGCAGGTGAAGAGGATCCGGGTCATCAGAAGGTAGCGCAGCCAACCGATCTGGTGGCGGGGAGCCGGGATGGCCGTGTCCGCGAGGGCGAGCCCGGCGCCGTTGATGCCGCTCGAGTAGACGCCCGGAGCCCCGATGGTCCCGACATTCAACACCACGCCGCCGGGCGCGGTTGGGTCCCGGTGCCGGAAGACGGCCTGGAAATGACGGTGCGGGCCGGAGAGGTCCCGGTTCTTGACGAGGATGGCGCCACCCTCGGGCCGCGGGCGTGCCCAGGCGGTGCAGCCGTCGCACTCGAACGCGTGCGACAGGATGGAGAGATGAAGGAGGGCGAACAGACGCTCGGGTGCGATGCCGAGGCCGGCCGCGACGCCGTCGAGCTCGGACATCTCCGGGGCCGCATGCCGGCGCGCAAAAGCCATCTGGCCGGCCAGATAGCGATGGGCCGCTTCCGACTCGATGACGGTGGCGGCAGCCGAATACCGTGCGTCCAGGACCGCACGCACTTCGGCTGCATCGACGCCCGCGGCGCGCACCTGTGCGGCGCCGCGCTCCGCCGGGGAGCCTTCCAACTCGATCACGTCGGCCTTGCAGGTATTCATGATCCGCTCACTCCGTGCAGGTGGCAGGACACGCGGTGGCCTGGTGCGACCTCCGTCTCGGCCGGCGCCATCTGCGCGCAGACCGGCATCGCCGCCGGGCAGCGTGTGTGGAAACGGCACCCGGAGGGCGGCGTGATCGGGGACGGCAGGTCGCCGACGAGGCGGATCCGCTCTCGGCCCTCCTCGGGGTGGAGTCGCGGGGCGGCGGCGAGGAGCGCGCGCGTATAGGGATGCGCCGGCGCCCGCAGGATGGCGTCGCGCGGCCCGACCTCGACCAGCTTGCCCAGATACATGACGGCGATGCGGTTCGAGACGCGGCCGACCACCGCCAGGTCGTGGGAGATGAACAGGTAGGTGAGGCCGGACTCCGCCTTGAAGCGAAGCAGGAGTTCGATGATCTGGGCTTGGATCGACACGTCGAGCGCCGAGACGGGCTCGTCGCAGACCACGAAGTCAGGGTTGAGGATGAGCGCGCGGGCGATGCCGATCCGCTGGCGCTGACCGCCCGAGAATTGATGCGGGTAGCGGCGCAGGTGGCGGGCGGACAGCCCCACATGGGGCAGGAACTCCGCCGCTCGTTCCTCGGCGTCGCGCCGCCCCAATCCCTCGTGCAGGCGAAGGGGCAGCCCGACGATCTCACCGACCGTGCGGCGCGGATTGAGCGAGGCGTAGGGGTCCTGGAAGACGATCTGCATGCGGCGCCGAAGGGGTCGGAACTGCCGTTCCGAAAGGTCCGTTATGTCCTGGCCGTCGAACTGGATCGTGCCCGAAGACGCTGCGTGGAGTTTCAGGAGCACCCGGCCGAGGGTCGACTTTCCGCAACCCGACTCGCCGATGACGCCGAGCGTCTCCCCTCGGGCGACCGTCAGGCTGACGTCCTCGACGGCGCCGACCGCGGCCGGCTTGCGCCCCAGGAGACGCTTGGCGAGCGGCATGGGAAGCGGAAAGCGTTTGACGATCCGGTCGGCCACCAGCAGAGGGGTAGCGGGGTCACGCATCGACCGGCTCCCCGGGACGCACGCAACGAACGGCTCGCCCCGGCCCTGCGGGCGCGAGCGGGACAGGCGTCCGGCACGCCTCGTCGGCCAGGCCGCAGCGGTCGAAGAAGCGGCAGTGGGCGGGCAGACGGGTCGGGTCGGGAACTTGGCCGGGGATCGGCTGGATCGGGCGATCGAGGTCCTCGAGGGAGGGCATGGAAGCGAGGAGGCCGCGCGTATAGGGGTGCAGCGGTCGGTCGATGACGTCCCGGGTCCGGCCCGCCTCGACGACCTGGCCCGCGTACATCACGAGGACCCGGTCGGAATGCTCGGCGACGACGCCGAGATCGTGGGTGATCAGCACCACGCTCATGCCGAGGTCCCGGCGCAGGTCGGCGATCAGGTCGAGGACCTGGGCCTGGATGGTGACGTCGAGGGCGGTGGTCGGTTCGTCGGCGATCAGGAGTCGGGGTCGGCAGGCGAGCGCGATCGCGATCATGATCCGCTGACGCATTCCCCCGGAAAACTGGTGCGGATAGTCGTCGAGCCGCTTCCCGGGGGCGGGGATGCCGACGAGGCCCATGATCTCCACCGCGGCCCGGCGAGCCTCCGCCATCGACGCGGCCCGCCCGTGGGCGAGAAGCGTCTCCGTGATCTGGGTGGCGACCGTGAAGGCGGGATTCAGCGCCGTCAGGGCGTCCTGCATGGTGATGGCGATCTCCCGGCCGCGCAGATCGCGCCGCGCCTCCTCGGACAGGGCGAGCAGGTCGCGCCCCGCGAAGGAGAGACGGCGCGCCGTCACGGTGCCGGGCGGGCGGACGAGGCCGAGGACGGACAGGAAGGTGACGCTCTTGCCCGATCCGGACTCGCCGACGACGCCGAGGCACTCGCCCTCGTTGACGGTGAGATCGAGGCCGTCAACGGCGGTGACCACGCCGCCCCGGGTCGGGAAGGATGTGGTCAGGCCCTCGACCACCAGCAGCGCCCTGGCAATCTGGCCGTCTTCGGTCCTGAGGTGCGGAACCACGGGGGCGGTCATGCCTGGATCCTTGGATCGAAGGCGTCGCGAAGGCCCTGGCTGACGATGTTGATGGCAAGCACGAGCGCCAGGATCGCGAGGCCCGGGAAGGTGGAGACCCACCAGGCATCGATCAGGAATTCCCGCCCGTCCGCCACCATGGAACCCCAGGAGGCGGTGGGCGGCTGCACGCCGAGGCCGAGGAACGACAGGCTCGCCTCGAGGATGATGACTTGCGCGATCCGCACCGTCGCGACCACCACGACGGGCGAGACGATGTTGGGCAGGATCTCGCGGAGCATGATGTGGCTGCGCGAGGCGCCGAGGGACCGGGCCGCCTCCACATATTCGAGTTCACGCACGGCGAGCGTTTCGCCCCGCACGATCCGGCAGGGAACGACCCACTCCTTGTAGACGAGCGCGAGCACGATGTTCTGGAAGCCGGGCCCCATCATGGCCATGAGGCCGATGGCGAAGATGAGGTACGGGAATCCCAGGAGAACGTCGACGAGGCCGGAGATGAGTCGGTCTGTCGCCCCGCCCAGGTACCCCGCCGCGAGGCCGGCGAGGACGCCGACCGCCGTCGCGATCGCCACGACGAGCACGCCGACCAGGATGGAGACGCGGGCCCCGTAGATGAGGCGCGAGAGGATGTCGCGCCCGAGGCCGTCGCAGCCGAGCGGGTATGCCCACTCGCCGCCGAGCCAGGCGGGCGGCTGCAGTCGGCGGAAGAGATCGGCCTCGTTGGGGTCGTGAGGGGCGACGAACGGCGCCAGTACGGCCGCGGCCACGAAGGCGACCACGACGAGCGCGGAGAGGACGGCCAGGCGATTGTCCCGGAAATTGGACAGGCCGAGCGCCAGCGGCGAATCCGCTCTCCCTCCGGCCTCCCTGTCGGCGGTCCCGGCGGTCACAGGCGCACCCGGGGGTTCAAGACGGTGTAGAGGAGGTCGGCGGCGAAGTTCAGGACGACGTAGGTGACCGCGTAGAGCAGCACGGCCGCCTGAACGAGCGGGAAGTTGCGGCTGAAGATCGCCTCCACCACCAGCCGGCCGAGGCCGGGCCAACCGAACACGGTCTCGACGATCATGTTGCCGCCGAGCAGCGAACCGGTTTCGAGTGCCGCGACGGTCACGGTCGGGATCAGGGCGTTCTTGAGCGCGTGACGGCCGATCACCCTCGCGCGCGTCAGGCCCTTGGCCTCCGCGAAGAGGACGTAGTCGGACCGGAGCACCTCCAGCATCGACGAGCGCGTCACCCGCGTCAGCACCGACGCCATCGGCAAAGCGAGCGTCAGGGCGGGAAGGACCAGGTGACGGAGGGCGTCGAGGAAGCTCGAGGGACGGCCGGCGATCAGCGCGTCGACGAGGAGCAGACCCGTGACGCCCGGAACTTCGGAAGAGTAGCCGATGCGCCCCGAGACGGGCAGCCACCCGAGCGTGACGGAAAAGAGCAGGATCAGGAGGATGCCGAACCAGAACCCCGGCAGGGAAACGCCCAGCAGGGAACCGACCGTGGCGGCACGGTCGATCCAGGAGTTCTTGTGGACGGCGGCGAAGACGCCGAGCGGGATCGCGATGGCGAGCGCCAGGACGAGGGAGACGAGCGTCAGTTCGATGGTGGCCGGAAGCCGCTCGAGGATCACGTCGAGAACCGGGCGCCGGTGGAAGAAGGAGAGGCCGAACTCGCCTTGCGCGGCGTTCCACAGGAAAACGAAGAAGCGCTCCCAGGGCGGTCGGTCGAGACCCATGTCGTGCCGGAGCGCAGCCTCCTGTTCGGGGCTCGAGCGGCTATCGCCGAGCATGATCTGGACCGGGTCGCCCGGAGTCAGCGTGATCATCAGGAAGACGATCAGGCTGACACCGAGGAGAATCGGGATCAGGGCGGCGAGCCGTTCGAGGAGGCGGCCGGGCGACATGGATGCGGGCTCCGGGGCTCGGCGTCGGCTAGTCGACGCTGGCGTCGTGGAGATTGATCCGGCTGTCGGCGGACGGTTGCCAGCCCTTCAGCCGCTTGGACACGCCATAGAGGTCCTGGGGCAGCCAGAGGAAGACCCAGGGCACGTCGGCGTTCACCTGCGCTTGCGCCTCCTTGTACATCGTCTCCCGCTTCACCTGGTCCACCTCGGTCTCCGCCGCGTCCAGAAGCTGGTCGACCTTGGCGTTGGCGTAGCCCGCGGCGTTGCCGCGGCCCCCCGAGCGGAGCGTCGGCACCATGATGTCCGACGGGTCGAGCGCGCCGTTGCCCCAGGAGGTGAGGTAGAGATCGCGGTCCTTGCGCTTGTCCGCGGCGTTCCACATGGGCGACAGGACGGCGCCCTCCCAGACCTGGACATTCGCCTTGATGCCGGCGCGCGCCATCAGTGCGGCGATGGCCTCGGCGGTCGGCTTGAAGGCCCCCGTCGTGTCGATGGTCAACTCGAGGTTCGCCACGCCCGCCTCGGCGAGCAGCTTCTTGGCCGCGTCCGGGTCGTAACGGTACTCGGGCAGGTCCTTGTTGAAAGCGAAGGCGTCGGGGCTCATGACCCCGTTCAGCGGCGTGGCGCGGCCCTCCAGGATCTTGTCGATGATGAGACGCCGGTCGACCGCGTGGTTGAGCGCCTTGCGAACGCGGACGTCGTCGAAGGGCTTCTTAGCCAGGTTGATCGCCATGAAGAAGGTGCGGGTGCCGTTGACCGCCATCACCTTGGCGCGCTCGCTCGCCTCGACCTGCCGGATGGCGGAGGCGGGCAGTTCGTTGATGATGTCGACCTCGCCGGCCAGGAGCGCGGCCACCCGGGAGGCATTCTCGGGAATGATCTTGAAGATGGCGCGGTCGACCTTGGCGGGCCCGACCGGCGGAATGGCTGGGGAGCCGCCGTAGTAGCCCGGATCGCGCTCCATGATGACCGCGTCGCCGCGCCGCCATTCGACGAGCTTGAAGGGGCCGACGCAGTCGACCTTCGTGGCGAGGGCGGCATCGCCCTGCTTCTCGACGAAGGCCTTGCTGACGACCTCCTGGAACGGAAGCATCGCCGGGAGGATGGGCCAGGGGGCGGACATCTTGAAGCGCACGGTGCGCGTGTCCACGGCTTCCACGTCCTCCACCGGACCGAGGAGGCTCTTGCGCGGGCTGGTCTGCCCGCTCATCGCCTTGTCCTTGACGATGCGGTTGAACGTGAAGGCGACGTCGGCGCTGGTGAGCGGCGTTCCGGAATGGAACTTGAGGCCGTCCCTGATCTTGAATTCCCAGGTCAGAGGGTCGACCTGGCGGAAGGAGTCGGCAATCTCGGGGACTACCTTCATGGCCGGGTCTCGGGTCAGCAACCCGTCGCACATGTTCCGCAGGATCGTTTCGTTCTCGCGGTTGCGGTGATTGGCCGGATCGAGGGTCTGCGCGTCCTGGCTGAACCCGACGCGCAACTCCGCGGCCGACAGGCCCCCGGCCGGGATCGACGCAAGAGCGAGTACGGCCAGAAATCCGAGGGGTCTGCGGCGATGGGCAGTCATGGCGATCCTCCCGATCGTGGAGCACAGGGGTGGACGTATGCTGACCCCTTTGTTCGCAATGTACATGCCAATCCCCTGGGATCCGGCACGAGCGCGGCGCAGCCTTTCGCATCACCGGTTTGGCGCGGCTCGCGCTCGGGCTCCCCCATGCGATCCAAGCAGCAGGTGCGTGATTTCCGCACAAAAGCGTGAATATCACGCGTAGGCGGATGAAGTCAGCGGCCTTTCCGACCGGCTCACCTCGTTCGTACGCAATGGTCCGCGCGAACGGAGTCTCGGCGGGCGGCCCCGGGACATGCGCCCAGGGCCGCAACCGTCGGTTGGATCACCGATTGGGACGTTGGGGGTCCAATACTCGCGGCGGTCCTCGCCGGCTAATAGACCTTCGCGGTCGACAAGCCGAGCGCCGTTGCACCGGCATAGTGCGCTTGCGGTCCGGCTTGCAGCGGGTGAAATCGAGCACCTTGAATGTCGCGAAAGCGACGCTCCAATCCAGCGGCGCGGTAAAAGGATGCGCCGCCTGCGAGTTCCATGGCGAGCTCGACGGCCGCGATTGCATGGCGGGCGACGAGACTGCGTCCGATCATGACTTCATTGACCGTATGCGCCGAGGGTGCGTTCAGAGCCACGATGTCGAGCATCCAGCGATGCGCGAGCTGAGCCGCCCTCAGTTCGGTATCCAGGCGGCCGGCTAGAGACGGGTCTGCCTGCGGCCGTCCTCTTGCAATGTCGATTGCGATATCGCGAGCGCTCTCCGCCACCCCCAGATACACGGCATAAACGAGTGGAAAGGCGATGGTCGCGATCGTCTGGAAAACGGGATGCCATTCCCCCGCCTTGCGGGAGAAGGCGACAGAAGCGTCGGCAACGAAGAGATCGTCCAGGACGACATCGTTCGAGGCGGTGCCCCGCATGCCCAGGGTGTTCCAGGTCTGCTCTATGCGCACATTCGCGGACGCCATCGGAACGCCGAAGTGAATGACGGAGCGGCTGCCATCGTCTTTCTCGTAGATGGCACTGGTCATGAGAATGTTGCCGGCCTCCGCCCCCGAGGTGAATTTCTTTCGCCCGGAGACGCGAAAGCCTCCCTCGACCTTCTCGGCCTCGCCCGAACCGCCGATCCAGTCCGAACCGCCCGAGGAGAGAAGGATCACTCTTTCGGCGGCAACACGCCGCAAGAGCGGCTCGAGCAGCAAGGCGTTCTGGTGCCGCCAGCGCCAGGCCGCGGTCGCGACTTGATGCGTATGCATCGAGAAGGCCAGTGCGGTAGAGCCACAGTCCCGCGCCAGAACTCGCAACATTTCAGCGAGTTCGGGAATTTCCGCGCCTCCCCCGCCTAGCTCGCGCGGAACGCCGGCTTCGATGAGGCCTTCTTCCTTCAAAGTCGCGAAGCTGTCCGAGACGAAGACATTGTCGCTGTCGACCTGCATGGCGCGGCCGGCCATCTGAGGCCCCAGCCGATGGGCGAGGTCGACGAAATTCTCCTTGTCTGGGAGGTCGGGCTGAACGGGCGATGTGTCCGGGCTCATCGTGGCTGCGTACGTGGACATGTGGACCTCCCTGGTAGTGACGGGAATAATCCTTCGCGGCCTTGAAGTGATCTAGTCCTGGAACTGTACCGCCTGTTTCTTTGGGGTGGCTTTCGCGCTATTGTTCGGCTCGATCATCGGAGATCACGAGCAATGGACCAGCGTGCGGGCTACGGCCAATTCTGCCCAGTGTCCATGGCATCCGAGATTTTGTGCAGCCGCTGGACAACTCTTGTCGTCAGGGAACTGTTGTGTGGCAGCTCGCGCTTCAATGATCTCCGGCGTGGACTACCGAAGATGTCGCCCTCCCTTCTATCCAAGAGGCTCAAGGAGCTGCAGCAGGCCGGGGTGATCGTCACTCGTCCAAACGAGAACGGAACCCTGGAATATCGATTGTCGGAGGCGGGCGAGGAACTCCGACCGCTCATCATCGGCCTTGGCGAATGGGCCCAGCGCTGGATGGAGTCGAGGCTTTCCCTGAAGAACCTCGACCCCTCGCTGCTCATGTGGGACATGCGCCGCAGCCTCGTCGTCGCATTGCTTCCCGAGCGACGCAGCACGATACAGTTCGTGTACTCGGAAGTGCCCCTGCAGCAGAGGAATTGGTGGCTGGTAGTCGACCGGGGCAGCGTTGATCTATGCAGCTTCGACCCCGGCTATGAGCTTGATCTGCTCGTGGAGAGTTCGCTTCGCTCGATGACCTCCGTCTGGATGGGACTGACCACAATCAAGGATGAGGTCGACAGTGGGCAACTGAGATTGGAAGGCGATCCAGCCTTGACCTATGCAATGCCGCAATGGCTAGGCCTCAGCATATTCGCCAAGGTCTCGCGACGGGTGCAGTAGAGACCTTGCGTAATAGGCAGACAGAGTGCCGAGGTGCCGTATCATCGCAGGAAATCCGGGGAGATCAGTCGCGGCAGGAAGAGCACGATCTCCGGCCAGACGATAATCATCACCAGGACGATGCACATCGGCGCGAGCATGATTAGAACGTCCTTGATCGCGTCCATCAGGCGCATGCCGGCCATTGAGCAGGCGATCAGGAGGCACAGGCCATAGGGCGGGGTGACGAGGCCGAAGGCCAGGGACACGATACCGATCATCGCGAAATGCACAGGGTCCATGCCCGCCGACACGGTCAGGGGCTGCAGGATGGTCCCGACGATGATGATCGCCGGAATCGCATCTAGGAAACAGCCGACGACCAGAAAAACGCCGGCGACCAGGAACCCCATCCCGGTCGGGCCGAGGTGCCAGGCCGAGACGCCGGACAGGATCGCTTGGGGAATCTTGTAGTAGGCGAGGAGCCAGCCGAAGGCCGATGCCGTGCCGACGCAGAAGAGTGCGATGGCGGAGAAGCGCCCCGTGTCCACGAGGGCCTCGTAGAAGCCACGCAGGTTCATCTCGCGGTAGAAGAGCAGGCTCAAGAACGCAGCATAAATGACGGCGATGCAGGCGGATTCGGTCGCGGTGAACCAGCCGAAGATCTTGCCCCCTATGATGATGAAGGGCGTCGTCAGCGCCGGCACGGAGACGAGAAGGCTGCGCGCCAGGTCGCCCCAGCTTGCGCGCTTATAGGTCGGATAGTTGCGCATCTTGGCGTAGACATGCACGGTCGCCATCTGGGCGACGGTGATCAGCGCGCCCGGAACGATGCCGGCGAGAAAGAGCGCGCCGATTGAGGTGGTCAGGGTCCCGCCCCAGATGATCATGAGGATGGACGGCGGAATGATCACCGCGAGCACCGACGAAACCGCCGTGATGGCGACCGAGAAGCTGTCGTCGTAGCCCTCCCGTCGCTGCGCCTCGATGAAGACCTTGGATTGGCTTGCCGCATCAGCGGTCGAGGAGCCGGAGATGCCGGCGAAGAAGAAGGACAGAACGACATTGATCTGGGCGAGGCCGCCGGGCCAGTGGCCGACCATGGTCCGGGACAAGGTCATCAGCCGGTCCGTGATGCCGCCGCCGTTCATCAGGTTCGCGGTCAGGAGAAAGAACGGGACGGCGAGGAGGATGAAGGAATTGTAGGAGTTGAAGGTCTCCTGAACGAGAATCTCGGAGGAGAGCCGCGGTTCGATTAGGAGGATGGGGAGGCACGCGAGCGCCAGCGAGAAGGCGACCGGGATGCGCAAGAGGAGCGCCGTGAAGAAGATGCCGAACAGGATCGCGGCCGCCTGGCCGGAGCCGAGGAGGGATCCGGTCATCCATGCCTCCCGGTCAGCGCACGGAAATCGTCCACGTAGTGCTCGGCGAGAAACAGGATCCAGCTCGCGCCGGTGAGCGGCCAAGCGACGTGGATGATCCAGAGCGGCAGCTCCGCGAGTTCCGAGATGCGGTAGATCGCCTGGTCGGTGAACTCGTATCCCTCGATAAGGAAGACGAACGCGATGGCGAGTACCCCGGTCCGCGCCACGAGCCGGAGCGCGGCGTCGGCCTTGCGGCCGAGGCGTGGCCAGACGTCGACGTCGAAGTGCGTCCACTCGCGCACCCCGACGATCGAGCCGATCATGATGGCCCAGACGAACAGGAAGCGCGCCATCTCTTCCGTCCAGATGTAGTGCGGGATGATGTGGGTGAAGCGCGAGAAAATCTGCAGCGTCACCGGAATGATGAGGACGCCGAGCAGGAGTGCCAGCATCGCGAGCAGGATGCGGTGGTACCAGGCCGTGAAGCGTCGCCACGCGCCGGCACTGTCTGAGGACGCCATGTTTCCCCCCGTCCCGGGCGAGCGGGACATCTTGACGATTGCGGTCTGGTCGGTCCGGGACAGGTCGGACGCGGAGACGGCCGGGCCTTCCAGGATCGGACGGGTCCGGGCCGAAGATGCCGGGGCTCGGCCCGGCATCCGTGGATAGACAGCCCGCGCCCGAGGCGCCGTTACTGGATCGCGTTGATCTTGGCCAGGATGTCGCCCGCCTCGATCTCCTTGGCGTACTCGATCAGGATGGGATCGACGGCTTTCTTGAGGGCGTCCCGTTCGGTGAAAGCCACCCGCTTCAGTTTGCCTGCCTTCTCGAGTGCCTCCAGCTTGGCCGTGTCCTCACTCGATTCGATGTCGCGCCCGTGCTTGCCGGCCTCCTTGCCGGCCGAGGTCACGCAGGTCTGGAGCTCGGGCGGGAGTTTGCGGAAGGTCTTGCCCGAAAACACCAGGGGCCGGATCGTGATGGCGTGCTGGGTCATCGCGAGCTGCGGGGCGACCTCGTAGAAGCGCATCTGCTCGACGCCCGCCGCCTCGTTCTCGCCGGCCGCGATGACGCCGTTCTGGATGCCGTTGTAGACCTCGTTGTAGGCGATCACGGTCGGCGACATGCCGGCGGCCGCGAAGGTCCGGCTCCAGATCGGCGCGCCCTGGACGCGCACCTTGAGGCCCTTCAGCTCGGCCATGTTGGTGACCGGCTTGGTGACGAAAATGTTGCGCACGCCGCCGCCCGCATAGCCGATCAGCATGGTGTCGGCGCGGCGTGCGATCTCGTCCGCGATCGGCTTGAAGAGGTCCTGTTCCAGCACCTTGTTCCAATGGGACAGATCGCGGAACAGGAACGGCGCGTCGATGAAGGGGGCCGCCTTCGAATAGGTCGACATGTGGGCCGGAGACACGATCGCATAGTCGACCGCCTTGCCGGCCGCCATGTACTCGAAATATTGCTTCTCCAGGCCGAGCTCGCTGTTCTTGTGAAGAACGAAGTTGATCGGCTGCTTGTAGCAGGCCTTGACGAGTTCCTCGAACTTGACCATCGCCTTGGTGAAGGCGTGCTCGTCGCCAAACTGCGAAGCGCCGTGCAGCTCGATCGCCTGCTGGGCCGAGGCGGTGCCGGCCGCAACGGCCATGGCGGCGCCGAAGACGGTCGAGATCCAAATCTTCCTCATGCGTGTTCCTCCCGTTTCGAGCCCTCTGGCGGGGCCGTCGTTTCCACTATGGCTGCGCGTTGGCGTGTGACAAGCCCTTTCTTCGCCACGACTAATGATTTACAGATTAGAGACTTCTTGGCCGGGACAGTACGCTACTATCTTCGGCCAACGGCCGAAATATACATTCGACTTGCTTGAGCCGGACATCATCTCGGTGCCGTACCCTCTTCTCCCGCCCCGGCTAGGTCGCTCAGCATGTCGGCGAGGCGGGGGACGAACTGATCCCCGCGGCCGAGCGCGGCCGCCAGGGTCAGTGTCTGCAGGACGGCGGGCGCTACGCCCCCGCTCAGCCGGTTCTCGCTCGCGAAGGCGCCGTAGTAGGCGAGGTCCTTGCGCGCATTGGCGATCGTGAACTGCAACCGCGAGGGATCGCGGTCGACAACCCACGGCATGATCATCTGAAACTGCGCGCTGTTGGCGCCGCCGGCCGAGATGATGTCGGTCATGACCTTGAGGTCTAGTCCCGCGGCCCGCGCCGCCGCGACCGCCTCCGCCGCCACGCAGGCGTGGCTCATGGCCATGAAGTTGTTGATGAGCTTCATGGTATGGCCGGCGCCGACCGGGCCGACATGGAAGACGTTCTCGGCAAACCCCCGCAGCACGGGCAGGATTTCGTCCTTCAGGGCCGTGTCCGCTCCGAGCATCACGTTCAGGCGCCCCTCCGCCGCCTCGCGGGGTGTCCGTCCGAGCGGTGCATCGGCGAAGCGCAGCCCGCGCGCCGCATAGTCGGCCGCGATCCGGGCGGTCGAGACCGGGTTTGCGGTGGTCGTGTCGATGTGAACGAGCCCCGGTCTCGCGCCGGCCAGGATGCCGTCTTCGCCATAGACGAGGCCCTCTACGTCGGCCGAACTGCGCACGCAAGTGATGACGACCTCGCTCGCGGCGGCGACCTCCGCGGGCGTTCCGACCGCACTCGCGCCGCGCCCGACGAGATCCGCCACGTTCGCCCGGGCGTGCGTCCCGAGCAGCGTCAGCGGATGGCCCTTTGCAAGCAGGTTCGAGGCCATGCCGTGGCCCATGAGGCCGAGGCCGATGAACCCGATTCGCTTCGTCATGCCGGTGCTCCGATGCGGTCTGGCGCCGTCCTGCCCGCGGGCCCGGTTGCGGCGAAGGAAGGGCGCAGCCGGGCGTATTCGGCGAGCGCGAGGGTCAGGTGGTAGAGGATCCGGGTTGGCATGGTGCCGCCGAGCGGCACGCCTTCAGGCGACAACCGGTTGATCCAGAGCGGCCCGCCGGCCGGCATGTGGTGGGCCAGGAGGACCTTGAGGAAGCGGTCGGCCGGGGCAGGGTCGGCGCCAAGCATCTCGGTTCTGGCCAGGGCCGCCTTGACGGCCTCGGTCTGCGGCCAGAGAAGTCGGTTCGGGTCGAGCACGCGGCCGCCGCGGTCGACCGCCTCGACGAGGTGGCCGGAGAGGTCCACGCCATGCGCTTCAGCCGTCTCCCAAAGGCGCTCGGCTGCGGCCCCGAGGTCGTCGCCGCGCCCGGTCAGGCGGCGATGGTGGAGAAGGAGCCAGACCCATTCCATATGATGGCCCGGTTCGCGCCAAGATCCGGCCGGGCCGTCCGCGGGGGCCAGCCCGGCATCGAGGAATTCCCGCAAAGTGCCGGTTGCCTCGTCGAGGAAGCGCGAGCGGAACAGCGCCACCACGGCCTCGGCGCGGTCGAGCCACAATTGGTCTCCGGTCGCCTCGAACCAGGCGTGCATCGCCTCCAGGAGATGCATATGAGGGTTCTGGCGCCGGGGCAGCCGCCGCGTGTCGTCCTCGAAGTAGCCTCCGGCCGCCGGGTCGGCGAGACGACGGTCGAGCGCCGCAAGGGTCGCGACCGCATCCGCCGGGGTGCGCGGGTCGCCGCTCGCCCGATACCACCAGGCGAGGCCATGGAGCACGAAGCTCTGGTCGTAGAAATCCACGAGGCCGTCCCGAGTGCCGCCCGCTTCGGGGGCGGCCGCGCGCGCCCAGGCGCCGTCGTCGAGGCGGAACCACTCTTCGAGGAAGGCGCGGAGGCGCCCGGCGGCGTGCAGGGCAAAAGGTCCCGCGCCGAGCCGGTGCGCGTGGCTGAGCACGTAGAGCATGCGTGCCTGGACGAGGAGAAGCCGTGACGTCTCCCGGATCTGCCCGCCGTCCTGGCCGAGCTCGGCGACGAAGCCGCCGTCCCGCGGGTCCCAGGCTGCCTCCGCCCACCAGGGCAGCAGCCGATCGAGGAGGAGGGTGCGCGTGTCGACGATCATGCCGAGGCCACCCCGACCGAGGCGAGGGCCGCGGATAGCGCCGGGCCGCTGGACTCGCGAACGACCAGCCGGGGCGCCACGATGGACCTTTCCGGCGCACCCGTCGGATCCGCGATGCGCCGCATCAGGAGGTTGGCGGCGGCGCAGCCGATCTCGGAGGGCTGGATCGCCACGGTGGTCAGGCTCGGGACCCACAACGCCGCATCCGCGATGCTGTCGAAGCCGACCACCGCCAGGTCCGCGCCGGGCCGCAGCCCGGCCTGGCGAACCCCGTGGATCACGCCCATCGCGACCGGGTCGTTGAAGCAGACAGCAGCCGTCGGGCGCACCGGGGCCGACAAGGCCGCCCTGATCGCCGCGGTTCCGTCCGCCAGGGTGTTGCGGCAGGCGAGGGTCGCCGGCTCCAGGCCGTGCCGGAGCATCGCGGTTCGATAGCCCGCCATGCGGTCGCGCGCGACCGAGTGGCTGGCCCCTCCGCCGACGAACACGACGCGGCGATGGCCTAGGCCGATCAGATGCTCGGTTGCCTGCTCGGTGCCGAGGCTGTTGTCTGTGCCGGCATAGTCGGTGACGGACCCCGGTACGAAACGCAGGGCCTGAACGCAGGGCAAGCCCCAACTGCCGATGCGGTCGAGCATGGCCGCCTCGGCGCCCTCGGCCGGACACAGGATCACCCCGTCGACCGCGTGCTCGCGAAAGCGCTCAAGGACTCGCCATTGCCGGGCGGGGTCCTCGCCCGTGTTGGCGATGAAGGCGAGCCGTCCGGCCGCATCGAGCGCCGCGTCCACCCCGGCGATGAACTCCGCGTAGAAGGGGCTCGTCAGGTCGACGACGACGAGCCCGACCGTGTCCGACCGCCGCCCGCGCATCCGGGCGGCTCCCCGGTCGTACACGTAGCCGAGCGCCTCGATGGCCGCGCGGACTCGGGCCCGGGTCGTGTCGGCCACCAGAGGACTCTTGCGCAGGACCAGCGACACTGTCGATCGCGAAACGCCCGCGTGGGCGGCGATCTCCGTGAGGGTCACCTTGCCGCGCGCGGATCCCCGATCCGCGGCGCCGCGATCCTGGTCCACAAGCGTCTCCTCCGGATTCGGTCGATCTCTTTTGGATCGATCCAATCTGGATGCGATAAAGCCACAGCCCGCCTTGTGAAACAAGGCCGGGTCCTCGGGCCGGGCATCGGGGAAGTCGAGGGAGAGGAGTAGCGCTTGGAGATGCTGGATTCCCACGATCCTCTTCACTTGATCAAAAAACATACGTCGTAGCCTTAATTCGATCCGCGCAGCCGGCCTCTGCACGCCTCGTCAACTCGAGCGTTGATTGGCCAAGACGTCGGAACACCGAGTCTCGGGCCGCCAAGAACCGACCGGCGTCACGCGGCGCAGTTTGCTGGACCAGCTTTTCGACGCCGCCCCGCCTCTCGCAAGGTTGAGCCGGCTTCCGGGAAACGACGACTTGCCGTCTTTACGGTATCGGCATCTAATCGGTTACGGGGAGGATGTGGCCAGGACGATCGAGGGTGCCTGCCATGTGTGCGTTCTTCAGGGAGAGTACGATGATCGTCGAGAAGGTGTCCGTGGCTTTCCTCGCCAGCGCCGCTCTGGCACTGGCGGCCCTGCCGATCACGAGCGAGGCGGCCTACGCCGGCAAGGGCCATGGCGGCGGCAACCACGGGCACGCTGCGGGCAAGGGCAAAGGCAAGGTCTGGCGCCACGGCCACCACCATCCGGGCCGATACGGGGGCCCGGTCGTGGTCGGTTTCGGATACGGCGCCCCCTACTACGGCTACGGCCCGGCGTCCTACGGCTACGCCCCGACCTACTACGGGCCCTACGGGTTCGGGGTGCCCTATCGCCCCTATGACCGCCCCTATTACTACGGCCCGACCTGCCACTGGAGCATGACGAGGAACAGCACGAAGTACATCTGCCGCTGAGACCGGTCCTCGGCATGGGGCGCGGCGTCGCCCTCGCCCGTTGCGCCCCACGGACGAGCGGGGCCCGGGGGCGGTCCCTTCGCGCGCCACCCCATCCGCCGCTATCGAGGAGCGCCGGCCACCGCGGAGGCGCTGCCGATCCGGCGACGCCTGGCGAACCGCCGAGGACCCTTCGGGCGCGCGGCGAGGCCCCTGGGGGCCCGGATCCCGTGCGGGGCGTCAGCCCCGCGCCGCGACCAGCGCCGTTTCGAGGGCGTTCAGCCCCTCCTCCAGGACGGCATCCGACACCGTGAGCGGGACCAGGATCCGGATCGCGTTCCCGAAGACACCGCAGGTTAGCAGGATCAGTCCGGCCTCGAGCGCGGCCGCAGCGACGCGCCGGGTCGCCTCCGCGTCGGGCTCGTGGGCGCCGTGCGACTTGACCACGTCGAAGCCGATCATGGCGCCGCGTCCGCGGATCGCCGCGATCGGCACCATGTCGTTGCGGCGCGCGAAGCCTTCGAGCTTCGCCTTGATGGCCGCCCCGAGCGCGTTCGCGCGGTCGAGCAGCTTCTCCTCCTCGATCACGTCCAGAACGGCGAGCGCCGCCGCGCAGGCGATCGGCGATCCCGCATAGGTGCCGCCGAGGCCGCCCGGCTCGGGCGCGTCCATGATCGCGGCGCGGCCGAGCACGCCGGAGATCGGGAAGCCGCCGCCCAGGGACTTGGCCATGGTCACCATGTCGGGCTCGACGCCCGTATGCTCCATGGCGAAGAGCTTGCCGGTGCGCCCGAAGCCGGTCTGCACCTCGTCGGCGACGAGAACGATGCCGTGATCGTCGCAGATCTTGCGAAGCGCCACGAAGAGTTCGGTCGGCGTCTCGTAGAAGCCGCCTTCGCCCTGGACGGGCTCCACCACGATCGCCGCCACCCGCTCGGGCTCGATGTCGGCGCGGAACAGGAACGCGAGGGCGTCGAGCGCCTGCTTCACCGTGACGCCGTGATACTCGTTCGGGAAGGGCAGGTGCCACACCTCGGCCGGCATCGGGCCGAACTTCTTCTTGTAGGGCAGCACCTTGCCGGTCATCGCCATGGTCAGCATGGTGCGTCCGTGGAAGGCGCCCGTGAAGGTGATCACGCCGCTGCGGCCGGTATGGGCCCGCGCGATCTTGACCGCGTTCTCCAGCGCCTCGCCGCCGGTGGTGAAGAAGATCGTCTTGGCCGGCCCCGAGAAGGGGGCGCGCGCATTGAGCCTCTCGGCCAGCTCGATGTAGGGCTCGTAGGCGTTGACCTGGAAGGCGGTGTGCGTGAAGCGCCGCATCTGCGCCTCCACGGCCGCCATCACCTTGGGATGACGGTGCCCCGTGTTCAGGACCGCGATGCCACCCGCGAAGTCGACGAAGCGCCGGCCTTCGACGTCCCAGATCTCGGCATTCTCGGCCCGGTCCGCGTAGACCGGGGTGGCGGTGGAGACGCCGCGGGGAACGGCGGCGGCGCGGCGGGCGAGAAGAGCGGCATTGGTGGTCATGGCGAGGAATACCCGGTGATCGGACGGTGCGACCAGTTTCCCCCATGACGACGCTTCGTGGCAGGCGCTTTCTTTCGGGCTCTGTGGTGCTATCTTGGCACCACTCCACAAGGGAAACCGCGATGGCGAAGCCGCGAGGAGGCTCCGGTCGGGCGAAAGGGACGTCGGACGGCGGGATCGGCGAGGACGACCGTCGCCGCCGCCTGCCGCCGCTCTCCATGCTCCGGGCCTTCGAGGCAGTCGGCCGCCACGGTTCGATGCGCAAGGCGGCGGAGGACCTCGGGGTCTGCCACACGGTGGTGTCCCGCCACGTCCAGAACCTGCAGGACTGGTTCGGCACCCGGCTCGTGGAGACCGGCCCGCGCGGCGTCGCGCTGACCGAACAGGGCAGCCTGGTCTACACCGCGACGTCCGCCGCCTTCGACCGCATCGCCGAGGCCACGGCCGAACTCAGGCCCGACCGGGCGGGCGCCCGGCAGCTCCGGCTGTGGTGCGTGCCCGGTCTGGCCTCGCGCTGGCTGCCGCCGCGCCTGTCCGACCTCCAGGCCGCGCTGCCCGGCGTCGAGATCGTCGTGCGGGCGACGGTCGAGCGGCCGGACCTGAAGCGCGGCGACGCCGATGCCGCGATCTGCTTCGGCGAACTCCCGCCCGAGGGCGGCCGCAGCCAGCTCCTCGAGCGGACGAGGATCTTCCCGGTCGCCTCCCCGGAGTGGATCGCCCGTCAGCCCCCGATCCGAACGCTGGACGATCTGTCCCGGTGCTTCCTGATCCACGAGGACAGCCGCGACCAGTGGCGGCGCTTCTTCCGCTCCGCCGGCCACGAGCCGCCGACCACTCTGCACGGCCCGCGCCTCTGGTACGCCTCCTCCGCCCACGAGGCGGCCCTCGCCGGCCAGGGCGTCGCGCTCGCCACCCGTCTGCAGGCCGCCGACGATCTCGTCGCCGGTCGGCTCGTCGAGCTCCTGCAGACCGAGGTCTGCCTCGGCGGCTACTGGTTCGTCGCGCCGGAGCAGCGGTGGGATGCGGCGGTGATCCTGCGCCTGCGCCAATGGTTCGCATCCAGCGTGGCCACCACCGAAGGCGGGCTGGTGCCGGTCGAGGACTGATCCCCCGCATCCGACGCTCGAGCCTCGCTCCGTCTCTGCCGGGCCCGCGCCGGCCGTCCGCGCGAGCGGTCGAGCCGGTCTCGTGGACGAACCCTTTCCCGGCCGCGCACGCCGCTCCGGAGCACGGATCCGTACGGGAATGGTGCGCGGCGGGTTCGGCTGGTGCCGTTGGAGCAACACTGCGGTCGTTAAAAAGCGTTTGTCCGGCCCTCGCGGGGTGATTAGCTTCCTGCCGGGCTCGACGGTTCCGTGGGGCGCTCGGCAGGAGGGTCATGGGGGCGCGGGGGCGTCTCCGGGACTGGAGCGGGTGTCATCGCGACGGCGCGGGGGCGCGATCGGGACATCGAGGGACGCCGAGCAAGTCCGGCGGAGGAGAATTGCCGTGAACAAGCCCTTGGTCGCCGGCGGCGCTCGCGACATCGCGCGGGCATCGACCCTCGTCGCCTTCCGGGGCGTGTCGAAGACCTACGACGGCAAGACCCACGTGGTGAAGGACCTCGACCTGGCGATCGGCAAGGGCGAGTTCCTGACCCTGCTGGGACCCTCAGGCTCCGGCAAGACGACCTGCCTGATGATGCTGGCGGGATTCGAGGTGCCGACCTCGGGCGAGATCTATCTGGCCGACCGGCCGCTCTCGAAGAAGCCGCCCCACGAGCGCGGTATCGGCATGGTCTTCCAGAACTACGCCCTGTTCCCGCACATGACCGTCGCCCAGAACATCGCGTTCCCGCTCGAGGTGCGCCGGATGGGCCGCGCCGAGGTGAAGGACAAGGTGGCGCGCGCGCTCGACATGGTGCGCCTCCCGCATGTCGCCGATCGCAAGCCGAGCCAGTTGTCCGGCGGCCAGCAGCAGCGCATCGCCCTCGCCCGCGCGCTCGTCTTCGAGCCCGAGATCGTGCTCATGGACGAGCCGCTCGGCGCGCTCGACAAGCAATTGCGCGAGCACATGCAGTACGAGATCCGCTCGCTGCACATGTCGCTCGGCCTCACGATGGTCTACGTCACCCACGACCAGTCCGAGGCCTTGACCATGTCGGACCGGATCGCGGTGTTCGCCGGCGGCCACATCCGCCAGGTCGCGGACCCGCGCAGCCTCTACCAGGAGCCCGCGGACGGCCTGGTCGCCACCTTCGTGGGCGAGTCCAACCGCTTCGACGGGACCATTCTCGGGCGAAGCGGCGACACGGTGACGGTCGGGACGGTCGGGGGTGCCCGGATCGAGGCGCAAGCGGTCGACGTCGGGGCGGCGGGACCCTGTGCCGTCATCGTCCGTCCGGAGCACATCCGCATCGGCCCCGCGGCGGACGGCCTCCCGGACTCGATCCCCGGACGCGTGGTCGACGTCGTCTATCACGGCGATCACCTCCAGGTTCACATATCCGCCGGCGGCCTCGACGTGGTGGCCAAGCAGCCGGCCCACGGCCTGCCCGCACCCGACGTCGGGGTGGAGACCCGCTTCGGCTTCGCCCGGGACCATGCCCGCGCCTACGACCCCGCGCGCACCGACCACTAGGCCGACGACCGACCGCAGAGGTCGGCCGGCGGCCTCCCGCCCCAGCGGCGGCCCTCGATCACCCGGACTACGAAACCTCAGGGAGAAAAGTCATGAAGCGCAGTCACATGATCGCCGCGACCGCGGCCCTCGTCCTCGGCGTCGGCGCCGTCGCGCAGGCCGCGTCCGGCAAGCTGGTGGTGGTGTCCTGGGGCGGCGCCTACCAGGACGCCCAGAAGATCGTCTACTTCGAGCCCGCCAAGGCCGCGGGCGTCGACATGATCGACGAAAGCTGGGACGGCGGCGTCGGCGTGCTGCGCGCCAAGGTCCAGGGCGGCAACGCCGGCTGGGACGTGGTGCAGGTCGAATCCGACGAGCTCGAGATCGGCTGCGAGGAGGGCCTCTACGAGAAGCTCGACTTCGCCCGGATCGGCGGCCAGGACGCCTATCTGCCGGATGCCGTCCACAAGTGCGGCGTCGGCGCGATCCTGTACGACTTCGTGCTCGGCTACGACAAGGACAAGATCCCGGCCGACAAGGCGCCGAAATCCTGGGCCGACTTCTTCGACACGAAGACCTGGCCGGGCAAGCGGGCGCTGCGCATGGGCGCCAAGACGACCCTCGAGATCGCGCTCATGGCCGACGGCGTGCCGGCCGACAAGGTCTACGAGGTGCTGAAGACCGACGCCGGGGTCGATCGTGCCTTCAAGAAGCTCGACACCATCAAGAAGGACCTCATCTTCTGGAAGTCCGGCGCCCAGCCGCCGCAGTTCCTGGCCTCCGGCGAGGTGGTCATGACCTCGGTCTACAACGGCCGCATCGACGCCGCCAACAAGAAGGACAAGCGCAACTTCGGCATCGTCTGGAACCAGGCGCTCTACACGCTCGACAGCTGGGTCATCCTCAAGGGCTCGCCCAATGTCGAGGCGGCCTACAAGTTCCTGGCCGTCGTGGGCAAGCCCGAGAACCAGGCCAAGCTGCCGAACCACATCGCCTACGGGGTCACCACCAAGGCCGCGACGCCGCTCATCGACCCCAAGGCCTTGGCCGATCTGCCGACCGCGCCCGCGAACCTCGCCAAGGCCAAGCTCATCGACACCGAGTTCTGGATCGAGAACAACGACAAGCTCGCCGAGCGCTTCAACAAGTGGGCGGCGGTGAACTGATCGTCCCCCGAGATCGGGCGGCGCTCGTCCGCCCGGGTCGTCGCCCGGCCCGCCCGGCGCTCGAGGCGCCGCGCGGGCGGGTTCCGCCGCCATCACGGAACGGCTTGCCATGACCGAAGCGACAGCCGCCGAACTCGACCTCGTCAAGGCGCATGCCCGTGCCGAACGGGGGCGGCGGCGGGGCGCCTTCCTGCTGGTCGCGCCGCTGCTCGTCTTCCTGGTCTTCACCTTTCTGGTGCCGATCGGGGACATGCTGAGGCGGTCCTTCCTCGACGGCGACGTGGCGTCGGTCTGGCCGCGGACCGTGGCCGTGACCCGCGCTTGGGACGGCGGCGGCGAACCGCCCGCCCTCCTCTGGCCGGCGCTGGCGGCCGACATCAAGGCCTCGGCGGCGGCCGACACGGTGGCGGTCGCGGCCCGGCGGGTGAACTATGCGGTCGACGGCGGACGGACCCTGGTCATGAAGACGGCGCGACAGATCGGCAGGATCGAGGCGCCGCCGAACGGAGACTGGCGGACCGTCTTCGCCCAGATCGATCCGGCCTGGATACGGCCCGAGACGACGAGGGCCTTGCGGCGCGCCTCGGGCCCGGTCACCGACTTCTACCTCCTGTCGGCGCTCGACCTGCGCAAGACCGAAACCGGTGCGATCGTCTCCGCGCCCGAACGGGACCGGATCTACCGCACGATCCTGCAGCGGACCTTCTCGGTCGCAGGGCTCGTCACCCTGCTCACCCTGCTGATCGGCTACCCCTACGCCTACCTGATGACGCGGGCGGGCCGGCGCGTCGCGGCGCTGATGACCGTGTTTGTGCTCTTGCCGTTCTGGACCTCGCTCCTCGTGCGGACCGCGGCCTGGATCGTCCTGCTGCAGGATCAGGGCATCCTGAACAACATCATGCTGGCCCTGGGCATCGTCGACCAGCCGCTGCGCCTGATCTTCAACCGGGTCGGCGTCGTCGTCGCGATGACGCACGTGCTCCTGCCCTTCATGGTGCTGCCGCTCGCGGCGGTGATGCGCGGCATACGTCCCGAGACGGTGCGCGCCGCCCGCTCGCTGGGCGCCACGCCCGCGACTGCCTTCCGCCGCATCTATTTCCCGCAGACGCTTCCCGGGGTCGCCGCCGGCGCTCTCCTCGTGTTCATTTCGGCCATCGGCTACTACATCACGCCCGCGCTGGTCGGCGGCGCCGACGACCAGATGATCTCCTGGTTCATCGCCTTCTTCGTCAACGACACCATCAACTGGGGTCTCGCCGCGGCGCTCGGTGTCGTTCTGCTCGGCTGTACCGCCGTCCTGTCGATCCTCTATGCCAGGATCGCCGGCGGCCGCCGCCTCGCCTGAGGAGACCGACATGCCGCAACCGACCATGCCCCTGACGCCGCTCGAGCGGATCTCCTCCCTGCTGCTGGCCGCCGTCGCGGTGCTGACCGGCATCTTTCTGATCGCGCCCATCCTGGCCATCGTGCCGCTCGGGTTCTCGGACGGCGAGTTCCTGGTCTACCCGATCCGCGCCTTCTCGCTGAAGTGGATGGAGGCCTTCTTCGCATCGGAGAAGTGGTCGCTCGCCGTGAAGAACTCCTTCGCGATCGGCGCCGCCTCGGCCGTGATCGCGGCCGTGCTCGGCACCGCGGCGGCGGTCGGGCTCGCGCGCAGCGACTTCCCCGGCAAGAAGGTCGTCACGGCGCTGCTGCTGTCGCCCCTCGTCGTCCCGGTCGTGATCTACGCGGTCGGGCTCTACTTCTTCTTCGCCCCCCTCGGGCTGACGCAGACCTACACCGGCATCGTGCTGGCCCACGCCGCGCTGGGGAGCCCCTTCGTGGTGGTCACCGTCGGCGCGTCGCTCGCGGGCTTCGATCACAACCTCATGCGCGCCGCCGCATCGCTCGGGGCTCCCCCCTTGCTCGCCTTCCGGCGCGTGATGCTGCCGCTCGTGTTGCCCGGCGTCGTCACCGGGACCCTCTTCGCCTTCGCGGCCTCCTTCGACGAGGTGGTCACCGTCCTGTTCCTCGCCGCGCCCCAGCAGCGGACGATCCCGCGCGAGATGTTCTCCGGCCTGCGCGAAAGCCTCTCCCCGATGATCGCCGCCGCCTCGATCGTCATGATGGTCGCGGCCCTCCTGCTCCTGGTGGCGGTCGAACTCCTGAAGCGCCGGACCGAACGGATGCAGGCGGGCCGAAAGGACGCGGCCTGACCGGCACCGGCCGGTCATCACGGCTCCGCAGGCCTTGGTGTGGACCGGACCGGCAAATCTGCGGCCACGTGGCAACGCAGTGAAGTTCGGCACGAGATCAGGCCGGGCGTCCCTCAAGCCTGACGGTCGGGGCGACCGCGCGGGCCACATACAGGTACGACGCCTTCGAGCGGCTGGTCGTGCGCTCGCTCACCAACGGCACGCCGAACGGAACCACGCACTCCATCTACGACACGCGCGACCGCCCGATCGCCGAGACCAACGGGGCCGGCGTCACGCTCCGGGAATATATCTGGCTCGACGACCTGCCCGTCGCGGTCGACGGCGCGAACCTGGCCACGCCGACGCTCCTGCACGTCCACAACGACCACGTCGGCCGCCCCTTCATGATGACCGACGCCGCCCAGGCGGTCGTCTGGCGGGCGGTCTACGAATCCTTCGGCAAGGTCCATTCGATCACCGGCAGCGCCACCCTCGACGCCCGCTTCCCCGGCCAGTGGTTCCAGCTCGAGGCGGGCCTCCATTACAACTGGCACCGCCACTACGACCCGACCCTCGGGCGGTATGCCCAACCCGACCCGCTCGGCCTCGCCGCGCTCCGGGCAGACGGCTCGAGCCTTTACGGCTATGCTCGCCAGAGCCCGCAGATATGGGTCGATCCGGAGGGAGGTTCCGTCCCGCCCGGACCCACGCCGCCAATGGAAGACTGGCTCCAGGACCGGTTTCACGGAAACGACTACTCCGTATGGTCCTGCACTTTGTGAGAGATCGAGCTCATTGGTGAATAGGCGGGGAGCACGTCACGCCCATCCGGCGGAAGCTCGCGGACCAAAAAAAACACCCCGAACCTGATGGTCCGGGGCGTCAGATCAAGGTGGTTGCGGGGGCCAGATTTGAACTGACGACCTTCAGGTTATGAGCCTGACGAGCTACCGGGCTGCTCCACCCC
>NZ_JBBCAT010000007.1 GCF_037203705.1 Prosthecomicrobium sp. N25
GTGCCGCCGGCGCTGTTCTCGGCGATGGTGCCGCCCGAGACCAGGATGTCGCTCGGCCCGTTGTCGTTGACGTCGGTCAGGTCGACCGTGACCGTCTCGGTCCGGCTGTGCCCGGCCGCGTCCGTGACCGTCAGGTCGAAGGTCCGCGTGCCCCCCGCCTCGAAGTCGAGCACCGCCCCGGGCGCGACTCGGATCTCGTTGCCGACGACCACGAAGCTCGCGGCATCCGTGCCGGCAAGGCTGTAGGTGAAGGTCTCCCCGGTATCGGCGTCGACCGTTGAGAGCGTAGCAACCACCGCCCCGCCCGCACTGTTCTCCGCGATCGTGCCGCCGGTCACGACGATGTCGCTCGGGGTCTCGTCGTTGCGGTCCTCGACCGCGATCGTGAAGCTGCGGGTGAACTGGTGGCCGGCGCTGTCCGTGACCCGGACCGTGATCGACAGGCTGGGCTCGGTCTCGTGGTCGAGGACGGCGCCGGGCGCCACCGCGATGGCGCCGGTCGCGGGGTCGATGGTGAAGCGGCCGCCGGCATCGTCCACCAGCGAGAAGGTGAAGCCGTCCGCCCCGTCCGGGTCCTGCACCGACACGGTGGCGACCGCGGCGCCGGTGCCGGCCGTCTCCGCGACGGTTCCGGTGCGGTCGAGCGTCATGTCGGTCGGCGCGGCGTTGGGCGGCGGGGCGGAGGGTGGGGCGGCCTCCGCGGTGCCCGGCCCGGCCGGCATCGCGGCGGGTGCCAGGCCGGGGGCGACGGCCGGCGTGGCCGACGCGACCGGGATGGGCGTGCCCGGTTCGCTGCCGGCGGCGGCGGCGGTCAGGGAGGACTCCGGCGCCATGGCCGCGCCCGCCCTGCCCGCGTGTCCCGCGGTGGCGGGGTCGGAATGGCCGGAGGGCGTCGCGGCTGGGGGCGGGGTCGTCTCGGGATCCCCGAGCCCCGTGGCGTGCCGGCCTTGCGCCATGCCCGAAGGGCCGTGCCCGGGCAGGGCCGCGACGTCCTGAGGGCTCGTCGGGGACGCGCCGGCCCCGCCTGGCGACCCTGCGGGTATCGCATCCGCGATGCCGTCCGGGCCCTTCGAACCGAAATGCAGGTTCGCATTGACGATGTCGCTGCGCTCGACCGGCGTCTCCGCCAGCAGGAACTCCTTCACCCGCCGGGCGAGCTCGTCCTCGTGCGAGGCTGCGACGCTCGCGGCCGGTGCGGCGGCGGCGGGCGGTGCGGAAGCGGGCGATTTGCTCATCACGAGGAATCCGGCAGTCGGGGACGGGGGGTGCTGTCGGGAAGACCCGATACCCCGTTCGACCCTCACGCCCCGCGGTAACGAAAGCTTGAATCGAATACCCGACACGCCCCCTGCGGGAACCTGCCGTACCCCTTCTCGAATCCGTGCTTAACGGTCAGTGCGCGCAGATGGTTAACGGTTCGCAAACCCCTCGGCGTCACAATGCCCGCAGGAAGGCGGGATCCGCTGCGGAGCCGCCGGATCGGGTCGGCAAGGGGCGTTGCAGGTCGGATGAGCACGGCAGAGATCGGGGAGCGCCGAACGTCGCTGCCGGCCCAGTTCGGGATCGGCCGGGCGGAGCTCGACCGCCTGGGCCTGCCGCAGACCCAGTTCCTCGGCCTGCCGACGAGCGTCGTCCTCGCCTCCGTGGCCATCAACATCCTCGGGCTGGCCATGCCGCTCGGGATCCTGCAGGTCTACGACCGCATCATCCCGCACCGCTCGACCGAGACCTTGCTGGCCCTGGTGGTCGCCCTCTTCGTGGTGGCCCTGATCGAGGCGGGCCTGCGGGTGGGGCGCGGCTACGTGGTGGCCTGGTCGGCGGCGCGCTTCAGCCAGGTCTCCATGATCGAGGCCTATTCGCGCATCCTCTTCGCCCCGCGCGAGTTGCACGCCGCCCATCCGCCTGCGCGGCTGATGCAGATGATGAGCTCCGTCCAGCGGCTCGGCGACTTCTTCGGGGGACGGTCCCGGCTTCTCGTGCTGGACCTGCCCTTCGTGGGGATCTTCCTGGTCATGATCGCCATGATCGGCGGCTGGCTGGTCGTGGTGGCCCTCGCGGTCCTGCTCGTCTTCGCGGTCGTCACCATGCGGCTCGGCCGCACCCTCAAGGCGATGCTCGAGAGCCGCGACCAGCAGGACGCCAAGATCTACGACTTCATCTCCGACAGCCTGTCCGGCATCACCACCCTGAAGGGCCTCGCCATGGAGGCCCTGATGCTGCGCCGCTTCGAGCGGCTGCAGGCGAGCGCGGCCCAGATCGACTACCGCTCCATCGAGGCCGCCCTGCTGGCCGAATCGACCGTCACGACCCTCGGCAACGTCACCATGATCGCGATGGTCACCTTCGGCGCCTGGCTCGCCGTGGACGGCCGGCTGACCATCGGCATGCTCTCCGCCTGCACGCTCCTGTCCGGCCGGGTCATCCAGCCGATTCTCGGCGCCGCCTCGCTCTGGAACGAGGTGCAGAAGATGCGCCTGGGCCTGGAGAGCATCGAGCAGGTCTTCGCCCTGCAGCGTCCGGCCCTCGTGGAACAGGACGAGGCCGACGGCCCGGTCGCGGTCGCGTTCCGCTCCGTGTCTCTCACGACGGCCAGCGGAACGCTCTTCGAGAACCTGGACTGGGCGGTCGAGGCGGGCGCCGTCGCGCTGCTCGTGGGCCCGGACGGGAGCGGCAAGAGCAACCTCCTGCGCCTGGCGGCCGGCGAGACGACACCGCACGTCGGGACCGCCACGGTCGGGGGGATCGACGCCCAGGCGTTCCGGGCGACCCGGGTCGGCGCCGTGGTCCTGGTCCCGCAGAACCCGAGCTTCTTCCGCGGCTCGATCCTGGAGAATCTGACGCTCTTCGGCGGCGGCCCCACCCCCGACCAGGTCCGTCGCGCCACGCGCCTGATCGACCTCGAGAAGGAAATCGACCGCCTGCCGCTCGGCTACGACACCCGCCTCGGCGAAGGCATCTCCGAGACCCTGCCGCTCGGCTTCCTGAAGCGCCTGTCGATCGCCCGGGCGCTCGCCCTCGGACCGCGCCTCCTGATCCTCGACGAGCCGCAGGCCTTCCTGGACACGGAGGCGGACAAGCGCCTCATCGAATCGATCGCCCGGCTGGCCGGCCACGTCACGGTGCTGATGACCTCGAGCCGGCCGTCCTACGCCGCCGCCGCCACCGAGATCTGGCACTGCGAGGCAGGCCGGCTGGCGCGCGTGGAGCGTCCCGCCCCGCCGCCTCCGGGCGCACCCGCGACCCCGCCCGCCGTTCCGCCCGCGTCCCGGCCGGAGACGAGCCCATGAGCGGGCCGTCGCAGACGGGGCCGGGCGACGGCGCCGGGCCGGCCGCACCCATCGGGACCGGCGGGACGGCCGAGGGGGTGCGCGGCCTCCAGCACCTGCTCGCGCAGGTTTTCGAGGCGCGACCGCGGCTGGCCCCCGAACACGCCCCGCGCACGCCGCTGGAAGCCTGCCTGCGCCCCCTCCTGGAGACGCTCGGCTGGCCGGGCGACCATCGGCGCCTGTTCGAGGTGATGCCCCATCTCGAGCCGGTCGCCGACCTCGGCGAGTTCTGCGCTGTGCTCTACCGGCTCGGCTACCGCACCCGCCGGGCGAGGCTTCCGCTCGCCCGCCTCGCGCACGAGAGCCTGCCGGCGCTCCTGGAGCGAGACGAGGGGCCGGCCGTCCTGCTCGCCCGCGATCCGGAGAACGGCTTCCTCGTCTACGACGGCACCACCGCGTCCTACCGTTACGAACCGCCGACTTCGCGCCTGGAGACCGTCACGCTCGTCAACCCGGCCTCCGCCGACCAGGAACCGCAGAAGGGCATTCGCGGCACCTGGTTCTGGAATGCGATGTGGCACGTCAAGCGCCCGATCGCCGCGGTCGTCGCCCTGACTTTCCTGACCAACCTTCTCGCCATGACGACCCCGGTCTACGTGGCCAACGTCTACAACCACGTCATCTCCACGCAGGCTCTCGAGAGTCTTGTCTATTTCTGCGCCGCGATCTCCTTCCTGGTCGCCTTCGAGTTCCACCTGCGCCACATGCGTGCCGGGCTGGTCGCCTACGTGGGCGCACGCTTCCACGCGGCGCTCGCCAACGCGGCCTTCGAGAAGGTGCTGCTGCTGCCCATCCAGATGGTCGAGCAGTCCTCGGTGGCGTCCCAGATCTCCCGCTTCCGGCAGTTCGAGGGGATCCGGATGTTCTTCACCGGGCACCTCGTCAACGCCCTGCTGGACCTCCCCTTCACGATCATCTTCCTGACCGCGCTGGGGCTCGTCGGGGGCCTCTTCGTCCTGATCCCGATCGGCCTCGTCGTCCTCTTCGGCGTGCTCGCCACCATCACGATCCCGGTCACGCGCCGCAACGTGGCCGCGACCGGGACCGCGGTCTCCCGCAGCCAGACCTTCCTGGTCGAAAGCCTCTCCAAGATCGACACGATCCGGCACCTCGGCGCGGAGCGGCTCTGGGCCGCCCGCTACGGCTCGATCGCGCGCGACGCGATCCTCAACAAGTTCCGCGCCCAGTTCTTCGACAGCGCCCTGCAGGCCGCCACCCAGTCGCTGTCCCAGCTGGCCGGCGTCGGCACGCTCGCGGTCGGCTCGATCCTGGTCATGGAGGGGAACCTGTCGCTCGGCGGCCTGATCGCCGTGATGATGCTCATCTGGCGCCTGCTGGCCCCGCTGCAGACGGCCTTCCTGGCCATCAACAACCTCGGCCAGTTCGCCGACTCCATTCGGCAGGTCAATCTCCTCATGCGTCTGGCCGCCGAGCGGAACCCGGCCCGCACGCCCGTCCTCAGCCGGTCCTTCCGCGGCCGCATGTTGCTCGACGGGGTCGCGTACCGCTATCCGGGTCGCGCCGAGCCGGCCCTTCGCAACGTCTCGCTGGTGATCCCCGCGGGCCAGATCGTCGCCATCAGCGGGCCGGCGGGCTCGGGCAAGTCGACGCTCCTGAAGGTGATCCTCGGCTTCTACCCCGCCGCGGCGGGCACCATCTACCTGGACGGGCTGAACCTGCAGCAGCTCGATCCCGGCGAGACCCGCGTCGGCATCGGCTACGTGCCCCAGGACCCGGTCTTCTTCTTCGGCACCCTCGCCCAGAACCTGCGCATGTCGGACCCCGCCGCCGACGAGGCCCGCCTGATCGAGGCCCTCCGGGCGGCCGGCATCGAGGATATCGAGAGCCGCTTCCCTGACGGTCTGGAGACCCGCATCCGGACCTCGCGCCTGCAGGATTTCTCGGAAGGCACGCTGACCCGCCTGGCGCTCGCCCGCGCCTACGTGCGCGATCCGTCGATCTACCTCTTCGACGACCCCGGCGCCTACCTCGACCGCGACGGCGACGCCGCCTTCGTGGCGCGGCTGAACGAGCTGCGCGGCAAGGCGACCGTGATCTTGGTGACCAACCGGCCGAGCCACATGCGCGCCTGCGACCGGGTGATCCGCCTTGAACGCGGCCTCATCGTCGCCGACGGCCGCCCGGAACCTTCCGCACAGCAGCAAAAAAGCGGCGATCGTCAAGGCCCTGTTTACCAAGCTGCAGGATGATTGCCGCAGCGTGAACAGGCCGCATCCGAACGCGGGCGCTTGACTTGGCAACAGCAGACGCTCTCCTCTCGGCGAAGCGGGTCCTTTTCCCGATCGACCGCCCCGCCGTCGACCACCTCGCGCTCCCTTTGGAGATCGAGGCGGGACGATGGCCTGCGCTCTTTCGCGGCCTGATGATCAGCGTCACCTCCGCGGTCGGCATTCTCCTCGTCCTGTTCGCCGTCGCGCCCATCAAGGAGCTGTCGGTCGCCGAGGGCCAGGTCGTACCGGAGGGGTCGACCCTGCCGGTCCACCATCTGGAGGGCGGCATCGTGGCGGCGGTCCTGGTCAAGGCCGGCACCGTGGTGGAGGCCGACCAGCCGATCCTGCGCATGGAACCGACGGCCGCGTCCAGCGACCTGGGGCAGCTCGCCGCCCGCCGCGCCGGCCATCTCGCCGCCGTCATCCGGCTGAAGGCCCTCCTCGCCGGGACGGCTCCGGATTTCGAGGCCGCCGGGGCCGCCACGGATTCGGCGGTGGTCGAGAACACGGCCCTCTACCGCCGGGAACGCGACGCGCTCGCCAAGATCACCGAGACGCATGACAGCCGCGTCGTCCAGCGCAGCGCCACCCTGGCCGCCGCCGAATCCGAGCTGAAGAGCCTGCAGACCCAGCTCGCCGCCAATGCCGAGCGCCTGCGGCTGCGCGAGCAACTCATGCGCGAGGGCTACGCGTCCCGCAATGCCTACCTGGACGCCCAGGTCCAGGTGGAACAGGTGCGCGCCCGCATGGCCCAGGTCGAGGGCCAGATCACGGCGGGCCGCGGCGCGGTCGCCGAGGCGAAGAGCCAGCGCGCCGAGGCGGAGGCGACCAAGCACGTCGAGTGGTCGACCGAGCTCGCCAAGACCACGGCGGAACTCGCCGAGGTCGAGCAGATGATCGCCAAGACCCGCGACCGCGTCGATCGTCTTTTCGTGCGGGCCCCCGTGCGCGGCATCGTCCAGGACCTCGTGCCGAAGTCGCCCGGCGACGTGCTGAAGCCCGGGGAGCCTGCCGCCCACATCGTCCCCCTCGACGGACGGCTGCTGGTCGAGACCCGGCTCGATCCGCAGGATTCCGGCTACGTCCGCATCGGCCACCCCGCCCGCATCAAGCTGACGGCCTTCGACCCGGAGGCCTTCGGACCGATCCAGGGCACCGTCGTCGACATCTCCCCGACCACCTTCACCAACGACAAGGGTGTCCCGTTCTACAAGGCGACCCTCTCCCTCTCCCACACCACCGTGACGCGGGGCCGGGAGACCCATCAGATCCTCCCCGGCATGGTCGCCCGCGCCGAGATCGTCACCGGCGAGAAGTCCGTCCTGCGCTATCTCCTGAAGCCGATTTTCCGGTCCGTCGACCTCGCCTTCTCGGAACGCTGACCCGGCGCGACCCGGTTTGCCCCGCCTTTACGAAGCGTTAACCTTAACAAATCGATACTCGGCGAGATCCCGGCGCCCCCCGCCGGCGAGACAAGGTCGCATGCGCCGAGCCCGAGCCTCCCATTCCACGATGCGCCGATGGTCGCGCGCCGCCCTGGCGGTGTGGGCGGTCGTCCTGGCGGCCTCGCCGGCGGCGGCCGACAACCTCGACGACGCGCTCGCGGCCGCGATGCGGGAGAGCGCGCGGCTGAAGGCCGACATGGAGCGGCAGAAGGCGGCCGTGGAGGGCGTGAACGCCGCGCGATCGGCCTTCCTGCCGACCGTCACCGCCTCCATCGACCGAACCCTGCACGGCGAGACCTACGTGCGGCCGGCCCAGCCGACCGGCCCGACGGAGCCCTACAGCGCCGGCATAACCCTGACCCAGCCGATCTTCGACGGCATGAAGCGGATGAACGATCTCGACCGCGCCAAGGCGGCCGAGCGTGCCGGCCGCCACCTCCTGACCGACACCGAGCAGTCCGTGCTGCTCGATGCCGCCGCCGCCTACCTGGCGGTCGTCCGCGACCGCGAGGTCGTCGCCCTGCGCCAGCGCAACGTCGAGCTCGTCGCCGGCATCGTCGCCTCCGCCCGCGCCCGCTTCGGCGGAGGCGAAACGACGAAGACCGACATCGCGCAGGCGGAGTCCCGCCTGGAACTCGCCAAGGCGGATCTGGAGCGCGCCCGCGGCGAGCTCGCCGCCAGCCGTGTCGACTTCGAGAAGATGACCGGCGCGAAGCCCGAGGCCCTGAACAAGCCGACGGTCCCCACCGCCCTGCTGCCGCGGTCCGCCGGCGAAGCCGTTGCCGGCGCCCGGGATGCCAACCCCAAGCTCCTGGCCGCGGCCCTGACCGCGGACGCCGCCGCCTTCGCGGCAAAATCCGCGGCGAGCGACCTCGCCCCGACCGTGAACCTCGAGATCTCGCGGCTCGACCAGTACCAGTACTCGTCGGCCATCGCGCGGCGCGAGGACGTCCGCGTCCGCCTCGGCGTGCGCATCCCCCTCGTCACCCCCGGGCTCCTCCCCCGCATCGAGGAGGCCAAGGCGGTCGCGAGCCAGAAGCGCTACGAGGCGATCGACACCAAGGTCGGCGTCAGCGCCGCCGCGGAGGCGAGCTTCGAGCGCCACCGGGCCGCGATCCGCCGCATCGAGCGGCTCGACCGGCAGGTGAAGGCGGCCGCCGCAGCCGTCTTCGGCGTCCGCAAGGAGGCGGCTGCCGGCCAGCGCACCGTCATGGACGAACTCGATGCCCAGGAGGAACTGGTCTCCGCCCAGATCGGCCGCGTCCTGGCCGGGTTCGAGCGCGACTACCAGGCCTATGTGCTGATCGCCACCATGGGCCGCCTGACCCGCGCCTCGCTGGGTCTGCCCTGAGGCTCAGCCGACCCGCGAGACCGTGGAACGGACCTTGTGGAACCGGATGGCGCGCTCCGCCGTCGCCTTGTCGAGCGCGCGGTAATCCCGCACCATCGGTTCGACCTGCGCGGCGTTGAGCTTTAGCTTCTCGCAGCGCACCCGGGTCAGCCGGTCGTAGGTCGTCTCCGCGATGTCGAGGCTGCGGCACACCACCGCGATGCCGGTGGGGTTGACCTTGTGCAGCACGTTGTTGACGTGCGCCTCGGGTACCGAGGCGAGCTCCGACAGCACGTAGGCGGCGTCCAGGATCCGCTTCTTCATGATCAGCTGGTCGAGCACGTCGTTGACGCTGCGCTTGCCCTCGCGCACGTCGGCGACCATCACCTTGCTCTCCAGCCGGCTGCGGCGATGGTCCGTCCGCGAGCCCTCCATCTCCCGGCGGGCCTGGTCGATGATCTCGTCGACCGCATCCCAGTTCTGGCTCATCAGGTGCTCGAGCCGCTGGCGCGCCGCCGGGTTGAGGCGGGCGACGAGCCCCTGCGCCACGCCGGGCGGCATGTCGGCCCGGAACGACAAGGCTTCGCCGAGGTCGTTGTCCCCTTCCGACTTCGCCGCCAGTGTCTCGAAACCCTGATCCGAGAAGCGGGCGCCCAGGTTGCGGGTGACCGTGTTGAGGACGGCGGAATCGCCCCGGTCGACCAGCACGTCCGTGACCGCCTCGGACAGCGTGGCACGCTGCGAGATGGCCTGCAGGTGATCCAGGCTCTTGCGCTTCGCCAGGTCGACCAGGTCCGAATCGGTGAGGACCGGCGAATGGCGCAGCACCGGCGCGGCCACGGCGGAGTCGTCGTTGGCCAGCTGCAGGGCCAGTTCGCGCGGGGTCTGGACGAGGGCCGCCACCTTGGACGAGACCGTCACCCTGTCGTCCAGGGGCGCCTGGTCGAGCAGCTTGCCGAGAACGTCGCCGAACAGCATCGTTTCCCGGTCCGAATGCGCCTCCGCGCCCTCCACGAAGAGGTCGGAGACCTCCTGCAGGAGTTCGCGGCGCTTCTCGCTCGAGTTTTCGCGTGCCAGGTCGACCAGGGAGGCTTTCATGCGGGAAATGTCCGTGTCACGGCAAAAGTGGCCACGACGGACGGTACACCGGCAACTCCTAAGAAGTCAGAAATGCCGATCCTGTTCCGCAGGGGAATGCGGCCGTGGCCGGCCTCACTCCTCTTCCGGCCCGCCGCCGAAGCTCATGCCGAGCGCCTGCAGGTAGAGGTCGAGGACGGCCTCCTGTTCCTCCCGCTCGGACTTGTCCTGCTTGCGGATTCGAATCACCTGCCGGAGGATCTTGACGTCGAAGCCCGTCCCCTTGGCCTCGGCATAGACGTCCTTGATGTCGTCCTGGATCGTCTGCTTCTCCTCCTCGAGCCGCTCGATGCGCTCGACGAAGGACTTCAGCTGGTCGGCGGCGAAGCCGGCGGGTGATGACAAGGGGCTCTCCTTCGGGCAGGGCGGTCTGGCGGCGCGGGAGTGAAGCCTCCGGCGCGCCGAGGGTCAAGTCGCCGCGCCCCCGCAACCCCAGGCCCCTGTGGAGAACGGGGACGGCATCGCGCCGCACGCGACAGCGGCGCCGCCGCCACGGTCATCCGACCGAATCGGACGCAGGCGGCAGCTCCGAAAAGGTCCCGTCCGGCGCCACGATCCAGCGCCGCGCGCCGGCCCTGGCCAGGGCCTTCTGGCCGCGCGCCGCGGTGCGCTGCAGGATGGCGAGGATGTCCGGCCGCTGCCAGGCGGTCGGGGTGGCCGGGTCTGTCTCGGCGCAGAGCCCGGAGCCGGTCTCGCCCGGCAGGAAGATGACGCGGCAACGGTCCGGCCGGAGCGCGTCCCCGAGCGCCTGCCGGGCGGGGCCGGGCGGCGCCTCCAGCCACGCGCAGGCGAAGTCGCGGCAGCTTTGCGGGCGCGTCGCGTAGATGCGGCAGCCGGTCCCCTTCAGGCACTCGGGGCACCATTGGCCCCGGCCCTTGTCCATCTCGCGCACGCCCATCAGCTTGCAGCACAGCGTGCAGCTGCCGCAGCTCCGCCCCTCCATGGACCCCTCCCGGGCGGCCGCCCCTCAGTGCTGCGGCCGGTTCTTGTCGAAGGCGGCGAGTTGCTCGGCGCTGGCCGAACCCTGGTGCCTGGCCTTCCACTCCTCGTACGGCATGCCGTAGATCGCCACCCTGCTCTCGTCCTTGGTCATCGGCAGTCCGCGCGCCTCGGCCGCCTCCCGATACCAGTTCGAGAGGCAATTGCGGCAGAAGCCGGCAAGGTTCATGAGGTCGATGTTCTGCACGTCCGGGCGGCCGTTGAGGTGATCGACGAGCCGCCGGAACGCGGCGGCCTCGAGTTCGGTGCGGGTCTTCTCGTCCAGTTCGGCCATCGCGGCCTCCTTTGCTGTCACTCGACCGGGCCGCTCCAGGACCCGTGCCTCTCGATCCGGTGCAGTTCGGCGCGACCCGCGAGCCCGTCCCAGATCCGTGCCACGCGCGCCGCCCAGGCCTCCGCGTCCGCCTGGTCGGCGATCAGGTCCTGCCGGACCTCCAGGATCGCATGGGCGAGCCCGCGCCGGGTCGCATGCCGATACATGGTGTCGCCCTTCAGGATCCCGCTATAGGGCTCGTTGTCGCCGACGACGAGCGCCGGATCCTCGCCGAGGGCCGCGAGCAGCAGGTGCGGCAGGCGCGGATCGCGGTCCCACAGCACCCCGCAGTGCCACGGCCGCGGCCGCCCGCGCCAGACCGGCGTGAAACTGTGCAGCGACAGGATCGTCGGCACCGTCCCGCTGGCGAGCGACGCCTCGACGGTCCGTCCGATGGCTTCGTCGTAGGGCCGCCAGAACCGGGCGATGCGGGCCTCCCGCTCCTCCGGCCCGATGCGCGCGTTGCCGGGCACGATCGCGCCGTCCGACAGGCGCATGACCAGCGTCGGGTCGTCGTCGCCCCGGTTGGGGTCGATCAGGAGCCGCGAGAAGCGCGACAGCACCGCCGGCGCCCCGGTCAGGGCCGCGAGCCGGCGCGTCATCCAGGCGATCCCGATGTCGTAGGCGATGTGCCGGCCGAGTTGCTCCGCCGGCAGCCCGAGCGCGTCGTACTCGGCCGGGATCCGGTTGGTGGCGTGGTCGGCGAGGATCACGAGGCCGGCGGCGGGATCGCCGGGGATGATCTCGTAGGCGTCCTCCGTCACGGACGAAGGCGGGGATGGCGGCATGAAGAAAACCATGGGCGCGAGGTCGGCGGGATGATAGTGAGCCCCCGCCCCGACCGCCAGCCCCGGCCCGCGGTGCCGCCTGCAGGACCTCCATGACCACCGTCCCCGACACTGCCGCCCGGTCCCGCACCGTGCTCGTCGCCGTCGCCGCCCTCGTGCTCGGTGCCGTCGCCATGGCGATCTCGCCGGCCTTCGTCCGCTGGGCCGAGGTCGGACCCTTCACGAGCGCCTTCTACCGCGTCTTCCTGGCCCTGCCCCTCCTCGCCCTCTGGGCCTCGCTCGAACGCGGCGGCGACACGCGGCCCGACCCCGGCTGGACGCGGGCGATCGTGCTGACCGGCCTCTTCTTCGCCGGCGATCTCTTTTTCTGGCACCTCTCGGTGCTCAAGACCACGATCGCCAACGCCACGCTCCTCGCCACCATGGCGCCCGTCTGGGTGATGGCCTTCTCGAGCCTCTTCATCGGCGAGCCGGTCACGCGGCCGATGCTCGCCGGCCTCGCCCTCTGCGTCGCCGGCGCCGGGCTCCTGATCGGCGCGAGCTCGCTGCTCGACCCCTCCCGTTTCGTCGGCGACCTCTACGGGGTCGGCACCTCGCTCTTCTTCGGGCTCTACTTCCTGGCCATGCGGGTCGCCCGCCGCGAGGCGCGGCCGGGCCTCGTCCTCTACCGCTCGACCATCGTGACCGCCGCGGTGCTCGGCCTCGTGGCGGCCGTCGCCGAGAACGCCTGGCTGCCCGCCGGCCTCTCAGGCGTCGTCGCGCTCCTGCTGATGGCCTGGGTCAGCCACGTCGGCGGCCAGGGCCTCCTCGCCTACGCGCTCGGCCACCTGTCGGCGGCCTTCTCGTCGCTGGTCATCTTCATGGAGGCCCTGGCGGCGGCCGTCTTCGGCTACCTGCTGTTCGGCGAGACGCTCGGCACCTGGGAGCTCCTCGGCGGCGCCGGCATCCTCGTCGGCATCTGGGTGGCGCGGCCGCGCGAGGGGTGAGGACGGCCGAGTCAGCGCTTTGTGCCCGGCCGGCCCCTTTCCTGCCGCATTTCTCGGAGCATTCCTAACCGCTCGCCGACGGGGGGTGGCGGCTGGCTGGACACGGTTCCGCCGGGCGTGCATTCTCCGCACCCGCAATCGCCATGGCCGCGCTTCGTGGCTCGCGCCGCCGAAGTCAGGCCCATTCCGATACGGATGCGATGAAGTCGAAGAACGACACAGGTCTGCGGCCCCTGCGGCGCGTTCGAGGGGCCATCGCCGCGACCGCGACCGGACTGGGAGTCCTCGCCGCCGCGGCCCTCGCCACCGCCACCGAAGCCGCCGCGGATCTGCGCATCTGCAACAAGACCTCGAGCCGGATCGGAATCGCGGTCGGCTACAAGGACGAGGCCGCCTGGACGACCGAGGGCTGGTGGAACCTCCCCGCCTCGACCTGTGAGACCCTGCTCTCCGGGCCGCTGGTCTCCCGCTACTACTACATCTATGCGATCGACTACGACCGGGGCGGCGAGTGGAGCGGGCGCTCGTTCATGTGCACCCAGGAAAAGACCTTCACCATCAAGGGCATCGAGGACTGCATCAAGCGCGGCTTCGAGCGCACGGGCTTCTTCGAGATCGACACCGGCGAACAGCGCAGCTGGACGGTCCAGCTGACCGAGCCCGGCCGCGCGGGCCTCGGCGCCGCGGCCGGCCAGTAGCGCGCCCCGCCGGATCGCGGCGCGGCGCCGCAGTCGTTCGCCCCACGCCTGCAAGCCCTTGCGCGAACGCCGGGTCCTGCCGCAAGACAGGCGCGGGGGAACCGTTCACCATGCGCTGGACACCCGCGCCGCCGCAGGATGCGGGCGGGCCGGAGGTTCTCCCGTCCCGGGCGCACCCTGGCGCGCCCGCGGGCCGGGCCAGGGAAGGACGGGAACGATGCGCCGGAAGAGACGTGTGAAGATCGTGGCGACGCTCGGCCCCGCCTCGGGCAACCGGGAGACGATCGAGAAGCTCTTCCGCGCCGGCGCCGATGTCTTCCGCATCAACATGAGCCACACCAACCATGCCCGACTCGCCGAGCTCGTGGCGATGATCCGCGACACCGAGCGCGCGGTCGGCAGGCCGATCGGCATCCTGGCCGACCTGCAGGGTCCGAAGCTCCGGCTCGGGTCCTTCGCGGCCGGCGGCTACGACCTGAAGGCCGGCGAATCCTTCACGCTCGATTCCGACCTCGCGCCGGGCGACGCCACGCGCGTGCACCTGCCCCACCCGGAGATCCTGAGTGCCGTCGAACCCGGCCACCGCCTCCTGGTCGACGACGGCAAGGTCCGCCTGCGCTGCGTCTCCAAGGACGGCGAGCGGGCCGTCCACACGGTCGTGGAGGTCGCCGGGCGCGTCTCCGACCGCAAGGGCGTCAGCCTGCCCGACACCACGATCCCGATCGGGGCGATGACCGAGAAGGACCGCGCCGACCTCGACGCCGCGCTCAAGACCGGGGTCGACTGGATCGCCCTCTCCTTCGTGCAGCGCCCGGAGGACCTCGCCGAGGCCCGCAAGGTGACCCGCAACCGGGTCGGCCTGATGGCCAAGATCGAGAAGCCGCAGGCGATCGATCGCCTCGCCGAGATCGTCGAGCTCTCCGACGCCGTCATGGTGGCGCGCGGCGACCTCGGCGTGGAGATGCCGGTCGAACGCGTCCCGGGCCTGCAGAAGCAGATGACCCGCGCCTGCCGGCGCGCCGGCAAGCCGGTCGTCGTCGCCACCCAGATGCTGGAGAGCATGATCTCCTCGCCGGTGCCGACCCGCGCGGAGGTTTCCGACGTCTCGATCGCCGTCTTCGAGGGCGCCGACGCGATCATGCTTTCCGCCGAATCCGCGGCCGGCAAGTACCCGGTCGAGGCCGTCGCCATGATGGATTCGATCGCCCAGGAGGTCGAGAAGGACCCGACCTACCGGGGCATCGTCGCCGCCCAGCGCGCCGAGCCGGAGGCGACGGGGGCCGACGCCATCTCGGCCGCCGCCCGCCAGATCGGCGAGACCCTCAACCTCGCCGCCATCGTGTGCTTCACCATGTCGGGGTCGACCGGCCTCAGGATCGCCCGCGAGCGGCCCTTCCCGCCCCTGATCGCCCTCTCGCCGGACCCCGACATGGCGCGCCGGCTGACCCTGGTCTGGGGCCTGCACAGCGTCATCTCCGAGGACGCCCACGACGTCGACGACATGGTGGCGCGCGCCACCCGCATCGCCTTCCAGGAGGGCTTCGCCCGCCCCGGCCAGCGCATCATCATCTCCGGCGGCGTCCCCTTCGGCACCCCCGGCTCCACCAACATGCTGCGCATCGCCTTCGTGGGCGCCGATCCGCACGGGGAGTTCTGAAGGTCCGCCCGGCGGCAGTCCCGTCCCGCGCCCTCCGGCCTCGTCAGCTTTCGTAAGCCCGCCGGCTCGTCCTGCGCTATAATATTAGTGTGAGCCGGAAATTCGGAACCTGATGCCCCCGCGGCCGGTTCCGGACCGGCCACGCGGGCCCCGCAGGAGACAGCCATGACGCTCGACAGGATCACCGTTCCCTCGCTCCTTCTGGCGAGCCTCGTCCTTGCCGCCGGCCCGTCGCAGGCCCAGCAGGCCCCACCGCCGGCCGCGGACCACGAGCTTCATCACCCTGGCGGCGCCCCGACCGGCGCCGGCACCGCGGCCGAGCCGAAGCAGCCCGGCGCGACTCCGGACGCGGGCGGTCCGCCCGCGGCGGGCATGCAGCCGTCGCCGGTGCCGCCCATGAACGGCATGGGCGCCGGCGCGAACCGGATGGGGACCGACCGCATGGCCGAGGACCGCCCCGGCATGCCGCAACCAGGCGCGGCCGAGCCCGCCCCCGGAACGGGCATGGGCGGCATGGGGATGCGGGGCATGGGGATGCCCGGCATGGGCGGCGGCATGAACATGCCTGGAGGCATGAACATGCCCGGGATGGCCGGCCGCGAGCGCATGCAGGGCGGCCCCGGCGGGATGTGCTCCATGTGCGGCATGGCCGGCGGCGGCATGATGGGCATGGGAGGCGACAGGGACGAAGGCCGCATGCCCCACTCCGGCATGCGCGACATGCCGATGCACGGCATGATGCACCACCCCGGGATGGGTGGCGGTATGGGTATGGGCATGGGCCGTATGGGCGGCATGGGGATGGGCCGCATGGGCGGCGGCATGGGCGGCGGCATGGGCATGGGCGGCATGGGGATGCAGGGCATGGGCATGCGGGGCATGGGCATGCAAGGCATGGGCGGGGGCATGATGGGGATGGGCGGACAGGACCGCGTCGCGCTTTCGCCCTACGAGCGCGCCATGGCGCTCGCCAACGAGCGCATGCACCAGGGCATGAACCAGCCCGCCAGCGGCGATCCGGACGAGGACTTCATGCGCGGCATGATGGCCCACCACCGCGGCGCGGTGGAGATGGCCGAGGCCGTGCTGGAGCACGGCAAGGACCCGGCCGTCCGCAAGCTCGCCGAGGAGATCATCGCCGCGCAGGAGAAGGAAATCGCCACCATCCGCGACTGGCTCGTCGCCCGCGCGCGGTCCCGCCCGGCCGCCCCCGCCACGCCGTGACGCGGACCCCGGAGGCCGGGTCGGGCGTCAGCGCTCCGGCCAGGCCTCCCGCCCGATCAGCGGCACGAAGGACACGCGGTCGATCGCCTCCTCGAGGAGTCGCCCGTCGCCCTGCCGGGTGACGCGCAGCAGAACCTGCTCGTCCCGGCCAGGACCGACCGGCATGACAAGCCGCCCTCCGGGCGCCAGCCGCGCCGCGAGCGCCTCGGGAACCCGAGGCCCCGCGGCGGCGACCAGGATCACGTCGAAGGCCTCCGCCCCGGGCGGCGTCGAGCCGTCGCCCTCCACGATCGTGACGCCCTCGATCCCGGCCGCCGAGAGGTTCGCCCGCGCCACGGCGGCGAGGCTCGGGATGCGCTCGATCGAGACCACCCGGCCGGCGAGCCGCGACGCGATCGCGGCCGCATAGCCGGACCCGGCCCCGACCTCCAGCAGGCTGTCCCGCGGGCCGATCCGGGCGCTCTCCATCATCAGCGCCACCACGAAGGGCTGCGAGATCGTCTGCCCCTCGCCGATTTCCAGCGGCCCGTCCCGATAGGCGGCCTCGGCCATTGCGGCGGGCACGAAGGCCTCGCGCGGGACCGCTCGGAACACCTCGAGCACCCCAGGGTCGCGGATGCCGCGCCCGACGAGCTGCCGCTCGACCATCTCGCGCCGTTCGCGCTCCCGCCCGGCCATCCCACCTGCTCCCCGGATGTCGCCCTGGACCGGAACGTGGCCCCGGCCGGCTTGTTCCTGAGACCGGGCACGAGCCGCCGGCCGCCGGCGCGACGCGGGTCAGGGGCCCTCGATGACCCGCCGCCCCGCGTCCCGGAACGCCGCCCGCGCGCCGGCGTCGAAGTAGAACATGTGTCCGCCGGGATAGACCTCCAGGCGCAAACGCTGGCCGACCTCAGGGACCGCGATCTGGTCGAGCACCAGCCTGCTCGCCATGTAGGGAGTCACCAGGTCGGCGCGGCCGTGCACCACCGTCACGGTCAGGGTCGGGTCGGCCGCCAGGGCCTCGGCGAGCGCGGAGGCCGATTGCGGCGCCCCGAGGGGCCGTCCCCAATCCCACTGCCGGTTGACCTGGTTGGACAGCACCTCGTATCGCCGCCGCACCGGCCAGTTCAGCCGACCCGCATAGAGCTCGCGCGCGGCCGAGGTCAGGGGAGCCCGCAAGGCGTCGAGCACCGGATCGGAACCGTGGCCCTCGTCGAAGGGCGAGGGGTCGAGGCCGAGCGCGGTCGCGTCGTAGAGGCTCGCGATCCGGCCCGACCGGCGCTCGACCTCGCTCACGAAGGTGCCCGCGTCGATCCGCCCGCCCTGCCGCGCCACCAGTGCCGGGTCGAGCCCGGTCAGCCGCGCCACTTCGGCGGCCAGGCGGTTCCGGGCCGTGCTGTCGCGCGGGCCGCGGAGCAGATCCGCCAGGTAGTCCCCTGTGGCGTAGCGCTCCACGGCCGCCAGGTCGCCCGGATCGCCGAGCGCCGGGTCGAGCGCCCGCGCCGCCGCCACCATGCTGGGGAAGGTCGCCGCCGCCGCGATCGGGTTGCGGCCGTCGCGCATGCGGAAATCGAGGACGGGCGAAACCAGCACGAGCCCCTTCAGCCCGATCCCGTGATCGTTCGCCAGCTTGCGGGCGAGGAGCGGGCCGCGGAAGCCGCCGTAGCTCTCGCCCACGAAGAATTTCGGCGAGGCTTCGCGCCGGTTCTCCTCCACCCAGCGCCTGATCGTGGCGGCCAGCATCTCGATGTCGCCGTCGATGGAGAAGAACGTCCGCCGGACGTCGTCGCCGGTGGCGACAAGGCGGCTGTAGCCGGTGCCGACCGGGTCGAGGAAGACGAGATCCGTGAAGGGCAGCCAGGTCTCCGGGTTGGGGGCGAGGTCGGGCGGCGTCGACGGCGGCACGGCGGCGCGGTCGAGGGGCAGGCGCCAGGGTCCGAGCGCGCCGAACTGCAGCCAGGCCGAGGAGGCCCCCGGCCCCCCGTTGACCACGAAGGTGACGGGCCGTCGCCGCGGGTCGGCGCCGTCGACCCGGTAGGTTGTCTGGGCAATGTCCGCCAGGACCGTTCCGCGCTCCTCCGTGAGCCGGATCGCGCCGGCCACCGCCGTGAAGGTCAGGTCCCCGACCCGATGGGTCGTGGTCGAGGCGGCCGGCAGCTCCCCGGGCACCGGCTCGGCGGCGACGCGCGCCTGGGCGCCCGGCCCGGGACCGCCGCGGCGGCCCTGCTGGTCGCCGCTCTCGGCCGCCGGCTCGCCCTGCGCCCGCACCCCCTGGCCGGCCGGCAGGAGCACGGCCACCGCGAGGAGGAGCGTCGCCAGGAGCCGGCGCGGTGAGGTCTCGGTCATCGTCGTCACGCTCCGGTTCGTCATGGGCCGCCGCTGAACTTACCGGCCGGCTCGCGGGTTCCTCTGATCACGGTCGCGCGAGGCGAGGGAGTACGGGCGATGTCGGACGTGCGAGCGATGTGCGCCATCGGCAGGCGGGGCCAACTCGGCCTCGACGGCCACATGCCCTGGGAGGGCGAGACGGGTCCCGAATACCGCGCCGACGTGGAGCGCTTCTGGGCCGCGACCCGCGGGGCCGTGCTGCTGGTCGGCCCGCGCACCATGGCGTCCATCCCGGCCGAGGCCTATGCGGAGCGGACCATCATCGGCATCCGCTCCCACATGGACCCGGCCGAGACGATCGCCCGCCACCGCGGCCGCTGCGTCTACATCGGCGGCGGCGGGGCGGTCTGGCGTGCCTACGCCCCCTTCATCCGCCACTGGGACATCACGCGCCTGCCCTATGACGGGCCCGCCGACCTGTGGTTCGACCCCACCTGGCTCACCCTCGGCCGGACCTGACCGCCCCGGCCTTGCAGGAACCGGCGCGGAACCCCGCGGCGCCTCGGAACAATCGCGCCTGAGACGGGTTCGCTTTATCGGCACCGGTCGCGCTTTCTGCCGATCCCCCAAGCGGAAGGACCGGCCGGCTTCACACCTTTTCCGGACCGACAGCAGGTCTCCTGCGCGAGGGAGGAATCCAAGATGGACACTTCAATGGGCAACCGCCACGACCCCGGGTCGGCCGCGCGGGATGCGACCGGACGCACGTCCGGCACCGGCGCCGACGAGAGGCTCGCCTCCGTCAGCAAAGACATGCGCGAGGATCTCGGCACCATGTCCGAGGCCGCCCGCCAGAAGGCGAGCGAACTCGCCGACACGGCCTACCAGAAGGGCAGCGAATACGCCGACGCGGCCACCCGCAAGGCGGACGAGTATGCCCGCGACTACATCCAGTCGGGCGCCGAGACGGTGCATCATGCGACCCGCGCCGTCCACAAGGCGGCCGACGAGCTGGAGCGCACGTCCCCCGAGCTCGCGAGCTACGCCCGCGACGCCGCCCAGGCCGTCGACGACTTCGCCGACTCGATGAAGAACCGCGGCCTGCGCGGCCTCATCCGCGACGTCGACGACTTCGCCCGCCGCGAGCCTCTCGCCTTCTTCGGCATGACGCTCGCCGCCGGCTTCGCGGTCTCGCGCTTCCTGTCGAGCACCGCGCGTCACGACCGCCGGATGAGCGAGATGGGCCGCGGCCAGGGCTCCTACGGCCAGGGTTCCGCCGGACGCTCCGGCTACGGCGAGACCGACTACGGCCGCAGCCCGTCCGCGGGCATGCATCGCGGCATGGGCGGCAGCTCCGATTATACGGGCGGCATGTCCTCCAACGAGAACCGCCGCTACGGCGCCCGCAACGACAGCTACGCCGGCCGCGACAGCGGCGCGGGCCGCGGTGGTATGGGCGGGTCCTCGACCGAGACCTACGGCGCGCGCAGCGGTTCCTCGCCGGGCGGCTCGGGCTACGGCCACGAGAGCGGCGTCGGCCGCGGCGGGTCCTCCACGGGCGGCTCGTCGACCGGCGGCATGGGCTCCGCCGGCCGCACCGCGGGCGCTTCGACGACCGGCGCCGGCATCGGCGCCGGCTCCACCACCCTCGGCGGCACCACCGGCTCCGGCGCCACCGAGCACAGCCGCCACCTCGACAGCCTCGGCCACGGCACCGGCTCGTCCGGGTCCACCGGCTCCGGGCTTGGCTCCGGTACGGGCAGTTCCGGCACGGGCTCGATGACCGGCGGATCGTCCGGCAGCGGCTCATCCGGCCTCGGCGCCAGCACCTCCGGCATCGGCGGCTCCGGCAGCACGACGGGCGGCACGGGCCACGGCTCGAGCGGTTCCGCCGGCGGCAGGACCGGCCTCTCCGGCTCGACCGGAACCGGAAGCACCGGCACGCCGGGCTCGACGGGGGCGACCAGCGCCGCCAACGGCCTGCGCACCGGAACCGAGAACCGCTCCGGCGGCGATCCCACCGGCACGGGCCCGCTCGGCTCGGGCAAGACGCCGCCCAAGGAGGACTGACCCATGGACACCCAAAGGTCCGTGATCGACCTCTTCGGCGATCTCGTCGATCAGATGTCGACGCTGTTCCGCAAGGAGATCCAGCTCGCCAAGACGGAGATGACCGAGAAGGCGGGCCAGTTCGCCGGAGGCGCCGCCCAGGTCGGCGTCGGCGGCGTGCTGCTGCTGGCGGCGCTGCTCTTCTTCCTGCACGCGGTCGTGGCTTGGCTCGACTACGCAGGCCTCGATCCGCGATGGGGCTTCCTCATCGTCGCGATCCTGGTCGGCGCCGGCGGCTACCTCATGCTGAACCGCGGCAAGAACGAAATGAAGGCCACCAACCTCACCCCCGTTAGGACGACCGAGCAGCTGCAGCGCGATGCGGCCGTGGTCAAGGAGCAGGTCCGATGAGCAATATCGACGAGGCGGCCATGCGGGGCCGCACCAACGGCAGCCGCTCGAAGTCTTCCGACGAAATCGAGCGCGAGGTCGAGGACACCCGCTACCGGGTCCGCGAGACCCTCGACGAGCTGCGGGACCGCATGTCCCCCGGCCAGGTCGTCGACCAGCTGATGGACTACGCCCGCGGCTCGGGCGGCGGCGACTTCACCCGCAACCTCGGCCGCACGGTCCGCGACAACCCCCTGCCGGTCATGCTGATCGGCGCCGGCATCGCCTGGCTCATGGCCGGCGAGCGCCGCGGCGCGGCCCAGCCCGGTTACGTGGGCAGCTACGCCGGCTCCGAGCACGAACGCTGGGCGACGCCCGGCCCGCGCTCCTACCAGGACGCCCAGGGCTCCGGCATGGGCGGCATGATGGGCTCGGCCATGGACACCGCCGGCTCGGCCATGCACGCGGCCGGCGCGGCCATGGGCGGGGTCGGCTCCGGCGTGCGGTCCGCCGTCTCCGGGGCCGGCTCGGCCGTCTCCGGCGCGGCTTCGGGGATCGCCTCCGGCGCCCGCATGGCCGCCGATGCCGCTACCGCGACGGCCTCCGGCGTCGGCACGGTCGCGTCGACGGCCTATGACGTCGCCTCGTCGACCGCCTCCGGCGCGGCCTCGATCGTCTCGACGGCCTATGACGCCGTCACGGGCGTCGCCGGCGCGGTCCGGGATGCGGTCGTCGGCACCGCTCGCGGCCTCTCGGACGGCGCGCACATGGTCGCCGACCGGGCCGGCGGCATGGCGGGCCAGGCGGGCGAGTACGCCGGCTCGGCCACCGACATGGCCGGCGAGTGGGCCGAGAGCGGTCGCTACGCGGCCCGTCGCGTCGGCCGCCAGGCCGGCCGCATGGGCTCGAACCTGCAGCACGTCATGGAGGAGCAGCCGCTGATCATGGGCGCCATCGGCCTCGCGGTCGGCGCCGCCCTCGGCGCTGCCCTGCCCAACACCCGGGCCGAGAACCGCCTCTTCGGCGAGACCGCCGACCGCCTGCGCGACCAGGCCATGGACGTCGCCGCCGAACAGGCCGAGAGGGCCCGGCAGGCGGCGCGCGAGACCGCGTCCGACTGGGCCGAACGGGCCGAGGAGACGATCTCGTCGGTCGGCGAGAAGGTGGCCTCGACCATGGACAGCATGGTGGGCGCCGGCTCGGAGCCGTCCGGGCAACCGGGCCAGTCCGGCCAGCCGCGGACCGGATCCGGCACCGCCGGTTCCTCCTCGCCGACGTCCGGGAGCTCGGCCGGCCAGTACGGCCAGACGGGAGGAACGGGCGCGCCGCGGACCGGCACCACCAGCGCCTCCACGACGGGCTCCGCCTCGCCCGGCTCGTCGACCACGGGCTCCGGCCCGACCGGCTCCTCGGGCGCCGGCCCCTCCGGCGCGGGCACGTCCGGCGGCGTCACCTCGACGCCGAAGACCGGCACCCAGTCCGCCTCCGGCTCGACCGAGCTCGGCGACGACTGGCGCCCGAAGGTGAACAACCCGGGCAGCGGCTCGCGCAACACCTGACCGCGCCCGCGCGGCATCCGATAGGCAGCGGCCCCGCCCCTCGGCGGGGCCGTTTCCGTGAAAGCTCTCCACCCGTTCAGGCCCGCCGACGGGTCGCGTGATGCAGCACGATGCCGGACGTCGTCGCCACGTTGAGGCTGTCGAAGCCGCCCGCCATGGGGATGCGGAGCGTCGTCATCCGCGCCATCAGGTCCGGCGCGAGCCCGGGCCCTTCCGCTCCCAGGAACAGCGCCACACGGGCCGGCGGCCGCCAGTCGGCCACGTCGGTCTCCCCGCCCGGCGACAGCGCCGCAGCCCGGAAGCCCGCCGCCTCCACGAGCGCGAGCGGATCCTGCCCGCGCCCGAGCCGCGCCGTCGGCACCAGGAGCGCGCCGCCGACCGAGACCCGGATCGCCTTGCGGTAGAGCGGGTCGCAGCAGTCGGCGTCGACCAGGACCGCCGCCGCGCCGAAGGCCGCCGCGTTCCGGAAGATCCCGCCCATGTTGTCGTGGTTTGCGATCCCGCAGAGGACGAGCACGACCGCCGGCCCGGAGAGCCCGGCCAGGAGCGCGCCGCCCTCGTGCGTCGCCCGGCGCCGCCCCAGAGCCAGGATGCCCCGGTGCAGCGGGAAGCCCGCGATCCTCTCGAGCACCGGCTGGGGCGCGACATGCACCGGAACGCCGTCGAGAGCCTCCAGCACGTCCCGAAGTCCCGCCGCCCGGTTCTCGGCGATGAGCACCGACACCGGCTCGACCTCCGCGGCCCGCGCCAGCACCCGCAGGACGACCTCGCCCTCCGCCACGAAGAGCCCTTCGCGGCCGACCATGTCTCGCTCGCGGATGTCTCGGAAGGCGGCGATGCGCGGATCGTCAGGGTCGTCGATGCGGATCGGGGTCATGCCCCTCTGTAGCGCGGCCCGGCGCCGTCAGGAAACCCGGCTCGCCACGGCCGCCGCCGCGCCGAGCCCCGCCGTCGCGGGCTCGGCCGGGGTGAAGACCGTCACGGCCCCCGGATGCACCCGGAACCGGGCCGGCGTGAAGGTGACGAGCTCCCCGTCCGTGTTGATCGGCCGCGGCTTGCGGGTGCGGATCTCGAAGTTGGTGTCGCGCGCCGTGCGCACCTCGCTCCACAGCCCGTGCCGCCCGGCCCGGAAGCCGCGGGCGAGCAGGGCCAGCTTCCAGACGGCCGAGAATTCCAGGCTGTAGAGGTCGAGATGGTGGTCGTCGATGCGTGCCTCCTCGGCCACCGCGTTGCCGCCACCGTAGTAGCGCCCGTTGCCGACCGCGATCTGCAGCGTCTTCACCGTCTTCGACCCGTCCTGGTCGACGATCTCCGCCGTGAAGGGCCGCGCGCGAAGGAGCACCCGCGCCGCCGCGATCGCGTAGGAGAGCCGGCCCCAGCGCCGCTTGTGTTCGCGCGTCAGCGTTCCGGCGAGTTCCGCGCTGAGGCCGAGGCTCGCCACGTTGAAGAAGAGATGGCCGTTGACGTCGCCCACGTCGATGGCCCGCGCATGACCGCCCGCGATCACCGCGGCGGCGGCGGCGAGGTCAGTGGGCAGCCCGAGCGTGCGCGCGAGGTCGTTGGCCGTGCCGACCGGCAGGATGCCGAGCGGCAGCCCCGTTTCGACGAGCCCCTGGGCCGCGGCGTTGAGGGTGCCGTCGCCCCCCGCCGCGATCACCGCCTCGACGTCGCCCCGGCATTCCCGGATCACCGGGGTCACTTCCGTCGGCGAACGCGTGCGCACGGAGACGAGCTGCACGCCGGCCTCGTCGAGCCGCTCCAGGGCGTCCGTCAGCGGCCCGGCACCGCCCCGGCTCATCGGGTTGACGAGCAGCAGCGCCCGCCGCGGCCGGCGCGGATGTCCGGCCTGCAGGGTCATGACCGGAGCCACCCGAAGGCGAAGTCGAGGATCTCGGCGCCGGCGAAGACCAGCGCGGCCGTCCAGGCGAGCGCCAGGACGGTGAGGAGCGAGCCGATCACGATGGCGAGCCCGTCGCGCGCGATGAGCCCGAGCGCGAAGACCATGAGGGCGAGCGCCGGCATGAAGTTGCCGAGCGGGATCGGCAGGGTGATCGCGGCCCCGAGCGCGGCGAGCGGCAGGACCAGCACGATCCGCGCGGTCCGCCCGGACAGGGGCGTCCAGCGCCGCGGCTTCAGCCGGAGCTCCAGCCAGGCGAGCCAGGGCAGGACGCGGTCGAGGAAGCGCCGGAGCGTCGGCATCGGGATCTGCGCGCGGCGCATGAAGCCGGGCAGCCAGAGTCGGCGCGCGCCGGTCAGAAGTTGCAGCGACAGGAACACGATGACCGTGCCGAACACCATGCCGAGCGGGCCCGGGATGGGAATGAGCACGATCAGCGTGATGAGCAGGAGCGCCAGCCCGAAGCCGGCCTGGCCCATCCGGTCGACGATCTCGCCGAGGGGAATCCGGTCGCTCTCGAGCCCGTTGACGATGGCGGCGAGGCGGCCGGACGCCTGCGCGCGCGGCACCGCGACCGGGGGGAGTTCGGCGGCGGCGGAACGGGGGGTGAGATCGAGCGTCCGATCGGTATCCATGGATCCTGGAAATGCCTTTTCGTGGATGGATGCGCCCCGGCCGTACCGTTAGGAGATGGTCGTCCGGCCCGAGCTTTCAAGAGCCTGACCGCCGAGGCTCCTGCATGGGAACCCGCCCGGCCCGCCCCCGGTTCCTCACGCCGACAGTCGAGCCGACCCCGTCCAACCTGGAGAGCATTCTTGAAGATCCTGCTACCCGACGCCTCGGGGCTGATCGGCTCCGCCGCGCTCGCGAGGCTGCTCTCAGCCGGACATGCAGCCGTCCCGCTGTTGCGCCATGCCGCAGCCGCCCGCTCGGGGCCGAGGCGGCCTTCGCGGCGGTGCCCGGCATCCTGTGCTGTTGACCGCCTGCCCGGACCGTCCCTTTGCCCTTCCCCTGACGCGAAAGACCCCGCCGGTTTGGCGGGGCCCCTCGGTCTCGTCCATGGGCTCGCAAGGCCGGTCAGTACACCGCCACATAGGCGATGCTCGGATCCCGCCAGGCCCCGTGCACATGGCACTGCACGTTGCGGTGGAACCGCATGCCCGGGCCCGGATAGCGATGGAAATGGCACCAGCCGATCTCCGATCCGTACCAGTAGGCCGGCAGGACCACGACGTCGTAGGAGAGGCCCGGCCGCCAGCGCTTCCAACGCCGATGGTCGCGATCCCGGTCATGGTGATCGCGGTCGCGGATCACCACGTCCCGGTTGCGGTTCCGGTCACGGTCCCGCTCGGCGCGGCGGCGCTGATCCTCCAGCTCCCGCTGGGTCCGACGGTCTTCGCTTTCGCGCATGGTGCGCCGGGTGTCGGTGTCGCGCTGGACGCGGCGGTCGTTGTCCTCGCGGTCGCGCTGGATGCGCCGCTCCACGGTGGGCTGTCGCCCGTCGACGCCGTCGCGCATGGACCGGCGGACATCGTTGTCGCGCTGCTGAGGCTCGCGGAAGCCGCGGTTGTCGTTGCCGCGGTCGAAGGACCGTTCGTTGCCGCGATCGACGTTCCCGGACCCCCGGTCGATGTTCCGTCCGCCGCCGGAATCGTTCCTGTCCATCTGCGGCAACTTCATGTCGTCCCTTTCCCGCTGGGCCGAGGCGGGCCCCGCGGCGAAGACGACGACGGCGGCCGCCGCCATGGTGAGAGCGATGGATCTCATGAGCCGATGTCCTTCTTCTTCTTCGGCTGCCGGCGGGATCCGCCGGTCACGCACACTGAACGCCCCCACGGCGATGCCTCTATATGAGACGATGCTTGACAACGAACAACAGCCCCCTTCCGTTCCCGTCAGGTTCCGGACGAAACTCCGTCTCACGTGATCCCGACAGCGACGCCAGGGCGCTCGCCGGCATGACGCCGGTGAGCCGCCTGGAGCTTGGCCGAAAAGGGGGGCGGGAACATGGTCGCTGCACTGCACCGCGGCGTCGTGTCCGGCCTTGGCGACGGCGGCCGGGTCCGCCTTCGCGCTCTTCGCCGTCTCTCGCCGCCGCTCAGGCGGCGTTCGGCGCGGCCGGGCCCGGCGGTGCCCCGCTGTCGCGCAGGCGGCTCGCCGTCAGGTCCCCGTGCGCGTCCAGGATCGGCTGCGCCACCGAGGCCACATGGGCGTTGATGCGCTTCAGGTCGCGCAGGATGTCGAGGTGGAGCGAACTCGTCCGGAGGCTTTCCAGGCGCCCGGCGCGAAGCCGCTCGAAATGGCGCTCCGCCGACACCTTCTCGAGACGGCGGATCTCCACCTTGGCGGCGAAGAGGCTGCGGGCGAGCGCCAGGTCGCGGCTGACGAAGAGGCTCTGGGCGCGCCGGAAGTTGTCGAGGGTCGCCTCGTGCAGGGCGACGATCTCCGCCGACCCGTCCGTCGAGAGCTGCAGGCCGTTGCGGATCTTCTTCGAAACCGCGCCGGCGAGCCCCTTTTCGACGATGTCGCCGATATGCTCGAGGTTGACCACGTAGTCGATGATCTCCGCCGCACGCGCCTGACCGGCCTCGTCGAGCGACTCCGGGTCGAGCCGGGCGATGTACAGCTTGACGGCCTGCTGCAGCCGGTCGACCTCGTCGTCGAGCCGGGCGATGTCCTCGAGGAGGTCCGCGTCGTCGACCCGGAACGCCTCGAAGCTGCGCACCAGCATGGATTCCACGAGGTCGCCGACGCGCAAGGTCTCGCGCGCCGCGCAGCCGAGCGCGGCGGCCGGCGTGTCGAGCACCGTGTCGTCCAGGTAGCGCGGCCCCGACCGCGAGGCGGGCGGCTCCGGCACGAGGCTCGCGGTGGCGCGCGCGATGGCGCCGATGAAGGGCCACGCGACGACGGTCAGGGCCAGGCTGAAGGCGAGGTGCGCGTCGACCGCCAGCCGCTCTGGCTGGCCCGTGACGGCCAGGATCGCGTCCGTGGCCGGCCCGAGCAGCGGCAGGAGCACCAGCGCGCCCGCCGCCCTGGTCCCCAGGTTGCCGATGGTCAGCCGCCGCGCCGCCGCGCTCTGCCCGAGGGTCGCCACGACAGGCGGAACCGCGCCGCCCACGTTGGCGCCCAGCACCAAAGCCAGCACCAGCGGCGGCTCCAGGCCGCCGGCCGTCGCCATGGACAGGACGAGGAGCACGACCGCCAGGCTCGACGACGCCAGGAAGGCCAGGATGCCGCCGGACAGGAAGGCGAGGACCGGCGCCTCGGCGAGCGCGCCGAGCACGCTGCGGATCACCTCGGAGTGGCGCAGGGGCTCGGTGGCGGTGCCGAGGAGCCGCAGGGCGAGGAGCATCAGCCCGAGGCCGACGATCGCCTGCCCGAGCCCGCGACGGCGCCCGCTGCCGCCAGTGGCCGCCACGACCCCGGCGAACACCAGGAAGGGCGCGAGCCCCTCCAAGCCGACCGCCAGCACCTTGGCGACGATCGCCGTGCCGATATTGGCGCCCAGCATGACCGCCTGCGCGCTCGCGCCGGAGAGGATGTCGCGCCCCGCGAAGGCCCCGGCGATGAGCGCGGTCGCGGTGCTCGACTGCAGCGCCAGCGTCACCCCGATGCCGGCCAGGAGCGCCCCGATCCGTCGACGCGTCCAAAGGGCCAGCCCGTGCCGGAGCCGGTCGCCGAACGCCGCCGAGACGCCCGACTTCACCGTCCGGAGCCCCCACAGGAGGAGCGCCGAGGCGCCGAGCAGGTCGACGAGCACGAGGGTCGGCGCGGACATGGTGGAACTCCAGGCGACCGGGCCGAGACCGGCGGTAGCGCGCGAAACCGTCGCGCCGGCGCAGCGAAACCCGAACGCATCCGAAACAGCAAGGACTGCGGATCGGTTCCCGTCGGGGATCATTCCAGATGACGAAACGGCTGTCCAGACAGGCCGAAATCAAATAGCCGGCAAGTCTCCGGCCGCACGCGGCCCGAAACCGTGCGGCGCCGGTGCGATTTCGAATCAGCAGGTTATTCCCGGTGCTTGACGGATCGGGGCCGCCCCCTCACGCGACCGTCGGACCGGCCTCGCCGGCGGGCTCGGGCGCCTCCCGTCCGGGGTAGAAGAGGCGGAAGTCGTCGGCGTAGCGGACGCGCACCCGGTCGACCAGGCGACCGTCGGCGAAGAGGCGCTGCACGTCCGACCGGTCGCGCCGGCGGACGTTCTTCTGCGGCAGCGATCCGAGATCGGTCCCCGTCCGCTCGAGCACCGCCGCCCTCACCCGCTCCCAGTCCGTGCCGATCGTCTCCATCCGCCCGACGAGGCTCGGCACGACGCGCCCGCGCGCCGAGACGATCGAGGCCTGGCTGCGGAAATGCAGGTCCGCCGCCCGGTCCGGGATGCGCGCGACCCGCTCGACGAAGTCGCCGAACTCCATCCCGCGCCGGAAGCCGAGCCGGTCTAGATTGGGCAGGATCGCGGCCGGCCGGGCGATCATGTCCGACCAGCAGGAGACCAGCCGGTCGAACGGATCGCGCACGATCGTGAAGCAGAGATGGTCGCCGTAGCGTCCGAGCACCTCCGCCCCCGACACGATGCGGCCGTCCACCGCCCCGTCACCCCGCCAGAAGCTGTCCTTGTTGGGCGGCGGCGCGGGACCGGCGGTCCGGTCGACATGATCCGCGAGCAGGCTGCGCACCGCCGTGTTGGCCACCTTCGGCACCCGCGCGTAGACGAGCCTCAGCCGCGGCACCACGACGAAGTGGGCCTCGCGGCCGGGCAGGAAGCTGGTGAGCCAGGAGGCCAGGACGGGAGCGAAGGACACGAGTCTCTGTCTAGTCCCGGGCCCGGCCGGTGAAAAGGGTTCCCTCCGCGGCCCCGATCGGCTATCCCGGCTGGCATGACCCAGGACATCGCCACCCTCGACGCCATCGTGGCCCGCGCCCCCGTGATTCCGGTCCTCGTCTTCGAGGATCCGGAGAGCGCCGTCGCGATCGGCCGCGCCCTCGTGGCCGGCGGCCTGCCGGCCCTGGAGATCACCCTGCGCACCCCCGCCGCCCTCGACTGCATCCGCGCTTGCCGCACCATCGAGGGCGCCGTCGTCGGGGCCGGCACGGTCTTGGACGCCGGTCAGATGGAAGCGGCGGTCTCGGCGGGGGCCAACTTCCTGGTCTCCCCCGGCGCCTCCCCGCGGCTGATGGATGCGGCCGCCTCCGCGCGCGCCCCCCTGCTCCCGGGCGTCGCCACGGCCGGGGAGGCCATGACCCTGATGGAGCGCGGCTACCGCCGCATGAAGTTCTTCCCCGCCGAGCCGGCCGGCGGCGCCGAATACCTGAAAGCCCTGGCCTCGCCCCTGCCGCAGGTGAAGTTCTGCCCGACGGGCGGCGTCACGCTCGAGAAGGCGCCGAAATACCTCGCCCTGCCGAACGTCATGTGCGTCGGCGGCTCCTGGGTGGTGCCGGCCGACGCCGTCAAGGCGCGCGACTGGGGCCGGATCGAGACCCTCGCCCGCGAGGCGGCGGCCCTCGCCCGGGGCTGAGGTTTCTCACGCTCTTCCCCTAGCCTGTCGTGAATGCGAAGCTTCGCCCAAGCGCGCCCGCCCGAGGCGCACAGGGAGGCTCACATGTTCGACGCCAAGAAGCTGCTGGATGCGCTCGTCGGCCCCGAGGGCGCGCAGCGCGCCGACCAGGTGCTCGGCCGCGGCCTCGACGCGGCGCGCCGCGGGGCGACCGACGTCTTCGGCAACGAGGCGGTCGACCGCGCCCAGGACTACGTCAAGGGCAATGCCGAGACCCTGATCGCCGGCGCGGCGGGCGGCCTTCTGGGCCTGCTGGTCGGCACGAAGACGGGCCGCAGCGTGGCCGGCGCCGGGCTGAAGCTCGGCACCCTCGCCGCCGTCGGGGGCCTCGCCTGGAAGGCCTACCAGAACTGGCAGGCGAGCCAGCCCGGCGCCGCCGGCACCGGCCCCGACGCGCCGGCCGCCCTGCCCGAGTCCGACCAGCAGGCGCTCGCCCGGACCCTCATCGTCGCCATGATCGCCGCCGCCAAGGCGGACGGCATCATCGACCCGAAGGAGTACCGCACCATCGCGGGCAAGGCCGCGGAGGCGGGCATCGACCCGGAGGCGAGCGCCTTCCTGGAGGCCGAGATGTCCTCGCCCCTCGACATCGAGAAGGTCGTGGCCGGCGCCACCTCCCCGGAGATCGCCACCCAGATCTACGCCGCCTCCTGCCTCGCGATCGCGCCCGACAAGAATTCCGAGATCGCCTACCTGGCCGAACTCGCCGGCAAGCTCGGCCTCGACCCGGCGCTCCGGGCCGAGATCGACCGTCGCGTCGCCGAGGCGCGCACGGCCTGACGGCTGCCTCACGTCGGCGGGATGAAGGGCTGCTGGATCTCCTGGAACACGGGCAGGGCCTCGGCACGGCCGCAGTGCTCGTCGAGTTCGGGGAAGACCGACCAGTCGACCAGCCCGGGATGGGCCTCGCGTACGAAGCGCAGCGCCGCCGCGACCGCGATGTCGGCGTGACCGATCGCCTCTCCGAACCACCACCGCGTCCGCCGCGCCCCGCGGTCGTCCTCGAGCGTCGCCATGGCGCCCAGGATTTGGGCCCGGCAACGCTGCACCCAGACCTCTGAGGCCGGGTCGTGCAGCCGTCTCTCGTAAAAGAGCGACACCGCCTTGTCGGCGATGCCGGTGCCGAGCGCCGCGACCTTGAGGGCCCGGCGCCGCAGCGGCTCCTCCCGCGGGAAGAGCGCCCGGCCCGCCGGCACCGACCCGTCCAGCCAGTCCAGGATGGCATGGCTCTCGATCAGCACGTCGCCGTCGTCGAGCACGAGCGCCGGGACCCGCCCGAGCGGGTTGTACTGACGCACCTTGTCGGCGTCCCCGAAGGTCGACCAGGGCTTGTGCTCGAAGTCGAGCCCCGCGAGCCGGAGCGCGATCCCGACGCGCCGCACGAAGGGGGAGTCGTATTGCCCGATCAGCATCATGCCGGTCACCTCCTGGTCGTGCCCGAGCTTAGCGGCTCGGATCGCCTCCGCGAAGCGCCTGCCCTGCGCCCTTGTCTCGCCGCGGCCGGACGCCTATCGATGTCGTTCGGCGGCGCCAGGAGGGGGACGGCATGGCGAAGGGCTTGCGCAAGGGACTGACCTCCTACGGCGATCCGGGCTTCTCGCTCTTCCTGCGCAAGGCCTTCATCAAGGCCGCCGGCTTCTCGGACGACGCGCTCGACCGCCCCATCGTCGGCATCACCAACACCTTCAGCGACTACAACCCCTGCCACGGCAACGTGCCCCGCCTGATCGAGGCGGTGAAGCGCGGCGTCCTCCTGGCCGGCGGGCTCCCGATGGAGTTCCCGACCATCTCGATCCACGAGTCCTTCGCCGACCCGACCAGCATGTACCTTCGCAACCTGATGGCGCTCGACACCGAGGAGATGATCCGCGCCCAGCCCATGGACGCCGTCGTCCTCGTCGGCGGCTGCGACAAGACCGTGCCGGCCCAGCTGATGGCCGCCGCCAGCGTCGACCTGCCCGCGATCCAGCTGATCACCGGCCCGATGCTGGTCGGCCACCACAAGGGCGAGGTGCTCGGCGCCTGCACGGACTGCCGCCGGCTCTGGGGCGAGCACCGCGCCGGCCGCCTCGGCGCCGACGAGATCGAGACCGTCTCCGGCCGCCTCGCCCCCACCGAGGGCACCTGCATGGTCATGGGCACGGCGAGCACCATGGGCTGCCTCGCCGAGGCGCTCGGCCTCGCCCTGCCCCACAGCGGCTCGATCCCGGCCACCCACGCCGACCGCATCCGGGCCGCCGAGGCGAGCGGCCGGCGCGCCGTAGCCCTGGCCGCCGGCGGCCCCCGGCCATCCGACCTCCTCACCGAGGCGGCGTTCCGCAACGCCATGGTGGTGCTGCAGGCGATCGGCGGCTCGACCAACGGCCTCGTCCACCTCGCCGCCATCGCCCGCCGCCGCGGCCTGTCGCTCGACCTCGAGACCTTCGACCGCATCGGCCGCGAGGTGCCGGTCCTGGTCGACCTGAAGCCGAGCGGCTCGCACTACATGGAGCACTTCCACTGGGCCGGCGGCGTTCCCCGCCTTCTCCGGGAACTGCGCGAGCACCTGGCCCTCGGGGCGCCGACGGTCGCCGGCCTGACCATCGGCGAGATCGCCGGGACCCCCGTCGAGGACACCCGCCAGACCATCATCCGCTCGCGCGCCGACCCGGTTCGCCCGGACGGCGGCATGGCGGTCCTGCGCGGGACGCTGGCGCCCGGCGGCGCGGTCATCAAGCACGCCGCCGCCACCCCCGGCCTCCTCGTCCACGAAGGCCGGGCGGTCGTGTTCGACAGCGTGCCGGACCTCGTCGCCCGCATCGACGATCCCGACCTGGACGTGACCGCCGACGACGTGCTCGTGCTCCGCAACGCCGGCCCGAAAGGCGCGCCCGGCATGCCCGAGGCCGGCTACCTGCCGATCCCGCAGAAGCTCGCCCGCGCGGGCGTGAAGGACATGGTCCGCATCTCGGACGCCCGGATGAGCGGCACGGCCTTCGGCACCATCGTGCTGCACGTCACCCCGGAGGCCGCCCTCGGCTCCCCGCTCGCCCTCGTGCGCACCGGCGACCGGATCCGTCTCGACGTTCCCGCCCGCCGCATCGACCTCCTCGTCGACGAGGCGGAGCTGGCCGCGCGCGCGGCGCTCTGGAGCCCTCCCGCGCACCTCTCCGAGCCGGCCCGCGGCTATCGGGCTCTCTACCTGCGCAGCGTGCTGCAGGCCGACGAGGGCTGCGACTTCGACTTCTGCTGACTGGCCGCCGGCTTGCCGTCCGCCCCGTCGTGAGCTACGCCCTGCGGCGACCGTCCCTCGCTCCCTGGAGACCGCTTCCGTGCCCGATCTCATCGTCCATGCCGGCCCCTTCCGCTTCGAGGCCAGGTTCGAACGCGCCCTCGCGCCCAAGACGGTCGCGGCCTTCGAGAAGCACATGCCCTTCGAGAGCAAGCTGGTGCACGTTCGCTGGAGCGGCGAGGGAGTCTGGGTCCCGCTCGGCGACCTCGATTTCGGCGTCGGCTACGAGAACCACACGAGTTATCCGTCCCCCGGCCAGATCATCCTGTATCCGGGCGGCATCTCGGAGACCGAGATCCTGCTCGCCTACGGGGGCGTCCACTTCGCCAGCAAGATGGGCCAACTCGCGGGCAACCACTTCATCACCCTCACCTCCGGCCTCGAGAACCTTCCGGCGCTCGGCAAGGCCTGCCTGTGGCAGGGCGCCCAGCCGGTCCGCTTCGAACTCTGAGGCGCTTCCGCCGACCGCCTTCGGATTTTTTATCATCTGGAGCCCGTCCAGGGGCCGTGGACTTCGGAATTTTTACTTTTGCAGGCGAAGCTCTCCAGGCGGGGGAGAGTTTCGACCCATGTACTGCGAGACCTTTCTGGACGACCTGGACACCCGGGACATGAGTGCGGAGGCTCGCCTCTGCTACATGCTCTGGACCTCACTCGCCGATGGAGACCGCCTCCCCCGCCTCGCCGACCTCTGGGCCCGGCGGGCGACCGGCGGACCCGACTATTGGGTCATCCTGCGCCCGCTCTCCGACGAGGAGTTCTACTACGACTATTTCGGCGAGGCCGTCGCGGCGGCCTTCGGCATCGACATGACCGGCCAGACCACCCGCACCCTCGAGCCGGACGTCCGCGGGGTCCTCAACAAGCTCTACGACCTCGTGGTGCGCAAGCGCCGCCCCGCCCTCGCCGTCCACCGGGCGAGCTACGCCGTGGAGGTGCACCACTGGGAGCGCCTGGTCCTGCCGGTCCTGGCCGAGGACGGAAGCCTACGCCTCGCCATCATGGCGCGCCCCCGGGAGATGCTGAAGGATCTCCTCAACGCCGTGATGCTGGCGAGCCCCGTCGGGATCGTCACCTTCCAGGCGATCCGAAACACGACCGGCGAGATCGTCGACGCGAGCGTCAGCACCATGAACCCGAAGGCGGAAACCTTCACGGGCCGCCGCGCCGCCGACGTGGTCAATAAGAGCCTGCTCGGCATCTACCCGACTCTCGTCGCCAAGGGCGTCTGGAAGCGCTACCTGAGGGTCATGGTCGCGCGCACGACCGACGACTTCGATTATTTCGACACCGCCTCCTACCGCTGGTTCAACGTCAAGGCCGCTCCGCTCGGCGACGGCTTCCTGCTCGTCTTCAGCGACACCACCGCGGTCCACGACGCGCTCATCCAGCTCGAGGTCGAGAAGCGCAGCGCCGAGACCGCGCGGGCCGAGCTGGCCGCCGAGATCCAGGCCCGCCGCATCCTGGAATCCGAGCTCCGCCGCATCTCCATGGTCGACGAACTCACCGGCGCGCTCAACCGCCGCGGGCTCGACCTCGCGGCCCGGGAAGCCGGCCGGAGGGCCGCCTCGAACGACGAGCCGCTCTGCGTGGTCGCCATGGACCTCGACCATTTCAAGCACGTCAACGACAGCCACGGGCACGCCGGCGGCGACGCCGTCCTGCGCGCCGTGGCCGAGACCATGTCGGCGGAGATCCGCCGCGACGACCAGATCGGCCGCGTCGGCGGGGAGGAGTTCATGATCCTCCTTCCCGGCTGCGGCCTCGAGGCCGGCTGGGAGACCGCCGAACGCCTGAGGGAGGCCGTCGCGCGGACGCCGGTCCAGCACGACGGGCTGACCATCGTGGTGTCGGCGAGCTTCGGCGTGCAGGAATTGTCGCGCGCGGGCTCCGTGGAAGCCATGCTGGTCCAGGCCGACGCGGCCCTCTACGCCGCCAAGGCAAACGGCCGCAATCGGGTGGAGGCCTATGGCGCGATCGTCGTGCCCTCCGACGAGCTCGAATGGCTGAGCGACCCCGGAACGGGGCGCGACCTCGCCTATGTCGACTGATCACTTCTCCCGGAAGGCCTTGAACAGCTGGTCGGTCAGCGGCTTGGTGAAGTAGGAGAGGACCGTGCGCGGCGCGGTCTGGATGAAGGTCTCCACCGGCATGCCCGGGATCAGGCGAAGGGTCTCGACGCGCCGGTCCGGCAGGATCGAGATGCGCGCCGTGTAGTATCCCGCACCGGTCCGTTGGTCGACCGACAGGTCCGGCGAGACCCGCTGCACTTCGCCCTGCACCTCCGGCGTCGTGCGCGCGTTGAAGGCCGAGAACTTCAGGGTCGCGGCCTGGCCCACCCGGACGTCGTCGATGTTCTGCGGCGCGATCCGGGCCTCGATGGTCAACCGGTCCGAGTCCGGCACGATCAGCATGATCTGCTCGCCCGGGCCGATGACCCCGCCGACCGTGTGGATCGACAGTTGGTGCACCACGCCGTCCTGCGGCGCGCGCAGTTCGATGCGCTTCAGCTGGTCCTCGGCGGCGACCTTGCGCTCGACGAGTTCGGCGATCTTCGCCTGGATCTCGCGCATCTCCTTGGCCACCTCGCCGCGGAGATCCTGGTCGACCTGCAGGATCTGCAGCTCGGTCTCGACGATCTTGCCCTTTGTCTGCGCGGTCGCCGAGATGAGGCGGCCGCGGTCGCCCTTGAGCTGCGCCACGTTGCGTTCGAGCTGGTTGACCCGGGCGAGCGTGGTGAGCTTCTGCTTGTAGAGCTCGTTGACCCCCTGCAGCTCGACGTCGATCAGGTTGAGCTCGATCTGCTTGGCGTCGATCTGGAAGGTGAGGCCGGAGATCTCCTCCTTGAGCTGGGCGACCCGCTCGGAGAGCTGCGCCTTGAGGCCGTCGCGCGCCACCGCCCGGAGCCGGAAAAGCCCGCTCTCTGCGGCCATGAGGCGCTGGATCTCGGGCTGGTCGGCGCGGGACGTCAGCTCCGGGGGGAACACGACCTCGTGCGCTCCGTCGCGCTCGGCCTCGAGCCGCGCGAGACGCGCATAGAGCTCGTCCAGGCTCTTGGTGACGATCGACAGGTTGGCGCGCGTCACCGTCTCGTCGAGACGGATCAGAATCTCGCCGGACTGCACGCGGTCGCCGTCGCGCACCCTGAGTTCGCCGACGACGCCGCCGACCGGGTGCTGCACCTTCTTGACGCTGCTGTCGACCACGAGCGTGCCAGGCGCGATGACCGCGCCGGAGAACTCCGTGGTCGCGGCCCAGCCGCCCGCGAACCCGAACAGCAGGACCACGAAGACGCCGCCGAGGGAGAGGTGGCGCGAGACGGAGCGGAGCGCACGCTGCGCGTCATCGCCCAGTCCGGCACCGGCGGCCTCGGGTGAGAGAGCGACCATCACTTGTTTCCCCGATGGACCACGAAGGACCGGTTCTGATCGGCGGCCGCGGCAGCCGCGGCCGACGGACCCGCGGCGCCGGCGGCGACGATCCCGCTACCAGCCCCGGCCGCGGCGGCGGGACGGGCGACCGGCGAGGGCGCCGGGGCCAGCACCTTGGCGAGCACCTCCTCCTTCGGCCCGAACGCCACCATGCGGCCCTCGCTCATGGTCATGACCAGGTCGACGGCGGCGAGCGCCCGCGGCCTGTGCGCCACCACGATGCAGACGCCGCCACGGGCTCGCACCCCGAGGATCGCCTCGGTCAGCGCCTGCTCGCCTTCGGAGTCCAGGTTGGAGTTCGGCTCGTCGAGCACGACCAGGAAGGGGTCGCCGTAGAGCGCCCGCGCCAGCGCCACCCGCTGCCTCTGCCCGGCGGACAGCACCGCGCCCCCCTCCCCGATCGGCGTCTGGTAGCCGAGCGGCAGGGTGAGGACCAGGTTGTGCACGCCAGCCGCCTTGGCGGCCGCCACGACGGCCTCCGGCTTCGCCTGCGGGTCGAAGCGGGCGATGTTTTCCGCCACCGTGCCGGAGAAGAGCTCGACGTCCTGCGGCAGGTAGCCGATGTGGCGGCCGAGCGAATCCCCGTCCCACTGGTCGAGTGCCGCGCCGTCGATCCGCACCTTGCCCCGCAGCGGCGTCCAGACGCCGACCAGCAGGCGCACGAGCGAGGACTTGCCCGAACCGCTCGGCCCGATGATGCCGAGGCCCTGCCCGGCCCGGAGCGCAAAGGTGACGTCCGCGACCGCGATCCGCTGGGAGGCGGGCGGCCCGCCGACGAGGGCGGAGGCCGCGATGCCCTGCGTCGGCGCCGGCAGCGCCATGGGCGGATCGGCCTCGGGCACGCGGGCGAGCACCGTGGAAAGGCGCTCCCAGGCCTGCCGGGAGTTGACGAAGTTCTTCCAGTTGGCGATCGCCAGCTCGACCGGCGCGAGCGCCCGGGAGGTCAGGATCGACGCCGCGATCATGATGCCGCCCGTCACGTGCTGCTCGATGACCAGCCAGGCGCCGAGCGCCAGCACGGCGGACTGCAGCCCGTAGCGCACGACCTTCGAGATGCTGCCGAGGTCCATGGTCAGGTCGGCGGCGCGCTGGTGCGCCTCGCGGTAGTCGCGGTTGCCCTTCTCCCAGCGGGCGAGCAGGCGGGAGCGCATGCCGAGCACGAGCGCCACCTCGGCGTTGCGCCGCATGGCCTCGGCCTGGACGATCCGCTGCGAGGCCTGGCCCGCCGCCTTGCGGGCGGGCCCGCGGCCGAGGAGCTCCGAGGCGAGCGCGAGGCCCCCGAGCAGGACCGCGCCGAACACGACCAGAAAGCCGATCAGCGGATGGAAGGCGTAGCAGATGACGATGTAGACCGGGATCCAGGGAAGGTCGAAGAAGGCGAGCGGCCCGGACCCCGAGATGAAGCCCCGGACGGTCTCCAGGTCGCGCAAGGGCATCAGCCCGTCGGCCGAGTTCTGTCCGCTCATCGACGCGCGGCCGATCGCCCTGAAAACCTTCGGGGCGAGCGTGGCGTCGAAGGCGGTGCCGATGCGCACGAGAGCCCGGCCCCGGCAGGCGTCGAGCAGGCCCTGGAACGCGTAGAGCACGCCGGCGATCACGCAGAGGCCGATCAGCGTGGGCACGCTCCGGCTCGGGATCACGCGGTCGTAGATCTCCAGCATGAAGAGCGAGCCGGTGAGATACAGCATGTTGACCGCGATGCTGATCGCGCCCAGGCCGAGGACGAGCCGGGTCCGGAGGAAGGCGAGGGGACGGGCCCTGCCCATCGGATTCGGTTGGCCGACTTGCATCGTTGCCTGACTGTCCGGGTGGCCGCTCCAGGCGGAAACCCGGGAGCGGAACGTGGAGGGGAAATGGTTTCGAGCCGCAGATGGTTAATGCATGGTTGATTGTCCAGGACCCTAGCATTTTGCGGGGCCTAGGAGAGAGTCCTTTCCGCCATCTCGGTAAACCTGTGAGGCAAAAGTCATCTCGGCCCCCGCCCGCGCTTCGCCGCCCCCGCGGGCGCCGGTGCCGGGCCGCAGAACGGCCCTCCCGTCCCCCTTACGCGTTGGTTCCCGCGTGTTTGCGGGGGGAGGACGTCCAGTGGACGCCAGCAAGGTCGGGCCGGAGGGGATCCTGGCGCAGCACGGCGGACGCCGCCTGCCGTCCGTGACGGGGTCTGCCCGGGCGTGATCGAGCTGGACTCTCCATCGACCGCGGCGCCCAGAACCTCCCCGGCAACCGGTCGAGCACGCGCTTCAACCTGCCGCGCGAGTTCTCCGCCCGCCTCGGCGGCGCGGAGCCGGCCATCGTTCTTCACGACGACTCCGTCCTGCAGGGATTGTCCGAGAGGTCCCGCGATGAAGGATGTCGAGTCCTGGGCCGTCCCGTCCGTCGGGACGGGGCTCGGCAACGCCAGCTTCTGCAATCGGACCGACTGACGGCCGGGCCGTGAGGCCCTTCCGACCGTCAGCCGCCGCCCCGGCCGCCCTCGCCGCCGCCACGCGTTCCCCGCGTCCCGCCGGTGCCGCCGGTGCTGCCGCCCGTGCCGCCGCCGCCGCCCGTGCCGCCGCCGCCCTCGGCGCCACCGCCGCCGCCGCTGCCGCCGGTGCCGCCGCCGGACGTTCCGCCCGTGCCGCCGGTCCCGCCGGTGCCGCTGCCTTCGCCGCCGCCGGATTCGCCGCCGCCCTTGCCGCCCTTGTCCTTGCCACCGCCGCCGCGCGGGCCCGGATCGACGGTCCCGCCGCCCCCGACCGCGGCCGCCCGGGCCGCCGCCACCTTGGGCGTCGACGCCGCGACCTGCCCGCGGCTCGGCGCGACGCGGGCATCCCGGCTGCCGCGGCATCCGCTCGCGTCGACCCGGAACCGGGCGGCCAGCGAGGCCTGCGAGACGACGTAGGGAAGCCGCTGGGCGATCAGCTTCTGCCGGGTCTCCTCGGCCGCCACCTTCTCGACCTTACCGCGCGACGGCACCAGGGCGATCGCGCAGGTGCCGACCACCATCTCGCACTTCCCCTGGGAGCAGAGCTTCACGGCGCCGTCGAAGAGCGCCAGGGTCAGTTCGCCGCCCTGCCCGACCGCGAAGTCGAACCGCGTGCCGCGCACGCCGATGGTCGCCGTCGGAGTCTTGATGGAATAGGCTTGGTGCTCGCTCGTGCCCGTGATGAACCGGAACACGCCCTTGCCGGCATTGACCGTGATGTTGCGGGCCGAATTGTCGTCGTTGAACACGAAGGCATCGATGGTGAGGAACGAGTTCTGGCCGACCACCAGCTTGGTGTTGTCGCGGAATTCGATCTGGGCCTCGCCCTGCGGCCCCGTCTGCACCTTGTCGCCCATGAAGACCGGGCCGTCCACCTTGAGGATCCGGCGGCCGGTGCTGCCCTGGGCCGCGGCCGCCGGGTTGACCGCCACCGTGGTGCCGCTCGCCTCGATCGCCTGCGCGCCGTTGCCGAGGCTGGCGCCGAGCGCGATCAGGAGGCCCGTGGCCAGAACGCGATAAAGGAATGCCATGGATGCGCCTCCAGACGATCGACAGGGGGGAGTCGCCAAAATGCGGGGACGACAGCTTTCGCCGCGCCGGAGATGCCGCACGGCCCAATCCTTGCTCAAATCGAAGGCCAGCCCCGGCCCCGACCCTTCACCACTCATTAAGATATCAGATTGCATGCAACTTTCGAAGCCCTCCGGAGAGCTGGACCTGCGCCTTTTTCGTTCCGGTTGCGGCCGATGACGCGGAATTGACCGCAGGGAAGGTTCTTGTCGACGCCGCCGCCCGGTCCGGCGGACCGCTTGACATTTCAGCACGGGCGGGCAGCGTGGAGCCGGCGTGCCGGTCTGCCCCTGCGCGCCGGAACGGGGCATTTCCTTGCGCGCCATCTATTCGCTCGCGGTTTCGGCGGCCGGCCTCGTCGCTCTGGGTCTGGTCTGGGGACAGGTCTCCGTCATCGAGCGCGCGCGCACCGATCTCTTCGACGTCTACCAGGTGCTGCGGCCCCGCACCCCCGATCCCGAGATGCCCGTCCGGATCGTCGACATCGACGACGTCTCCATCGCGACCCTCGGCCAATGGCCCTGGCCGCGCAGCGAGATGGCCCGGATGGTGCGCAAGGTTCTGGATGCCGGCGCGGCCGTGATCGCCTTCGACATCGCCTTCGCGGAGCCGGATCGGACCGCGGGCGACGCGCTCCTCAAGCGCGTCCCCGAGGGCCCGGGCCGGGAAGCCCTAAGGCAGGCGCTCGCGGACGACCCGGGCCCGGACGCGGCCTTCGCCGATGCGATCGCGGCGGCGCCGGTGGTGATGGGCGTGGTCCTGACCCAGACCGCGACCGGCCCGGCCGAGATCCCGGAGCGCGCCGGCTTCGCGTTCGCGGGCGACGACCCCCGCCCCTTCATTCCCGCCTTCGAGGGCGCCCTGCTGCCGATCCCGGCCCTAACCGCCGCGGCGGCCGGCTTCGGCGCCGTCAACTGGCTGCCCGACCAGGACCAGATCGTCCGCCGCGTGCCCCTCTTCGTGCGGCGCGGGACCCAGCTCGTCCCGAGCCTGGCGGCCGAGAGCCTGCGCATCGCCCAGGGTGCCTCGACCTTCGTGATCAAGGGCTCGAACGCGTCGGGCGAGACGGGCTTCGGCGCCAGGACCGGCGTCACCGCGGTCCGGATCGGCGCCATCGACGCCGAGACCGGGGCCAACGGCGACCTGCGCGTCCGCTACCGCAAGTCCGACCCGCGGCTCTTCATCCCCTTCTGGCGCGTGGTCTCGGACGACTACGACGCCCGCGAACTCGAGGGCCGCGTGGTGCTGGTCGGGACCAGCGCCGCGGGCCTCCTGGACATGCGCGCGACCCCTCTCGACGCCGCGGTCCCGGGCGTCGACGTCCATGCGCAGATCATCGAGAACCTGCTCGCCGGCATTCGGCTGGTGCGACCCGACTGGGCCCCGGGCGCCGAACGGGCGGCCGGCGTCGTCCTCGCCATCGCCCTCGCCCTGCTCCTTGCGCGGGCGGGTCCCGTCGGCGGCGCGCTGATCGGCGGCGCCGCCACCCTCGGCATCTTCGCCGCGAGCTGGCTCGCCTTCGACCGGCAGGGCCTGCTCCTCGATCCGATCGCCCCCTGGCTGCCGGCGAGCGCCGTCTACCTGTCCGGCACCATCGCGCTCTACTGGTCGGAGCAGCGCCAGCGCAAATGGGTGCGCGAGGCCTTCGGCCGCTTCGTCTCCCCCGCCGTGATCGAACGCCTGGTGTCCGACCCCGACAGGCTGGTGCTCGGCGGCGAGGAGCGGACCCTGACGGTCATGTTCAGCGACCTGCGCAACTTCACCACCATCACGGAGCCGATGGACCCGCAGGAACTGACGAGCTTCATGAACCGCTACTTCACGCCGATGACCGACCTGGTGCTGAAGTCGAGCGGCACCATCGACAAGTACATCGGGGATGCGATCGTCGCCTTCTGGAACGCCCCGCTCGACGACCGCGACCATGCCCGCCACGCCGCCGAGGCGGTGCTCGGCATGTTCGAGGCCCTCAAGGCCTTCAACGACGTGCTCCGCGGGGAGGCCGCCGCCAAGGGCCGCACCTTCGTCGAGGTCCGCGCGGGGATCGGGCTCGCGACCGGGCCCTGCAGCGTCGGCAATTTCGGGTCGGCCCAGCATTTCGACTACTCCGCCATGGGCGACACCGTGAACCTCGCCTCCCGCCTCGAGGGCGCCACCCGCGCCTACCGGGTCCCCGTCCTCGCCGACGAGCGCACGGCCGCGCTGGCGCCCGGCTACGCCTGGATCGAGGTCGACCTCACCCAGGTGAAGGGCCGCACCGCCGTCTCGCGCCTCTTCACGCTCGTCGGCGACGAGGAGTTCGCCGCCTCCGCCGCCTTCGCGGCCGCCAGGACCGCTCACGCGGCGCTCCTCGACGACTATCGCGCCGGACGCTTCCTGCCCGCCGCCGAGGCGGCCGCCGCCCTGGCCCGGACCGGCCTGCCGGGCCTCTCGGGCCTCTACGCGCTCTACGAGGAACGCTGCCGCACCTTCGCCATCTCGCCGCCGGCCGTCTTCGACGGCGTCACCCGGCTCGACTCGAAATAGGCCGCGCCGGCCCCGCGCGCCGGGCGATCATGCCCAGGGACCCTCGATCAGCGCCCGCGTCTCCTCCACCGCCACCGCCCAGATCGCCAGCATGTCCTCGTCGCTGCGCTGGTAGAGCCCACCGAAATTCCCGTCGCCCAGCAGGGCCCGCACGCCCTCCGGCCCTTGCACGCGCATGAAGTCCAGGTCGGTCATGGGCTTCCGGTGCTCGGGCCCCCGGATGTTGGGCAGCCGCGTCCAGGGGAAGTTCTCCATCCAGGAGGCGTGCGACGCGACCGGATCGATCGCCTGCACCTTCGCGAAGGTCCGGGGCGCGTTCCACCAGTTGTGGAAGCGCACGGAGGTGCCCGGGTTGTCGCCCATCCATTCCAGGCAGACCGTCTGCGCCGGCGCGTTGCCGCCGTGCCCGTTGCAGAACAGGATGCGCCTGAAGCCGGCCCGCCGCAGGCTGTCGAGCACGTCCCGGATCAGCGCCGCGTAGGTCGAAAGCCGCAGCGACACCGTTCCGGGATAGGCGAGGAACGAGGGCGTCACCCCGTAGGCCTGCACCGGGAAGACGGGCACCCCGAGCGGCTCCGCGGCCTCGACCGCCACCCGCTCGGAGAGGATGGAATCGACCGCGAGGCTGAGCTGCGCGTGCTGCTCCGTGGAGCCGAGCGGCACGACGCAGCGGTCGTCCGCCGCGAGATAGGCCTCGACCTGCATCCAGTTCATCGCGTCGATGCGCATCCGCCACCCTCTCGTCCGCCGATCCGCGCCGCTTCCCTGCCCGCACTCGACCGGGAGCCTCCCGGCCCACCGACCCGGCTGGTCGCCCCGCGGCCCTTCCGTCTATGATCGGCCCGCCACAGGGAGACCCGTCCGTGCCGACCGACCCCGCCAGGCCCCCGTCGCCGGGCCCCATCCTCGGCCCTTCCGTGCTGGTCGGCCTGATCGGCGCCGCCATCCAGGCTTCGCGAACGCCCGCCATGCACGAGCGCGAGGGGGCCGAACAGGGCCTGCGCTACATCTACAAGCTCATCGACCTCGAGGGGCTCGGTCTCGATGCCGCAGCCCTGCCGGACCTCCTCACGGCCGCCGGCCGCATGGGCTTCCAGGGGCTCAACATCACCCACCCCTGCAAGCAGTCCGTGATCCCGCTCCTCGACGAGCTCTCGCCGGAGGCCGCGGCGCTCGGCGCCGTCAACACGGTGGTGCTGCGCGATGGCCGCCGCGTCGGCCACAACACCGACTGGTGGGGCTTCGCGGAGAGCTTCCGTCGGGAGCTTCCCGACGCCCCGCGCCGCCGGGTGGTCCAGTTCGGCGCCGGCGGGGCCGGCTCCGCGGTCGCGCATGCCCTCCTGACCCTCGGGGCCGGCGAGGTGGCCATCATCGACCAGGACCGGGACCGCGCGGCCCGGCTCGCCGACGACCTGTGCAACCGCTTCGGCCGGGGCCGCGCCCTCGCCGGCCCGCCGGTCGCCGAGGCGGTCCGCGCCGCCGACGGCCTCGTCAACACCACCCCGGTCGGCATGGCGAAGTATCCCGGCATGGTCGTCCCCGCCGATCTCCTGCGGTCGGACCTCTGGGTCGCCGACGTGGTCTACTTCCCCCTCGAGACCGAACTCCTGCGCGTGGCCCGCCGGACCGGCTGCCGGACGCTCTCGGGCGGCGGCATGGCGGTCTTCCAGGCCGTCGGCGCGTTCCGCCTGTTCACCGGCCTCGAGCCCGATGCGGAGCGCATGCTCCGCCACTTCGCCAGCCTTTAGGCCCGCCGGCGTTCCGACCGGGCGCGGGCGCGTCGACGCGAGGAGGAGACGTCGCATGAAGACATCCACCGCCACCGTGTCGATCGCGGGCGACTTCCGCGACAAGCTGAAGGCCATCGCGGCCGCCGGCTTCGACGGCATCGAGATCTTCGAGCAGGATTTCATCGCCTCCGACCTCACCCCCCGCGAAGTCGGCGCCATGGTCCGCGACCACGGCCTGGAGATCCTGCTGTTCCAGCCCTTCCGCGACTTCGAGGGCCTGCCCGAGCCCCACCGCACGCGCGCCTTCGCCCGGGCGGAGCGCAAGTTCGACCTCATGCAGGACCTCGGCACGGACCTGATGCTGGTCTGCTCCTCCGTGCATCCGGAGGCCCTAGGCGGCGTCGACCGGGCCGCGGCCGACTTCCGCGAACTCGGCGAGCGGGCCGCGAAGCGCGGCCTCAGGGTCGGCTACGAGGCGCTCTGCTGGGGCCGCATCGTCGACGACCACCGCGATGCCTGGGAGATCGTCCGCCGCGCCGACCACCCCGCCGTCGGCCTCATCCTCGACAGCTTCCACAGCCTCGCCCGCCGCATTCCGGTCGACACGATCCGCCGCATCCCGGGCGACCGCATCTTCTTCCTGCAGCTCGCCGACGCCCCGGCCATCGAGATGGACCTCCTCTACTGGTCCCGCCACTTCCGCAATATGCCCGGGGAGGGCGACCTCGACGTGGTCGGCTTCACGCGCGCCGTCATGGCGACGGGCTACGACGGGCCGTGGAGCCTTGAGATCTTCAACGACCAGTACCGCAGCGCCCTGCCCCGCATGGTCGCCACCGACGGTCATCGCGCCCTGGTCAACCTGATGGACCGCGTGCGGACCGCCGAGCCCGCGGTGGCCTCCGCCCTCCCGCAGATCCCCGCCCCCTCCAGGGTCGAGGCGGTGGAGTTCGTCGAATTCGCCACCAGCGCCGCCGAGGCCCCGCCGCTCGAGGAACTCCTGGCCACGCTCGGCTTCGAGCGCGCCGGCAGGCACGTGTCGAAGGCCGTCACGCTCTGGCGCCAGGGCGATGTCAACCTGCTCGTCAACACCGAGACGACCGGCTTCGCCCATTCGGCCTACGTGACCCACGGCACGACCGTCAGCGAGATCGCGCTGAGGGTCGGCGACGCTGCCGCCGCCATGGCCCGCGCGGTCGCCCTCGGCTCCGAACCCTTCGAGCAGGCGATCGCGCCCGGCGAACTCCAGATCCCCGGCGTGCGCGGCGTCGGCGGCAGCGTCCTGCGCTTCGTCGACGGCCGCACCGATCTCGGCCGCCTGTGGGAGGTGGATTTCCGCATCGAGCGCCCGGGCCCGCGCCCCGGCGTCGGCCTGACCCGGATCGACCACATCGGACAGACCATGCCGTACGGCGAGATGCTGAGCTGGGCGCTCTTCTACCAGGCGATCTTCGACGCCGGGAAGTCTCCGATGGTCGACGTCGCCGATCCCGACGGGCTCGTCCGCAGCCAGGCCGTCGCGACCCCCGGCAAGGCGCTCCGGGTGACCCTGAACGGCGCCGAGACGGGCCGCACCCAGGCCGCCCGCTTCATCGCCGAGAGCTTCGGGTCAGCCGTGCAGCACATTGCTTTCGCGACCGGCGACATCTTCGCCACCGCCGAGGCGCTCGCCCGCCGCGGCTTCCAGGTGCTCGAGTTCGGGGCGAACTACTACGACGACCTCGACGCCCGCCTGGGCCTCGACCCCGACCTGCTGGCCCGCCTCAAGGCGGCGCGCATCATGATGGACCGCGACGCGCGCGGCACCTTCCTGCAGCTCTACAGCCGCAGTCAGAGCGGCGGCCTCTTCTTCGAGGTGGTCGAGCGGCAGGGCGGCTACGACGGCTACGGCGCGCCCAACGCCCCGTTCCGGACCGCCGCGCAGCGCCGCCTGGCCCGCCCGACGGGCATGCCGCGCGCCTGACGCGGTCGCCGGCCGCACGCACCTCCGCCGGTCACGCCGGGCCGCCCTGCCTCCGGCGCGATTGACAAGCCCGGAATTCTGCCGAGAGGGTGGGCAACCGACGGCGCACCCTCTCCCGGGAGCGGACGCGGATGCCGTCTCCCGAGGAGGCCTGGAATGCGATTGGACCACACCGCGGCCGGCGTCTATGCCATCGCCGCCACGCCCTTCACCCCGGACGGCGCCCTCGACCGCCCGTCGATCGACCGCATGACGGACTTCTACAAGGCCTGCGGCGTCACCGGGCTGACCATCCTGGGCATCATGGGCGAGGCCCCGAAGCTGGAGCCGGAGGAATCGCTGGCGATCGTCCGCCAGGTCGTCGCCCGGGCCGGCGTGCCGGTGATCGTCGGGGTCTCGGCCCCCGGCTTCGCCGCCATGCGCTCCCTCGCCCGCGCCTCCATGGACGCCGGGGCGGCCGGCGTGATGATCGCCCCGACGCCCTCGCTGCGGACCGACGACCAGATCGTCACCTATTTCGGCCAGGCCGTGGAGGCCATCGGCGAAGACATCCCCTGGGTGCTGCAGGATTATCCGCTGACCCTGTCGGTCGTCATGACGCCCGATGTGATCCGCCGGATCGTCATGGCTTCGGACTCCTGCGTGATGCTGAAGCACGAGGACTGGCCGGGGCTCGAGAAGATCTCGGCGCTGCGCCGCATGCAGGCCGAGGGCAGGCTGCGTCCGCTCTCGATCCTGTGCGGCAACGGCGGCCTCTTCCTGGATTTCGAGATGGACCGCGGTGCCGACGGCGCCATGACCGGCTACGCCTTCCCGGACATGCTGGCCGATACCGTGCGCCTGGCGCGGGCCGGCGAGCGGGACGCCGCGCACGACCTCTTCGACGCCCACCTGCCCCTGATCCGCTACGAGCAGCAGCAGGGCATCGGACTGGCGGTGCGCAAATACGTGCTGCAGAAGCGCGGCGCCATCGCGCACGACGCCCAGCGCAAGCCCGGCGCGGCCCTGAGCGCGACCGCCCGCCAGGAGGTCGACTACCTGCTCGCCCGCCTCGCCCGCCGCGACCCCCGCGCGGCGCTCTGAGCGGCCGGGACCGGCAGGTCCGCATCGAGGGAGACCCGGCTTGAACGAGAATGGCGAGTCCGTCCGGTCCCTCCTGCGCGGGCACGAGATCGAGGCCGAGCGGCTGATCGCCTGGGTCCGCCTCTCCGTGGCGGGCGTCCTTCTCGCCACGGTCGTGGTCGCCCGCAACCTCCTCGACGTCGCGCCCCCCGATGCGGCCCACCGGCTCGTCCCGGTCCTGATCGCCTTCATCGTCCTGATGCTGGCGGCGGGGGCCGCATCCCTGTGGGTGGCGACCCCCGCGCGCTGGCGGCGCGCCTACGCCTTCCTGTTCGCGGCCGGCGACATGATCCTGGTCGCCGGGATCCTGCTGCTCTCCACCACCACCGCCGGCTTGCCCCCCGCGATGGTCTACGCCGTGCCGGCCTCCTTCTTCCTGCCGGTCGCGCTCGCCCTGGGTGCGCTGCGCCTCGACGCCGCGGTCCGCCTCTTCTCCGTGGGGCTCCTGGTCGCGGTCGTGATCGGCCTCTCGCTCGCCGCCTCGCTCTTCGCCGACCCGGGCGTCGTGGCGCCGCCGGCCCGCTACTTCGACACGATCTCCATGGTGGCGCGGACCATCATGCTGGTCATGGTCGGCGTGGTCGCCGCCGTCTCGGGACGCCGCGCCACCCGGCTGGTGCACCGGGCCATCGAGGACGCCCGCCGCCGGGCGCGGCTGGAGCGCTTCCTGCCGCGCGAGGTCGCGTCCGACCTGTCGCGCGACGAGAACGGCGGCCTGCGCACCGGCCGGCGCGGCGTCGCAACCGTGGTCTTCGTCGACATCCGCGGCTTCACGGCCCGCGCCGAGAGCATGGACCCCGCCACCCTGTCCCGCTTCCTGACCAGCTTCCGTCGCCGGATCGCCGAGGCCGCCGCCGGCGCGGGCGGGATCGTGGACAAGTATATCGGGGACGGTGCCCTGATCGTCTTCGGCGCGCCGCTCCCGCTCGCCGACGATGCCGCCCGGGCCCTCGCCTTCGCGCGCGACCTCAGCCGCAGGATCGCGGACTGGAACCGGGACCTCGCGGAGGACCCGGTGAGGATCGGCATCGGGCTCCACCGCGGCGAGATCTTCTCCGGCGTGATCGGCGACGAGGACCGGCTCGAGTTCACGATCCTCGGCGACACCGTCAACGTGGCGAGCCGCATCGAGGCGGCCACCCGGGCGCTCGACCGGGAAATCCTGCTCTCCGATGCGGCGGCCACGGCGGCGGGCGCGCGCCCGGGCGAGTTGCAGGACCTCGGCCCCTTGCAGGTTCGCGGCCGCAGCCGGCCCGTGGTGGTCTACGGGCTCGCCGCGGACGCGCTCGCGCCCCGGACGGCCTGAGCGTCGGCCTCACCGCGGCGGGTGCTTGATGACGCTCTCGAAATAGACTGCCAGCGCCGCGATCTCCTCGTCGGAGAGGCGGGATGCGATGGTCTGCATGGTGGGGTTCGGCCGCTTGTGGGCCTTGAACTCGGTCAGGGCCTCCACCATCCAGGCCGCGGGCCACCCCACGATCGACGGGATGCCGTCCTGGTTGCCCGAGAGCTGATGGCAGGTGACGCATTCCCCCGAGAGATATTCGCCGAGCGCGGGATCGCCCTCGATCGAGCGAACCATCGGGCTCCGCGGGGGGGCGACGGCCGGCTCGCCCCCGAGCGCCGGTTCGCCCGCGAGCACCGCGCCCGTCGCCGCGGCTCCGAGAAATCGCGCCAGGACCGGCTTGCGCATCGGGATCGGCCTCCTCTCCGCTCCTCCCCGCAGGACGGATCGCCCGAGATCTACTCGACCTTGAGGCTCTTGTCCTTGTCGTCGGGCGTCACGTCGATGACCCGGGCCCGGCCGACGATCTCGACCGTCTGCTTGCAGTTCGTCATGCAGGGATCGGCCTTCCAGAAGCTCCGTTCGGTGGTCTCCCGGTCGTCCATGTAGAAGGCGCCCTCGTTGGGCAGCTTCACCGACCTGAAGGTCTCTCGCGAGAGCACGAAGTCGTCCTTGACCACGTCGTTCATCGACAGCAGGAACGCCGTCAGGGCGTAGACCTCGTCGTCCGTCAGCGACTGCGCCTGGCCGAACGGCATGGCCCGGCGGATGTAGTCGAAGACGGTGGACGCGAAGGGCCAGAAGCTGCCGATCGTCTTCTCCGGGCTCGCGCCCTTGAGCGTGCCTTGTCCGCCGGCCAGCACCGGCCAGCGGCCGGCGCCCTCGCCGAATTCGCCGTGGCAGATCGCGCATTTCTCCAGGAAGATCGCCTCGCCTTGCCTGACGGAGCCCCGACCGGGCGGCAGCCCCTGCCCGTCCGGGCGCACGTCGATGTCCCAGGCGGCGACCTCCTCGGGCAGCGCCTCGCGGCCGAGCCCGAGCTTGCCGGCCTCGGCCCCCGTGCCCGCCAGGAGGACGAGCGTGGCGGCGACGGCGGCGCTACGAAATCTCGACATTCTCCGTCTCCCCGTTGCCCCGCACCAGCCAGGTCTGGATGCCGTTGTTGTGGTAGATCGAGTTGACGCCGCGCACGGCGCGCAGCTCCGCCTTGGTCGGCTGCACGTAGCCGGTGTCGTCGACCGCCCGGGACTGGACCAGCATCTCCTCCCCCTGCCAGTCGAAGTCGACGTAGAAGCGCGCGACCGACCGCGGCAGGACCGGGCCGTCGAGACGGGCCGGCCGCCAGTTCCGCCCCCCGTCCAGGGTGACGTCGACGCGCTTGATCGCGCCCCGCCCTGACCACGCGATGCCCGTGAGAACGTTCGGTCCCCGGAACCGGAGGGGCGCCTGCGGGCTGGGATTGGTCACCACCGACTTGGCGTCCATGATCCAGGTAAAGCGGCGCGACCGGCCGTCGGCGAGGAGGTCGGTGTATTTCGACGTCTCCTCACGCGCATGCCAGGGCTGGTCGCCGACTTCGATGCGACGCAGCCACTTCACCCACATGTTGCCTTCCCAGCCCGGCACCACGATCCTGAGCGGGTAGCCCTGCTCGGGCCGGAGCGCCTCGCCGTTCATCTTGAACGCGATCAGGCAGTCGTCGAGCGCCTTTTCGATCGGGATGGAGCGGTTCATCGCCGAGGCGTCACCGCCCTCCACCATGATCCACCGCGCGGCGGGCCTCAGCCCCGCCTCGTCGAGCAGGACCTTCAGGGGCACGCCCGTGTACATCACGTTGTGGATCATGCCGTGGGTGAACTGGCATCCGTTGAGCTGCGCGCCGCGCCACTCCATGCCGGAATTGGCCGCGCATTCCAGGAAGTGGATCCGGTTGGTGCGCGGCATCCGCCTGATGTCGTCCATGGTGAAGACGAGCGGCTTCTCGACGAGGCCGTTGATCATCAGCCGGTGCTTCGCCGGATCGATCTCCGCGATGCCGGCGTGGTGGCGCTCGAAGCAGAGCCCGTTCGGCGTGATGATGCCGTCGAGTTCGTGCAGCGGCGTGAAGTTGACCGAGGATTCCCGGCCCGCGGTCAGCCATTCGACGTCGCGCTTGACCACGTGGGCCTCGTACCGGGAAGGCTTCCCGTAGGGCCGGGACGCCACGCCGTCGCCGAGGAACTGCTGCCAGTCCTGCTTCTCCACGATCGCCGGATCCGGCGTGCCCCCCGCCCGCGCGGCGCCGGCCGCGCCGGCCGCCACCGCCCCGGCCCCGAGCCCCGCGAGCAGTCCGCGGCGGCTCATGCCCTTGGTCGCTCCCTCGCTCATGTTCCCCTCCCGCTCAGCTCGCCACGACCTTGACGGACCGGTTCGGCTCGACGCGGATCGTCCTCTCCCGCTCGATGTGCCGCCCGACCACGTCCCAGATCGGCGGCCCCTCGGTGCCCTGGTTCACGCTCGCCCAGCCGGCGACCACGTACTTGCGCGACGGCTCGATCGGCTGGCCGGACTTGAGGTGTGTCAGCTCCGAGATGCGGCTGCCCATCGGCCTGCCGACGTCGATGCGGTATCCCATGCCGGCCACCCGCACCATGTCGCCCCCGCCCTGGAAATACGGGTCAGGGTGGAAGATGTTGTCGGCGACGTCCTCGAGGATCGTCTTCAGCATCTCGCCGGTCATCTCCGTCCGGTAGCAGGCCGGGTACGTCATAGCGGTGGCGTTGGCGAGCGCCTCGAACGTGATCGCGTCGCCCGGCACCAGCGTGCCGCCCCACCGGAACCCGGGCGACAGCGCGATCTCGGCGTCCCGCTCGGCGAGCATCGCCTGGGCGATCAGGTCGTCGAAGGTGCCGTTGAAGTTGCCGCGCCGGTAGAGCAGGGATTCGGTCCGGCCCAGCTCGCGGCCGAGCACCTCCCCGTATGGCGCACGGATCCGGGCGACGAGCGCCGCCATCTCCGGATCGGGCGCGATCGCGTCCGCGAAGATCGGGATCAGCTTGTACCGGTAGCCCCGGACCTTGCCGCCGCCGCAGTCGAGGTCGAGGCGCGAGACGAACTTCCCGTGCGAGCCGCTGGCGACCAGGATCGTGTCGCCGACCTTCATGACCCCCGGCATGGCGTCGTGCGTGTGCGCCGCCAGGATTACGTCGATGCCCCTGACCCGGCCCGCCATCTTCACGTCGACGTCGTAGCCGTTGTGGGACAGCACGATGACCGCGTCCGCCCCGGCCGCCCGCGCCGCGTCGACCTCCTTCTGCAGATCGTCGTCCCGGATGCCGAACTCCCATTTCGGGATCATCCAGCGCGGATTGGCGATCGGCGTGCGCGGGAAGGCCTGGCCGATGACGGCGATCTTCGCGCCGCCCTTTTCGAAGATCTTCGTGCCCTCGAAGACCTTCTCCTGCCATTCGTTGTCGCGCACGTTCTGCGCCAGGAACGCGAAGGGGAGCGCGTCGACGATCTCCTTCACCCGCTCCTCGCCGTAGGTGAATTCCCAATGGCTCGTCATGGCGTCGGTGCCGAGGGCGGTCATGACCTCGACCATGTCCTGGGCCTTGGTCTGCAGCGCCGTCCAGCTGCCCTGCCAGGTGTCGCCGCCGTCGAGGAGCAGCGTCCGGTCCGCGCCCCGCTCCGCGCGGATCTGCTTCACCACCGCCGCGACCCGGTCCATGCCGCCCATCCGGCCATATTGCCGGGCGAGCGCGACGAAGTCCTCGCTGGTCAGCGCGAAGGCCTCAGGGCTCCCGGCCGGGATCTTGAACCACGCCCGGAACGCTGCCTCGGTCAGGTGCGGCGGCCGGCCGTTGGCCTCCCCGACCCCGAGGTTGACCGACGGCTCGCGGAAGTGAAGCGGCATCAGCTGGGCGTGGATGTCCGTCACATGCAGGAGGGTGACGTTGCCGAGCGGCTCGAAGGCGGTCAGCGCCGCCTGGGAGAGCCGCTGCTGCGCCGCCGCCCGCCCGAGCGGCCCGAGCCCGGAGGCCCCGGCGATGGTCGAGGCGGCGGCAGCCGCCTGCAGGAATTCACGACGCGAGATCATTGGATTCGGTCTCCCGGAGGTCGGGACGCACGGGGGCGCTGCGCCGCGAGCGGGGCTCGGGCGTTCGACGGGATCGGCGCAGCACGCCGGGGCGGCCGCTCGCGAGGGGGACGGCGGCTCGCCGCCGCCGCGGATCGGTGCCGGCGGCTCAGGCCACCGTCAGCTTGGCGACATGCTCGGCGATGGACCCGTCGTCGTCGCGCCAGGTGAACTTGAACTCGCCCGACCGGGTCGCCTTGAAGAAGAACGACTGGTAGGGGTTGGCCGAGATCGACGGAAACCAGGACGCCGTGAAGAAGGGCTTGCCGTCGAAGGACGCCTGGAAGGTGTTCAGGATCTTGCGCGGGATCTGCTTGCCCTCGGCGTCCTTGCGCTGGCCGGATTCCATCTCGTGGGAGATCAGGCTCTTGATCTCGATGATCTCGCCGGCCTTGGCCTGGGCCGGGACGCGCACGCGCGGCTGAGCTTTGGTGGTCATGGTCTTGTCCTTTGCCTCTTGCGATCGTGACGGGGCGCGTCGGGCGCGCCTTCAGCCGCCGCAGCCGCCGATGGTGACCTTCACGTTCGCCTTGGCGGTGAAGAGCTTGCCGTCCGACATCTCGGCGACGCAGATCACGTTCTGCGTCTGGGCGAGGCGGATGCGGGTCGACGCCGAGGCCTTCCCGCTCTCGGGCGTGAACTGGTAGGTCAGCACCTGCGGCAGCGGGTTGCCGTCCGCGAAGACATGCACGGCCTTGACATGGTCCGCCTCCGTCATGGGGCTTTCCACGTCGATGTTGAGCGGCACCACCAGCCCGTTCTCGGCGATCTGCGGAATGTCGAGCTTGATGCGGCCCTCCGCGAAGCTCTTGTCGCCATAGAGCTTCTTCAGTTCTCCGGCGACGTCGGCCTCGGTGGCGAGAGCCAGCCGGGGGGCGAGCGCGGCCGCGAAGGCCGCGATGGCCCCGGCGGCGAGAGTCTGGCGGCGTGTCCACCGCGCTTCCTTGAACTCCATGTCCGGTCTCCTCCCGTTGCCGTCGTTCCCGGGCTTCCGACGCCGCCCAAAGACGCGCTTTTCAAATCGGTTCAAGAACTATATGATGGTTTCGGAATATTCAAGGGGGATCATAAAGCCTCCCGCCGGCCCCCGTCTCCGGGGCCCGCCGCAGGGGGCGATGGTCGGCCTTCCCCGGGATATCCGCAAGAGGTGCCCTCGGCAGAGGGGCGTGGGAGGAAGCATGAAGCAGCACGTGATGAGAACCGCCGCGGCGCTGGCCCTGGCGGTGGCCCTGATGCCGTCCGGCGCGGGCCGGGCCCAGGAGGCCGGGTCGAGCGAGGCGGAGATCCAGCGCTATCGCGACATGATCAGCGACCCGATGTCGAACCCGGGCTTCCTGGCCGTCGACCGGGGCGAGGTCCTGTGGTCGACCAAGCGCGGCACGAAGGACGCCAGCCTGGAGACTTGCGATCTCGGCGAGGGACCCGGCAAGCTGGAAGGCGCCTTCGCGCGCCTGCCGCGCTACTTCGCCGACGCCGACAAGGTCATGGACCTGGAGGTCCGGCTCCTGTGGTGCATGGACAAGATCCAGGGCCTCGACACCAAGGAGGTCGTCGCACGCCGCTTCTCCCGGCCCGGCGTCGCCTCCGACCTGGAGGACCTGACCGCCTACGTCGCCAACAAGTCGAGCGGGATGAAATACGAGGCCCAGCTGAAGCATCCCCGAGAGAAGGAGATGTTCGAGGCCGGCGAGGCCATGTTCTTCCGCCGGTCCGGCGTGATGGACTTCTCCTGCGCCACCTGCCACGGCGAGACCGGCCTGCGCATCCGCACCACCAACCTCCCGGACTTCGCCAAGCCCGGCAAGACGGCCCAGGAATCCATGGGCTCCTGGCCGACCTACCGCGTGTCGCAGACGGCCTTGCGCACCATGCAGAACCGGCTCTGGGACTGCTTCCGCCAGCAGCGGCTGCCTTCCGTCGACTACGGCTCCGACATCGTGACGGCGCTGTCCCTGTACCTCGTCGCCCGCGCCGACGGCGGCGAGATCCTGGTCCCCTCCATCAAGCGCTGAGGACGACGCCATGAAGACACGCCTCATCCCGGCCGCCGCCGTCGCGGCCGCCGCCGTCGTCTCGATCGCCGCCGGCGCCGTCGCGGACGACAAGGCCAAGACTCATCCGGAGCCGGCGGCCCTCGCCGCCATGATGAAGTCGAGCTGGTCGAAGGTGCAGCCCGACGAGTGGAAGACCCGCCTGGAGACCGACGAGGTCCAGGCGCTCTGCAACCTCTACCGCAATGCGCCGCCACCGGACGTCGCCGCCAAGATCCAGGCCGCCGCCGCGGCGGGCGTGGTCTATCCTGCCGACGGCAAGGTCGTCGGCGACTGGAAGAAGGGCCTGGCGCTCGCCAACAACGGCCGCGGGGGCCAGTTCTCCGACGGTCCCGACACGGTGAACGGCGGCAACTGCTATGCGTGCCACCAGATGGACCCGAAGGAGGTCAGCTTCGGCACCCTCGGCCCGAGCCTGACCGGCTACGGCAAGGCCAAGGGCTACGCCGCCGCGGCCGCCCGGGACGCCTACGCGAAGATCTACAACTCGCACACGACGCTGGCCTGTTCGAACATGCCCCGCTTCGGGCCGTCGAAATTCCTGAGCGAGGCGCAGATCAAGGACGCGGTCGCGGCCCTGTTCGACCCGGAGTCGCCGGTCAACAAGTAGACGCACGCCGCAGCGGGGGGCTCAGGCCCCCCGCTTGCGCAGCCAGTCCTGGAAGCTGCCGGCCTCGTAGCCCTTCTCCCGGACGAACCTGAACATCGCCAGGAACGGCTCCGGCTTCAGGTAGCCGGGAATGCGGGCGACCTCGCGCACCTGCGGAGCCTTGCCCTTCAGGCCCTCGGCGGCTTCGGGGAAGAACTGGACCGTCGGCGTGAAGCGGACCGCATACTTCTCCCCGAAGGCCTTCTCGCCGAGCCTCTCGCCGTCGAAGTCCGTCACCTCGCGCGCGCCGATGTGGTTGAGGTGGAGGATGACGAAATTATCCCGGACGTAGCCCTCGATGGCCGGGTCGGCGAAGTTCACCGTATGCAGCTCCTTGCAATACGGGCATCCCTTCAGCCCCCACAGGACCGCGAAGCGCTTGCCGTCCTGCGTCGCCTGGGCGAGATCCTCCGACAGGTCGAGGAAGCTCTCCAGGAACCACGGCAGCTGGTAGAGCCCGGACTCGTCCGGGACGGGCGCGGCCCCGGCCGGAGCGGGCCGGCCGGCCAGGACGGTGGCGCCGGTCGCGGCGAGAAGATGGCGGCGGGAAATCATCGAAGTCCTCCCTTTTGTCTTGTCAGCCGATCCGTCCGAGCGCGGGAAATGTGTCGAGGAGCCACTGCCCGACGGTCGGCATGCTCCCGGTCACGAAGAGAAGGCCGGTCACCACGAGCACGCCGCCGGTCGCCTTCTCGACCACGCCGAGGTACCGCCGGAACCGCCCCGCGAGCCGCAGGAACGGCCCCGCGAAGGCCGCGGCAGCCATGAACGGCAGACCGATCCCGGCGGCATAGACGGCGAGCAGCCCCGCCCCCTTCGCGGCCCCGTCCGACTGGGCCGCGACCAACAGGATCGTGGTCAGCACGGGCCCGACGCAGGGTGTCCACCCGAACCCGAAGGCAAGGCCGACCAGATAGGCCCCGGCGAGGCCCGCGGGCCTGCGATCCACCTGCAGGCGGGCCTCGCGATGGAGCAGCCCGATGCGCAGCACGCCGAGGAAATGCAGACCCATCACCCCCACGGCGACGCCCGACAGGATGGTGAGGAGACGCAGGTGCTCCGCCAGGAGCCGGCCCACCTGACTGGCGGTGGCCCCGAGCGCGACGAACACCGTTCCGAAGCCGAGCACGAACGCGACGGCGACCGTCAAGAGACGCAGCCGCGCGGTGCCCTCCCGCTCCGAACCGGCGAGTTGCTCCATGCCCATCCCGGCCAGGAAGCACAGATAGGGCGGGACCAGCGGCAGCACGCAGGGCGACAGGAACGACGCGAGGCCGGCCGCGAAGGCTGCGGGCAGGGACACGTCGAAATCCATCGGGTCCTCTGGGAGATTGACCGCGGCCGGGCGCCGCCGACACTGGCGCCGCGCGCGATCCTCAACTATATTCACTTTCCATGATAAAGATAGGGGCCGCGGGATGCCGGGCCGCAGGGGCGAGCACATGCACGTGCGTCTGACGATGATCGGGTTCGCCGCGGTGCTCCTTCTCGCGGGTGCCGAGGCGAGAGCCGCCGAGCTCCTGATGGTGGAGCGGACCGGCTGTGCCTGGTGCGAGCGCTGGCGAGCCCAGGTCGGGCCCGTCTACCCGAAGACAGACGAGGGGCGGACCGCGCCCCTGCGCCGCGCCGATCTCGACCGGATGCCGGAGGACCTCAGCCTGGCCGGCCCGGTCGTGTTCACCCCGACCTTCATCCTGGTCGACGACGGCCGCGAGATCGGACGCATCACGGGCTACGCTGACGAGTCCATGTTCTGGGGCCTGCTCGGCTCGCTCCTGAGGAAGCACGCCGGCGGCGCCGGCTAGGCGAGGAGGATCGCGAGGACCCGATGACCAGGATCGTATCGGAACGCATCGAGCGCGAGCTGGAGGGCGGCGCCGAGTTCTCTCCGGAACTCGAGCAGCTCATGCGGCGCGCCCGCGACGCCAGCGATTTCCTGAAGGCGATCTCGCACGAGAGCCGGCTGATCGTCCTGTGCCTCCTGTCCGAGAAGGAGCGCTCCGTCTCCGACCTCGAGCGCATCCTGTCGCTCCGCCAGCCGACGATCTCCCAGCAGCTCGCCCGCCTGCGCGAGGACGAGCTCGTCACCACCCGCCGGGACGGCAACACCATCTACTACAGCCTCGCCAACGACGACGTCCGGCGCGTCATCGCCCTCGTCTACTCCATCTTCTGCCACCCCGCCTTCGACCGGTCCGAGAAGGCGCCCGCGGGCCGCTGACGGCTGGCCCGGCGCCGGAGGACGCCCGCCATGGTGCACCCCGAATGGGCCGTCGGACTTTCCGGCTTCGCCACCGGCGCGGTCTGCGGCTTCGCCTTGCGGCGCGGCCGGCTCTGCACCTTCGGCGCCATCGAGGACTGGGTGACGGCGGGCGACACCCGCCGCCTCAAGGTCTTCGCCCTCGGGCTCGCCATCGCGCTGGCGGGAACCCAGGGGCTCGTCCTCGCCGGCCTCCTCGATCCGGCGGCGACCACCTACGTGCCGGCCGCGCTGCCGCTCCTCTCGATCGCCCTCGGCGGCCTCCTGTTCGGGATCGGCATGTCGCTGATCGGCACCTGCGGCATCGGTTCCCTGGTCCGGCTCGGCGGCGGCGACCTGCGCAGCCTGGTGGTGATCCTCGTCTTCGGCGCGGTCGCCTACGCGAGCCTGCGCGGCATCCTGTCGGGTTTCAGGATCGGCACCCTCGAGGCCATCCAGGTTCCCCTGCCGGACGGTCGGCGCGCAGACCTCGCCGACATGGCGCAGGCCGCCATCGGACCGCTCGGGCGCCCGGCGCTGGCCGGGGCGCTGCTGCTCGGCCTCGCCGCCTGGGCCCTCTCCGACCGGCGCCTCGCCCGCACGCCGCGGCTCGTCGGCGCCGGCGCGGCGCTCGGCCTGGGCGTGGTGGCCGGCTGGGTGGCCACGGGCGTCCTGGTCGACGAGTTCGCCACACCGAGACCCCAGAGCCTGACCTTCGTCGGGCCGGTCGCGCGGGCCCTCTTCGGGATTGTCGCGGCCACCGACAGCCTCGCTGACTTTGGCGTGGCGAGCGTCTTCGGTGTCGTGGCCGGGTCCGGCCTCGCGGCCGTCCGGGGCCGGCAGTTCCACTGGGAGGCCTTCGACGACCCGCGCGAGATGCGCCGCCATCTGCTCGGGGCCGCCCTGATGGGCTTCGGCGGTGTCGCGGCCGGGGGCTGCACCATCGGGCAAGGGCTGACGGCCGGATCGCTGCTCGCCCTCAGCTGGCCCGTCGCGCTGGCGGGCATCTTCCTCGGCGCGCGCCTCGGCATCTACTTCGTCCTGGAAGGCCGCCTCTCCGACGCGCTGCGGGACACCTTCCCACGTGTTTTCCGCCGCACGCAGCCCTGACCGCGCCGATTGACGCCGATCAAGGCCCGGCCGCCGCCTCCGAACTATATTCGCGTTCTCTGATATAGAAGTTCGGGAGATCGACATGCCGTTGGATTGGCTCGTCGAGCGCATCGGCGAGGGTCCCGCGGCCGCGCTCGGTGCCCTCGTCCTCGGCGTGGTGTTCGGCTTCGCGGCCGAGCGCAGCCGCTTCTGCCTGCGGGCGGCCGTGCTCGATTTCGTTCGCGGCGACTTCGGCCGCCGGCTCGCCGTCTGGCTCCTGGCCTTTTCGACCGCGGTCCTCATGACCCAGGCCGCCCTCGCGCTCGGGCTCCTCGGGACGAGCGGCATCCGCCAGCTGACCAGCCGCATCAGCCTGTCCGGCGCCATCATCGGCGGAGCCCTGTTCGGGGCCGGCATGGTGCTGGCGCGCGGCTGCGCCAGCCGGCTGCTCGTCCTCTGCGCCACCGGCAACTTGCGTTCCCTGCTGTCCGGCCTCGTCTTCGCGGTGTCGGCCCAGGCCGCCCTGCGCGGCATCCTCTCGCCGCTGCGAGACCGGCTCGCGGCACTGTGGACCGTCGACGACCCGGGCGTCATGGACGCCGCGGCGGCCCTCGGGCTCGACCGGTCCGGGTCCGCCCTCGTCGGCCTCCTGTGGCTCGCCGCGGGTCTCCTCTTCGCCGTCCGAAGCCGCCTGTCGGCGACCGAATGGCTCGGCGCCGTCGGCGTGGGGGCGACGGTCGCGGCCGGCTGGGTCTTCACCGACAGCCTGGCGGCCGCGAGCTTCGATCCGACCCCGGTCCGCAGCCTCTCCTTCACGGGCCCGTCGGCCAACACCCTGATGTTCGTGCTGAGCCCGCCCGGCCGCGGGCTCGAGTTCGACACCGCGCTGGTCCCGGGCGTCTTCCTCGGCGCCCTCCTGGGCGGCCTCGTCGGGGGCGACCTGAAGCTCGAGGGCTTCCGCGACGGCCAGTCCATGCGCCGCTCGATCGCCGGCGCGGTCATGATGGGTTTCGGCGGTATGTTGGCGGGTGGCTGCGCCGTCGGGGCCGGCGTCTCCGGCGCCGCCGTCTTCGCGACGGTCGCCTGGGTCACCCTCTTGGCCATGTGGACCGGCGCCGCTGTGGCCGATCGCCTGGTCGACCGCACCCCCGCGCCCCTGCCCGGCCCCGGCGCCGTCCTGTCCTGAGACGGAGGCGCAGCCTCATGCTGGCGACACGAAAGTCGGACCTTCGTGCGTCCGGTCTAGACGGGCTTGTCGCCGAGATAGCGGGCGAAGGGCGTGGTGCCGGAAGGCCCGAAGGCGACGACCTCGTAGGCCTCCGGGGCCATGTTCGCCACCTCCATCCCAGGCGATCCGATCGGCATGCCGGGGACGGCGAGGCCGACGGCCTTCGGGCGGTCGGCGAGCAGGCGCTCGATCTCGGCGGCCGGGACATGGCCCTCGATCACGTAGCCGTCGACCACCGCCGTGTGGCAGGACCAGAGATCCCGGGGAATCCCGCGCGCCTTCTTTACCGGCTCGAGCCGGTCGTTCTCGATCACGCGGACCGGAAAGCCGGCCGCCCTCAGGTGCTCGACCCAAGCGTTGCAGCAGCCGCAGGACGGGTCCTTCTCGACGATCACGAGCGGCTTCTTTCCGACGGCGGCCCGAGCCGGAGCGGCGCCGAAAGCCAGCAGGCCAGCGAGGAGGACACGGCGGTTCAGCATGCGGGTCTCCGGAACGGCACAGGGGCGGGCTGCGGGAGCGTAGCCCTGGCGATTATTGAATGTAACCTAGCCGGCCCGGCAGGAAAGACCTTGACAAAGATCAGGCGGCGGCCGGCGGATCAGGGCCGGTCCGCAGCGCCATGCGCTGGAGGACCGCATCCCGCGGCACCGGTCAGCGGATGAACTGATCGATGTAGCCCTCGCCGAGGCCGACCGCCGTGTAGTGCCGGCGGCACTTGTCGATGCGGGTGAAGACGTCGTCGTAGCCCGTGCAGGCGCCGTCCGGATCGACGTAGATCATCGCGCCGTTGACCTGGAAGAGGGTGATCATCTCCTCGACATGCGGGTCGACCACGAGCGTGTGCGTCTCGCCCGGCGCCTCGTACACGTAGGAGCCCTCGCGGGCGACCCAGTCGTGCTCGAGGTAGCGCCATTCGCCGCGGATCACATAGCCGTGGACGGGCTGGGGGTGGCGGTGGCGCGACAGGACGCCGGCGCGGCGGACGCGCAGGAGGTTCATCCAGTAGCCGCGCGACGCCACCATGCAGAGAGGGCGGAACCAGACATTGTCGTCGACCGGCACCCAGATCCGCTCGTCCTCCGGGATGACGTCGGGCACGACCAGTTCGGGCGGAGACTCCTTCGGCATCGGGTGGCGGTAGGGGAGCCACTTGTCGCTCGAGGGGGGCACGGGGGCGGTCATGGGCAACTCCCTTGTCAGACGGCGAGATAGCCGCCGTCGACCGGCAGCACGGTGCCGGTGATGAAACGCGCCGCGTCGGAGGCCAGGAAGACCACCACCCCGCCGAGATCGTCGGGGCGGCCCCAGCGGCCGAGGGGCGTGCGGGCCAGGATCGGCGCCGAGCGGGCCGGGTCCTCGACCAGCGGACGGGTCAGATCGGTCTCGATCCAGCCGGGCGCGACGGCGTTGACCCGGATGCCCTCGGCGGCCCAGGCGGCGGCGAGGCTCCTGGTCAACTGCGCGACGCCGCCCTTCGAGGCGGAGTAGCCGGGCACGAAGGGCGAGCCCTGGAAGCTCAGCATCGAGGCGGTGTTGACGATCGATCCCCGGGCGGCGGCGAGCAGCGGGCGGGCCGCGAGGCACATCCGCATCGTGCCCACCAGGTTGACCTCGAGGGTGTTGCGAAAGCCGTCGATGTCGAACTCGCGGCCGCCGCGCTGGATGATCCCGGCGCAGTTGACGAGAAGGTCGAGACGTTCGAGGCCGGCGAGCGCGGCCTCCGCGGAGGCCTGGTCGGTGACGTCGAGCCGCCGGGTCTCGACCGCCGGGTCCGGCCGGAAGGCGGCGATCTCGGCCTCGGTCAGCCCGCAGGCGACCACCCGCCAGCCATCGGCCGCCAGGGCGCGGACGATCCCCTCGCCGATTCCGCGGGTTCCCCCCGTGACGAGGGCGCTCCTGCGCATGCGTGGTCCTCCCCGGCCGGCTTCTGCGGCCGACCCGGGCCAGAACAGCAGGCGCGGCGGCCGCTGTCCAGCCCGGCTGGCCCGCGTGCCGGGCGCATGGGCCACGTCGACCCGACGCAGGCGAGGGTCGAAGGACATCGGAGAAACTGCGGAGCCGGCGCTCGCCAAGGAACCGGACTCGGTGGCTCACGTTGGTGGCCCATGAGCGACGAGACCGACGGCACTTCGGACGAACGGCGGCAGGCTACGGTCAAGATTCCGGTCGCCGAAGAAGAAATGCGGGTCGACAAGGTCGTCAGGACGATCGGCAAGGTCAGGGTCTCGACCGAAACGGACGTCACCGAGGAGATCGCACGCGCGGATCTGGCCCGGGAGACCGTCGAGATCTCCGAGACGGAGGTTGGAGAAGTCGTGACGTCCGTGCCGCAGGTCCGGACGGAAGGCGACACCACCATCATCCCGATCTTCGAGGAGCGGCTCGTGGTCGAACGGCAGCTCGTGCTCCTGCGCGAGATCCGCATCACCCGGCATACGTCCCGTGAACGCGTGGAAGTCCCCGTCCGCCTGCGCCGCCAGAAGGCGGTGATCGAGCGGGAGGGAGAGGAACCGGACACTTCAGGAGGATAGCATGATGGAGTCCACAACCGGGTCGGGGCGCCGGACGCTCACGGCCTTCTACGACCGCATGAGCCACGCCGAAGAGGCGATGTCGCGCCTGCGCAGCGCGGGCATCGCGGAGTCCGACATGCGGCTCGTGCAGGGCACCCGCCCCGGCATGGCCGAGACCAGCGTCGACACCACCCGCGACCGTGAGCCGGGCTTCTGGGAGAGCCTGGCGGACCTGTTCCTGCCCGACGAGGACCGGCACACCTACGCGGAGGGCCTCTCCCGCGGCGGCTATCTCTTGACCGTCACCACGCAAGGCACGCTCTACGACACCGCGCTCGACATCATGGACGACGAAGGCACCGTCGACATGGAGGAGCGTTCGTCCACGTGGCGCTCCGAAGGCTGGACCGGTACCTACGCGGGCATCGACCCGACGGGCCGGGACTATGCGGGCCGCGACACCGCGAGCGGTGACCGCCTCGGGTCCGGCTCGTCCTGGTCCGGTTCGTCCTACGAAGCCGATCGGACCGGGACCGGAGCGGGCGCGGGCGGAACCACGGGCCTGTCCGGCACCTCCGGCCTCGGGACAGACTCCGGCGCGACACGCACCGGCACCTCGGCCTGGTCGGACCGCGCGGATTCGATTTCCGGCACCGACCGGGACTCGATCCCGGTGATCCAGGAGGAGCTCCGGGTCGGCAAGCGCGACGTGGAGCACGGCCGCGTGCGGGTGCGCAGCTACGTGGTCGAGGAGCCGGTCGAGACCTCGGTCGGCCTGCGCAGCGAGCATGTCCAGGTCGAGCGCCGGCCCGTCGATCGCCCGGCCGATGCCTCCGCGGACCTGTTCCGCGAGCGCACCATCGAGGCCAGCGAACGCGCCGAGGAGGCCGTGGTCTCCAAGGACGCCCGCGTGGTCGAGGAGGTCTCGCTGAGGAAGGACGTCCAGGAAGAGCAGCGGCGCGTGTCCGACACGGTTCGCAAGACCGAGGTCGAGGTCGACGACGAGCGCTCGGCGCTCCGGCCCGACGGGACCCGCTTCAACCGCTGAGGCGATCCTTCAGTCCGGGCACGAGACGAGGCGGAGATGCTGACGGCGTCTCCGCTTCGTGAAGCAGACGAGCACGCGGTCGCCGAGGTCCGCCTGCTCGATCGCCGCGAACCCGAGGCCGGCGGCCAGGTCGCGCGCCTGCTCGAGGGCCGTCCGGCCGACCGGACGCACCACGTCGGCGCCGGCCGAGGCGAGGGTCGCGGCCAGGATGCCGATCTCGACGCCCTCCAGGAACTCGGCGCTCCGCCGGGGAAAACGGAGGTTCAGTCCGGGTTCCACCTCGATCATCCGCTCAGGCCTCCTTCGGAGCGACGGCTCGTCGCCGTGATGCCGCCCGTCGGTGGTTTCCGTCAAGCGCCGTTCCGCGTCCGGGCGCCGGCGGCCAGGATGGCGTCGACGAGCTGTTGCGTGGCGAGCGCATCCTCGCCCGGGACGAGCGGGTCGCGGTCCTCCTCGATGGCGTCGAGGAAGTCGGCGAGCAACGCCCGATGCGCGTCGTTGGGGAAGTCCATGAAGGCCGCGCCGGCACCGACCTCCGCCGTGTCCTTCACCGCCTCGGTGCGCCCGTCGTGCCAGGCGACCGTCAGGCTGCCGCCTTCGATGCGCGCGGAGCCGTGGCGGGCCAGGATCTCGATGCGCTCCGTCGTGCCCGGATAGGCCGCCGTGGTGGCGATCACCGTGGCGGGCGCGCCGTTCCGAAGCCGCAACAGGGCGCTCGCCCAGTCCTCCGTCTCCATCCGGTGGATGCCGGTGGTCGCGACCTGGGCGGCCTCGACCCGCTCGACGCCGCCGACCAGGGCCCGGAACAGGTCGAGCGTGTGGATCGCCTGGGTCAGCAGCACGCCGCCGCCGTCGCGGGCGAGCGTGCCGCGGCCCGGCTCGTCGTAGTAGCCCTGCGGGCGCCACCAGGGAACGATCGCGAGCGCGGCCTCGATCGGCCCGAGGCTGCCGTCGGCGACGAGGACCGCGAGGCGCCGCGAGGCGGGGCGGAAGCGGTGCTGCAGCGTGACGGCGAGGCGCTTGCCGGCCGCGCGGCCGGCGGCGACCAGCCGCTCGGCCTTGGCGGTGGTCAGCTCCAGCGGCTTCTCGACGAGAACGTGCCGGCCGGCCGCGAACGCCTTCCCGGCGACCTCGAGATGGGCGGCGGGCGGGGTCAGGACCATGACGGCCTCGACGCGCGGATCGGCGATCGCGGCGTCGACGTCGGTCGTGACCGGGAAGGGGAAGCGGGCCGCGAAGGCCCGGGTCTTCTCCTCGGAGCGCGAGGCGGCCCAGACCACGTCGACACGGTCGGCGAGGTCGACGAGGCTCCTGGCATGCGGCGTGACGGCGGCTCCGAGGCCGACGACGGCGATCCCGATTCGGCGCATGGGCGTCAATCCAGCTTGTAGGCCTTGCGGGCCAGGTCGTAGGCGAGGTCGCGGGCGACCGTGAAGGCCTCGTCCTCGTCCAGCCGATGGGTCGTGACCAGGTTCGCCAGGTAGGCGCAGTCGACCCGGCGGGCGACGTCGTGGCGGGCCGGGATCGACGTGAAGGCGCGCGTGTCGTCGTTGAACCCGACCGTGTTGTAGAAGCCGGCGGTCTCGGTGGTCAGCTCGCGGTAGCGCAGCATCCCCTCCGGGCTGTCGTAGAACCACCAGGCCGGGCCGAGCTTCAGGCACGGATAGTGCCCGGCGAGCGGCGCCAGTTCGCGCGAATAGCTGGTCTCGTCGAGGGTGAACAGGATGACGGTCAGCGCCGCCTCGTTGCCGTACCGGTCGAGGAGCGGCTTCAGGGCGGAGACGTAGTCGGTGCGCCCCGGGATGTCGGCGCCCTTGTCGGCGCCGAAGCGGGCGAAGACCTTCGGGTTGTGGTTCCGGCGCGAGCCCGGGTGGATCTGCATGACGAGCCCGTCCTCCAGGCTCATGCCGGCCATCTCGGTCAGGCACTGGGCGCGGAACAGCTCGGCGTCGGCCGCCGAGGCGCCGCCCTTGCGGACGCGGTCGTAGAGGGCCTCGGCCTCTGCGCGGGAGAGATCGGCGGTCTGGGCGCTGGGGTGGCCGTGATCGGTCGAGGTCGCGCCGAAGCTCTTGAAATAGGCGCGGCGGCGGCGGTGCGCCTCCAGGTATCCGGTCCAGGTGCCGACGTCGACGCCGGCGATCTCCCCGAAGGCGCGCAGGTTCTCGGCGAAGCCGGGGAAGTCGGGGTCGCAGACCGGGTCGGGTCGGTAGGCGGTCACCACGCGGCCGGACCAGCCGGACTCGCGCACGGCGCGGTGGTGGCGCAGGTCGTCGAGCGGGCTCTCGGTCGTGGCGATGACTTCGATGTTGAAGCGCTCGAACAGGGCGCGCGGCCGGTAGTCCGGGCGGGCCAGATGCTCCGCGATGGTGTCGTAGTAGAGGTCGGCGGTCTCCGCGGAGAGCCGCTTCGTCAGGCCGAAGAGCGTCTCGAAGGAATGATCGAGCCACATCCGCGAAGGCGTGCCGCGGAAGAGGAAGTAGTTCTCCGCGAAGCGCCGCCAGATCTTGCGGGGATCGGTCTCGGTCGGGCTGCCGTCGCGGGTCGGAATGCCGAGGGCCTCGAGGGGAACGCCCTGGCTGTAGAGCATGCGCGTGACGTAATGGTCGGGGATCACGAAGAGCTTCGCCGGGTCCGGGAAGGGCTCGTTCTCGGCGTACCAGCGCGGATCGGTATGGCCGTGCGGGGAGACGATCGGCAGGTCGCGGACGGTCGCGTAGAGCCGGCGGGCCAGGTCCCGCGTGGCGGGCTCCGCCGGGAAGAGGCGGTCTTCGTGGATGAGGGCCATGTGTCTCCTCCGCGCCGGCCTCCTTTGGGTCGGCGGATTTGTCTGACAAGCTCGGACCTGTCTAACACGAACTAGGCTCGCCGATCCAGATGCCATCCCGCATGCGTGCGGCGCGTCCCGTCCGGGACCCGATACTCGCAAAGCCGCCCCGCCTCCGTATACTGGCGGGACCGGCGCCCCGGCGGGGCCGGCCCGCGGTCGCGAAAGCCGCGCAATCCGGCGGAAAGCCGGACTGAACTGGAAGGCCCGGGAGGCGCTGGTGACGATCGCGATGAAGGACATCGAGCCGCCCGTCGGCCCCGATCCGCAGTCCCGCATGGCGGCTCTCGCGGCGTCACTGGGCGCCGGGCTGATCGGCCGGGGCAATCTCGTCGAGCGGCTCTTGGTCGCACTGGTGGCGGGCGGCCACGTTCTGGTGGAAGGCGCGCCGGGCCTCGCCAAGACGCGGGCGGTGAAGCGGCTCGCCTCCGGGCTCGAGGTGTCCTTCGCGCGCATCCAGTGCACCCCGGACCTGATGCCCGCCGATCTCACGGGCACGCCGGTCTGGCGGCCGGACCGTGGGGTCTTCGAGTTCGTCGAGGGGCCGGTGTTCCACTCGCTGATCCTGGTCGACGAGATCAACAGGGCGCCCCCGAAGGTCCAGTCGGCGCTTCTCGAGGCGATGGCGGAAGGTCAGGTCACGGCAGGCGGCACGACCTACCCTCTCCCCACACCCTTCATGGTGGTCGCGACCCAGAACCCGATCGAGCACGAGGGAACGTTCCCCCTGCCCGAGGCGCAGCTCGACCGCTTCCTGCTGCATGTCCTCGTCGAGCTACCCGGCGCGGACGACGAGCGGCGCATCCTCGACCTCGTCGAGAAGGAGACGGCCGAGCACGCCGAGGCCCCGCTGCCGCGGCTGGCGGCCTCCGACCTGGCGGCGGCGCGCGAGCAGGCCATGCGGGTCCATCTCGCCCCGGCGCTCAAGGACTATATCGTCCGCCTCGTCACCGCGACGCGCGAGGACGGGATCGCGCCGGAGGTCCGCAAGGCGATCGAGCATCCGGTGAGCCCGCGCGGCACCATCGGGCTGGCGCTGGCCGCCAAGGCGAAGGCCTACCTGGCCGGCCGGGACCACGCCGTGCCGGAGGACGTGGCGGATCTCGCCGCCGACGCGCTCGCCCACCGGATGGTCCTCACCTGGCGGGCGGCGGCGGAGGGCGAGACGGCGCGCGGGCTGGTCCGGCGCCTCGTTGACCGCGTCCGGCCGCTCTGAGGCGATCCCATGGACGCGGTCGCCAGCCCCGGCGTGATGGCCGACACGGAGACGCTCCTGAGGCTCCGGCACATGGTCCGCCGCCTGCGCGATACGACCAGCGGGCTGACGGCGCGGCCGGGCGGCTTCGTCAGCCGCCGGCGCGGCCGGGGGCTTGAGACCGACGACATCCGCGTCTACGCCGAGGGCGACGACGTGCGCCACATCGACCGCAACACGACGGCGCGGACCGGCATCCAGCACGTGCGCACCTTCCGGGACGAACGGGAGCGCACGCTCATCCTGGTGGCGGACCTCCGGCCCTCGATGCTGTGGGGCACCCGGCGCGCCTTCCGGTCGGCGGCGGCCGCGGAGGCGCTGGCGATGGTCGGCTGGCGGGCGGTCGACGGCGGGGCGCGGATCGGGCTCGCGGCCTTCGGGGCCGGGGAGCCGGCCTACGTCCCGGCGCGCGGGCGGGACCGGGGCATGGTGGCCGTTGTCGGCGGGCTGGCTGCGGCGCAGCGCCGGGCCCTTTCCGCGCCCGACGCCATGGACCCACCGCTCGACGGGATCCTGGAGCAGACCGCGGCCGTTGCACCGAAGGGGGCGTCGGTCGTCCTCGCCACCGGGCTCGACCGGCCGGGTGAGCATTTCGACACGATGGTGCCGGCGCTGGCGCGTCGCGCGCGCCTCTCCGTGCTGCTGATCGCGGACGGCTTCGAGACGGCGCCGCCCGCCGGACGCTATCCCTATGCCACGGCGGCGGGACGGCGCGGCTGGACGAGCCCTCGGGGCGGGACGAGCCCGCACGGGGGCGGCTTGGCCTCGCTCGCCGAGCGGACCGGCCGGCTCGACCGCCTCGGCGTGCCCTGGCTGGTGGTGGAAGCCTCCGCGGCCCCGGACGTCACCGCGACGGCGCTCGGAGGCTTCGATGTCTGAACCCGGGACCCTTCTCGCCGGCCTGCGCGAGATCCGGACGCCGGACGCCGAGCCGGCCGCCGCCCTGCCGGACGGGGCGGCCGCGCTCTCCCTCGGGCTCGCGGCGGCGCTCCTCCTCGCCGGCGCGGCGCGTCTCCTGGCCCGACGCCCGCCGGACTGGCGGGCGCGGCTCCGTGTGGGGCTCGCGGCGGCCCGGAGCCTGCCGGCCGAGGAGCGGCTCCTCGCGCAGGTGCGGCTTCTGAAGGACCTGGAGCCCGGGGAAGGCCAGGCCTGGCTCGCCGCCCTCGACCGGCGCTTCGGCACGGATGTCTTCACCCGTGGCGAGGCGGCTGGGCTCGCGGACCTCTACCGTCCGGGGCTCCGGATCGACCCGGACCGGCTGGACGCCGCCCTCCGGCGGCTCGCCGCCCGGGCCCCGCGGATCCCGCGGGTAGGCCCCGGCCGCCGGGCCGCCGGGGGAGACATCCCCGTCCGGCCCGCCCCAGCCGCGGACACCCGGGGGACGGCATGACCGGATTCGCGACGCCGCTCGCGCTGCTACTCCTGCCGCTGCCCCTTCTCGCGGCCCGACTCCTGCCGCCGGCGCGCGGCGCCTCGGCGGCGCTGGTCGTGCCCGAGACGGTGGCGGCCGGCTTCGCCGAGGCGCGCGGCAGCGGGCTGGCGGCGGCCGGGCGGCGGCTCGTCCCCTGGCTCCTTTGGGCGGCGCTGGTCGTGGCGCTCGCCGGGCCCCGCGCCGTGCTGCCGGCCCCTGCCCTGCCCGCCTCGGGTCGGGACATCCTGCTCACCCTCGACCTCTCCGGCAGCATGGATCGGCGCGATTTCCTGCTCGACGGCCGGCAGGTCCGGCGGCTCGACGCCGTCAAGGCGGTGGCGGCGGACTTCGTCCGCGGCCGCGGCGGCGACCGGGTCGGCCTGGTGATCTTCGCCGAACAGGCCTACGTGGCGGCGCCGCCGACCCACGACCTCGCCGCGGTGGTGCGGGCCATCGAGGGGGCTGAGATCGGCATCGCGGGCCGGTCGACGGCGATCAGTGACGGGCTGGGCCTGGCGCTGAAGCGGCTGGAGCCGTCGACGGCGGCGTCGCGGGTCGTCATCCTCATGAGCGACGGCGTCAACAACGCCGGCACCGTCAAGCCCATGGAGGCGGCCGGGCTGGCGCGCGAACTCGGCATCCGGGTCCACACCATCGCGCTCGGGCCCCGCGATCTCGGCGAGGGCGACGGCGACCCGGACGTGGTCGATGCCGGCACGCTCCGGCAGGTGGCCGAGGCGAGCGGCGGGGAGGCGTTCCGGGTGAAGACGACCCAGGACCTGAAGGCCGTCGGCGCCGCCATCGACCGTCTGGAGACGAGCCGCACGGCCGCCCCCGTCGCCGAGGTGCACCGCGACCTCTGGCCCTGGCCGGCCGGCCTCGCCCTGGCGCTCGCGCTCCTCCTGATGATCGACCGGAGGCGGGCATGATCGAGGCCGCCGGCTTCGCCCTGCTCCGCCCGTGGTTCCTGCTGGCGATCCCCGCCGTGATCGCGGTCGCGGCCCTGTTCGGCCGGCGCGGCCTCGGGCTCGCCGGTTGGGAGACGGCGATCGACGGCCCGCTCCGGGCGGCGCTGGAGCGCATGGGCCGGGTCGTGCCAGGCTCCGGGCGGGCCGACCGCGCGCTCGCCGCGACCGCGGTGCTCCTCGCCCTGGCGCTCGCCGGCCCGGCCGTGGAACGAACGGACGACGGCACCTTCCGCAACCTCGACGGCGTCGTGCTCGCCCTCGACCTGTCGCGGTCGGTGGCGACCGGCGGGCGTCTCCCGGAGGCGCTGACCGCGGCCCGGATCGTGGCGGAGCAGGCGGGATCGCGGCCGGTGGCGCTGGTGGTCTTCGCCGGCGACGCCTACGTGGCCTCGAGCTTCACCACCGACGCGGAGTCGCTCGGCACGACCATCGCGGTGCTGGACGGCGAGACCGTGCCGGATCCGGGAAGCCGGCCGGAGCGGGCCCTCGCGCTCGCCCGCCGGACCCTCGAGGAGGCGGACGTGATCGCCGGCGACGTGGTTCTGGTCGGCGACGGCGGCGGGCTCGGGGCGGCGGCGTTGCGCGAGGCCGAGGCGATCGCGGCCCGTGGCGGCCGGGTGCACGCGCTCGCCGTGCCGGGCAGCCCGGTGGCGGCCAGCGGCGGCGCCGAGCCCTCGGTGGGACGGGGACTCCTGGAGGCGCTGGCGCGCGCCGGCGGCGGCGCGTCGGGGGACATCGCCGACCCGCGGCCGGTCGCCGACGCGGTCGGAGGGCGGCGGGCGAGCCGGCTCGCCGAGACCGGCTTCGCCGTGCTGATCTGGCGGGACTACGGGCGCCTGCTGCTCGTCCTCGCGCTCGTGCCCGCGCTGATGCTGTTCCGGAGGCGCGCATGAGGGCGGCGCTCGTGCTTCTGGCGGCGGTCGCCGCCGCCGGCACGGCCGTCGCGCTCGGCGGACCGGAGCCGTTCGGCCGTCTCGCGCTGGCGGCCGGATGGGGCGACGGGGCCGCCCGCCTGCTGGAGGACCCCGTCTGGCGCGGCACGGCCCTCTACCGGGCAGGGCGCTACGGCGAGGCCGTCGAGGCCTTCCGGGCCGCCGGGCCGCAGGCCGCCTTCGCCCGCGGCAACGCCCTGGCGCGGTCCGGCGCCTACAAGGAGGCCGTGGTGGCCTACGACCAGGCCCTGGCGGTCCGGCCCTCGGACGAGGATGCGCGGGTGAACCGGGCGATCGTGCAGGCGCTCGTCGAGGCAGAGGCGCTCGCGCCGAGCGGCGGGGGCAGCGCCGCCAACGCTTCGGCGTCGCGGGAGAAGAAGTCGACCGGGGCCGACCCGAATTCCGGCCAGGAGGGCGAGGAATCGACCGGCGACGGCATGGCGGGCGACCGGGAGACCGGCACCGCCTCGACGGCGCCCGGCGGCTCCAAGGCGGCGCGCAAGGGGGCGGCCGAGCAGGCCACCACCGAATCCGGCGAGGGGCAGGCGCGCGGGTCGGCGACCGACAGCGAGGGCGCGGGGCGCTCCGGCGGCGCGGCGGCGCTCGCCAAGGCCTTCGAGCAGGCCGCGATCCGGCAGGCGCTGGTCAACAAGCCCTTCGACAACAAGTCCATCGTGGCGAGCCGGCAGTGGTTGGCGACGCTGCCCGACGATCCGGGACGGTTCCTGAAGCTCAGGTTGCAGGTTGAGCGGGAGCAGCGGGCCGAGAAGGGCCTCGCCGTGCCGCCGGGGGGCGATCCATGGTGAGGCTGGGCGGCGGGATTCCGATGCTGGCCTGCCTGGTCGCCGCGCTCGTCGCCGCGCCGCCGCGGGCGGGCGCCGAGGAGGTCGACCCGGACGACGCGGGAATCGAGGCCGCCTTCGAGGTCGTGTCCGGCCCGCCCTACGAGCAGGAGATGGTGCTCCTGAAACTGCGCGGGCACTATGCCGTGCCGATCACGCTGGAAGTCTTGGACCAGCCGGCGCTCGCCGACTTCGGCTGGATGCAACTCGGTCGGGATCGCTGGTTCTCCACCACCGTGAGCGGCCGGCAGATGCGGGGATACGAGCGCACCATGGCGCTCTTCCCCAAGAAGGCGGGGCGCCTGACGGTCGAGCCGTTCCAGCACCGGCTGACCATCATGGGCCGGGACGGCGTGCGCTTCCAGCACACGGCCTCCACGCAGGCCGTCTCCATCGATGTGGCGCCCAAGCCCGCCGCCCAGGGCTGGTGGCTGCCGGCCCGGTCGATCAAGGTCAGCGACCAGTGGGACCGGCCGCCGGACCGGCTACCGCCGGGCGAGACGGCCCTGCGCACCGTGATGCTGGAGGCCGAGGGCGTCAGCGCCGAGCTCCTGCCCCCGGTTCCGACCCTCCGCTCGCCGGGCGTGGTCGCCTTCCCGGAGCCCGAGGAGCGGGTGATGCGGCTCACCCCGCAGGGTCCGGTGTCCACCGTCCGCTGGCGCTGGCGCGTGCGCTCGATGACCACGGAGCCGGCCGTCCTGCAGCCGGTCCGCATCCCCTGGTTCGATACGGGCGCCCGTCAGGCCCGCGTCCTCGAACTCGCCCCGGCGCGCATCGCCCCGGCCATCGCCGCCGCGGAGGCGGGACCGCAGGAGCCCGGACCGATGGTCCGCGCCGCGGTGCCCCTCGGGCTGGCGCTCGGCTTCGCGGGCGGGGCGGCGCTGCTCCTGCCGGGACTGCGGTTCCGGTCGCGCCGCGAACTGGCGGGCCGGCTGGCGCGATGGCTGCCGGATCCGGACGCCCTGGCGCTCCGGATCGCCGCGTGGCGGGGCGACGCGCCGCGGTTCCGCCAGGCGGCCCGCCGCTACCTCGCCCTGCGCGGGGTGACGCCGGCCGGCGACGCGGCCGCGGGGCTGGCGGCGCTCGACCGCATGCTCTTCGGCCGCGCCGGCGGCGGCGTGGTACCTCTGAGGCCGATCGCCCGGGCGGTGCTACGGGCGGGCCGGGGCCGGCACCGGCAAGATGCGGGCGGGGCGCGGGGACCGGCGTGACCGCGCGGGCCGTCCGGGCGGGGCTCCTCTATTTCGCAGCCGCCTTCGCGGCCGGCTGGATGCTCGGGCCCCTGCGCGAACTCCTGATCGTGCCGCGCTGGGGTCGGCCGATCGGCCTGCTCGCGGACGCGCCACTCATCCTCGGGGCCTCGTTCCTCGCCGCGCGCGCCCTTCTCGCCCGCCGTGCGCCGCCGTTCGGCCGGGGCGAACGGGCCGCCATGGGCCTCGTCGCCCTCGCCGCGCTGCTGGCGGGGGAGGACGCGGTGACGCGCGCCTTGGAGGGCACGTCGATCTTCGCCAAGTGGACGGGCGGCGGCCTGGCGGAGGGGCTTGCGGGCTTTGGGCTGCCGCTCGTCTTCGCGGTCCTGCCGCTGGTCGTCGGCCGCCGCTGAAGGGGACGGTCAGGCCACCGCGCGGTGGCGCGGCAGGCGGAACACGAAGCCGACCCCGCCGAGGGTGATCCGGTCCCCGTTGCGGATCTCGGCCCGCTCCTTCTCGACGCCGTTCACCTGCATGGGATTCGGCTCGGAGCGGTCCGCGGTGAGGTTGCGGATCTCCCAGCGTCCCGGTGCCGCCTCGCGGATCCGGGCGTGGTGGCGGGACACGCGCACGTCCTTGATGCTCACGTCGTCGCCGGAATGGCGGCCGATCACCACCTCGCTCTTGCCCAGCGCGCGGACCTCGCCGTCCTCGAGCACCAGGCAGGGGACGAGCACCTCGGGCCCCTCGGCCTCCGGGACCGGCTCGGCGGCGCGGGCCTCGGCGGTCTGGGTCGCGGCCTCGCCGAAGACGCGCACGCAGAGACGGGCGAGCGGGGCGGTGATCACGGTGGAGATCAGCGCCACGAGCACGAGCGCCGAGAAGGTGAGCTCGCCGACGATACCGCGCTGGTACAGGACCGTGACGACCACGATTTCCATCAGCCCCTTGCACTGCATCAGGACGCCGAGGGTCAGCGAGAAGGCGGGGCTCTGGCCGCTCAGGATGGACGGCACGGTGATGCCCGCGACCTTGCCGCCGATGCAGACCACGAAGGCGATCGCCACGACCGCCCAGATGGTCGGGTCCCCGAAGTCGAACGTGGTCTTGAGGCCGGTCGACAGGAAGAAGAAGGGGAGCAGCAGGAGGCTCACCGGCACGTCGAAGCGATGCTCGGAAAGCTCGCGCAGCTTCTCCGGCAGCAGCAGGCCGCAGATGAAGGCGCCGACCACCGCATGCAGGCCCGTCGCCTCGGTGATCACCGCGGAGGCGAAGAGGCTGAGGATCACGAGCGACATCAGGAAGCGTTCGGGTGCCTCCTGGGCGATCATGCGCTCGAGCAGGGGGGCGACCACCCGGGCCATCGACGCGATGGTGACGAGGCCCCCGCCGATCGCCAGCGCCAGGGCGGCCCAGTAGCCGCCGCCGGCCGCGAAGGGCAGGAGCACGCCGATCGAGCCCCACAGGACCATGTCGTCGAGGCCCCCGATGGCGAGCGCGATGGTGCCGATCGGCTTCTCGATGAAGCCGAGCTCGCGCAGGATGACGACGAGGACCGGCAGGGCGGTGACCGACATCGCCAGGCCGAACGCGACGGCGTAGAGGGTCGGGTCGGCGCCGGGGCCGATGAGGCGCGCGGCGGTCTCCGGCCCGAACCCGTGCGTGACCATGATCCAGGCCGTGAGCCCGCCGAGGATCCAGGGCGCCGCGATGCCCGTCAGGCCGATGCGCAGGACCATGCCGGCGGCACCGCGGATGATGGTGCGGTCGGCCTCGCAGCCGGCCAGGAAGACGAAGAGCACGACGGCGACGTTCGCCAGGGTGTCGACCCCGGCGAGCACCTCCTTGCGGAACAGTAACTCGAAGGCGGCGGGAAAGAGGGCGCCGCAGATGGAGGGGCCGAGGATGACCCCGGCGAAGATCTGGACGATCGGCAGCGGCAGCAGGCGGCCGAGCCGCAGGAAGCGCCACATGAAGAGCGGCAGGCCGACGACCACGACGATCTGCAGGAGAAGAACGACCTTCGTGCTGATATGAAGCATGCCGGCACCGCGTTCGAAATCCCCCCACGATAACAGCCGCATCCGGGGCGGCAAGCGAGGGTCCGGGGGATTGCGGATTGGCCGGGCCGGACCGGCCGGGGCATGGTGCCGCGCCGGGCGCACCCCGAGCCCCTGTGACGCGAAAAGGACGACGATGACCGAGCAGCCGGATCCCGCCCCCTCCCTTTACGACCGCCTCGGCGGCGAGGCGGCCGTCCGGCGGTTCACGCGGCGCTTCTACGAGCTGATGGAAATGCTGCCGGAGGCGGCCGCGTGCCGGGCCGTCCATCCGCCGTCGCTCGCGGGCAGCGAGGAGAAGCTCTTCTGGTACCTGACCGGCTGGCTCGGCGGGCCGCCGCTCTTCGTGGAGCGGCGCGGCGCGCCCATGCTGCGGCGCCGCCACTTCGTCGCCGCGATCGGGGCCGAGGAGCGGGACGGCTGGCTCGCCTGCTTCCGGCAGGCCTGGGCGGAGACCATGCCGGACGGCGAAGTCGCCGCCCTGGTGCTGCCGCAGGTCGAGGCGCTCGCCGGGCACATGGTCAACCGGGCCTGAAAACCGCCTCCCTGTGAGCCGGCTTGGCGAAAAAGGCTTTCTCTGCCGCGCCGTGGCGATCTAGTCTCCGGATCGTCACAACATCATGGGGCAGGTCCGTCGAACGGACCGCCGGGAGGCAGGACATGAACATCGCCGAAAGACTCTCTCGCGCTCTCCTTCTCGCGCTGCCGTTGGGCCTGGTCCAGGTCGGGGCCGCCTCGGCCGAGACGATCACGGTCTACACCTCCTACGAGGAGGACGAGATCGCGGCCTTCCTGAAGGTCGCCAAGGCGGACATGCCCGACCTCGACGTCAAGGTCCTGCGCCTGTCGACCGGCGATCTCGCAGCGCGCATCCTGGCCGAGGCGGCCAATCCGCAGCACGACGTGGTGTGGGGCTGGGCCGTCACCAACATGGTCGACCCGCGCATCCTGGCGCTGCTCGAGCCCTACAAGCCGAAGGCCATCGAGACCGTGAAGGAGCAGTTCCGCGACCCCGCCGGGAAGTGGTTCGCGGTGACGGGCTACATGGCGGCCTTCTGCGTCAACAACGACCGGCTGAAGCAGAAGAACCTGCCCATGCCGAAGTCCTGGGCGGACCTGACGAACCCGGTCTACAAGGGCGAGGTCGTGATGCCGAACCCGGCCTCGTCGGGCACCGGCTACCTGCAGATCGCCTCGATCCTGCAGATGAAGGGCGAGGAGGCCGGCTGGAAGTACCTGAAGGACCTCGACGCCAACATCGCGCAATACATCAAGTCGGGCTCGAAGCCCTGCAACTCGGCCTCCGCGGGCGAATTCGCGATCGGCGCCTCCTTCGCGCTCAGGGCCATCAAGAACGTCGCCGAGGGCTATCCGATCACCATGGTGATCCCCTCGGAGGGTGCCGGCAACGAGCTCGAGGCCAACGCGTTGGTGGCCGGGTCGAAGAAGAAGGACGCCGCCAAGCGCTTCCTCGACTGGACGCTGAGCCCGAACGCCGTCAAGGAATACTACAACTGGAAGGAGATCGTGACGATCCCGGGCGGCGCCATGCCCGAGAAGTTCGTCAAGGCCGGCATGCCGGCGGACATCGCCTCGGTGATGTGGAAGATGGACTTCGCGGCATCGGCCGCCAACCGCCAGGCGATCCTGGCGAAGTGGCAGAAGGAGCTGGAGCGCTGACCGGCTCCGGCCGGGGCTCTTCCCCCCGGCGCCTTCCGTCCGCCGCTGCGGCACCACCGTGCCGCAGCCTCCTCCCCGGACCCGGGCCGGCCGCGCCCGGACCGGGCGGGTCCGCCTGATCCCGCCCACGGGGCCTTCGATCGTCTGCTGCGAGACCGCTCCATGGACCTGGCCATCCGCGACGTCGTGAAGACCTTCGGGCCCGTGCAGGCGTTGAGGGGCGTGTCGCTCGACATCCCGGCGGGCGACTTCTTCTGCTTCCTGGGGCCCTCGGGCTGCGGGAAGACGACGCTCTTGCGCGTGATCGCCGGGCTCGAGGCGGCGGATTCCGGGTCCGTCGTCCTCGGCGGCCGCGACCTGTCGGCCGTGCCGGCGCGGCTGCGCGACTTCGGGATGGTGTTCCAGTCCTACTCGCTCTTCCCCAACATGACGGCCGCCCGCAACGTCGGCTACGGCCTGGAATGCCGCGGCCGACCCAAGGCCGAGATCGCCGACCGCGCGACGGCCATGCTGAAGCTGGTGCACCTGTCCGACCAGGCCCACAAGCTGCCGAGCCAGCTCTCGGGCGGGCAGCAGCAGCGTGTGGCGCTGGCCCGGGCGCTCGCCATCGACCCGGCGCTGCTCCTCCTCGACGAGCCGCTCTCCGCTCTCGACGCCAAGGTCCGCGAGGACCTGCGCGGCGAGATCCGGGCCCTGCAGCGCCGGCTCGGCATCACCACCATCATGGTCACCCACGACCAGGAGGAGGCGCTCACCATGGCCGACACGGTCGTGGTCATGCGCGACGGCGGCATCGAGCAGATCGGCACGCCGACCGAGCTCTACGCCCGTCCCGCGACCGCCTTCGTGGCCGGCTTCATCGGCCGCATGAACCTGATCGAGACCGAGCGGCGGCCGGACGGCCGCGCCGTCTTCGCGGGCGTGCCGCTCGCGGTCGCGGGCGCGGGCGCATCCCGGCTGATCGGCATCCGGCCGGAGGAGATCGAACTCGCGACCGGCGAGGCTCCCGGCGAGAACCGGCTGTCCGGGACCGTCACGGAGACCATCTTCCTCGGCAACATCGTCCGCCACATGGTGCAGCCCGAGGGGCCGGGCCCTGCCCCGGCCCTCATGATCGAGCGTCAGGTCGGCCCCGAGATCCTGCCCGTCGGCGCCAAGGTCGGCCTGCGGCTGCCGGCCGAGCATCTGCGGGTGCTCGGGTGAGCGCCGTCGAGGCTCCCTTGAACGCGAAGCCGGCGGCCGCACCAGCCCGGACGGATTTCGACAAGCCGGTGATCTGGCTCCTGACGCTCGCCGTCGCGGTGCCCCTGGTGATCTTCTTCCTCTACCCCGTCGTCCAGATCCTCGGCCGGTCCCTGTCGACGCCGACCGGCTGGGGCCTCGACAACTTCTCGGCCGCCTTCGGGACCCGCCGCTTCGCGAACCTGCTCTGGAACACGCTGGTGATGGCCGGGATCTCGGTCTCCGCCACCGTGGTGCTCGCCTTCGGCTACGCCTATGCGCTACAGCGCACGGCGGTGCCGCTGAAGCCGGTGTTCCGCATCGTCGCGCTGCTGCCGCTCTTCGCGCCATCCCTGGTCCAGGGCCAGGGCCTCCTGCTGCTCCTCGGCCGCAACGGGCTGGTCAATCGGCAGTTCGGGCTCGGCTTCGACATCTACGGCATGGTCGGCGTCATCGTCGCCAACGTGCTCTACGCCTTCCCGTATGCCTTCCTGATCCTCTCCGCGGCCCTCGCGGTCGCCGACCAGCGGCTCTACGAGAGCGCCCGCACGCTCGGGGCCTCCGGCTTCAGGATGTTCCGCGACATCACGCTGCCGGGCGCGAAGTTCGGGATCGTGGCCGCGGTCTTCGTCTGCACGACGCTCATCGTGACGGACTTCGGCAACCCCATGGTCATCGGCGGCGACTTCAACGTCCTCGCCACCGAGGTCTACAACCAGGTGATCGGTCAGGCGCAGTTCGAGCGCGGCGCCGTCATCGGGATCGTCCTCCTGGTCCCGGCCGCGATCCTGAAATTCGCGGAGAAATGGCTGACGCGCCGCCAGTTCGCGCTCGTCACCGCCCATTCCAAGCCGCTCGTCGTGGAGCCGAGCCTCGGGCGCGACCTCGCCTTCACGGCCTACGCGGTGCTGGTCGCCTCGGCCTTCGTGGCCGTCATCGGCATCGTGTTCTGGGCGAGCTTCGTGACGCTCTGGCCCTACAACATGGCGCTGACCTGGAAGCACTACGAGTTCGACGTGCAGAACGGCACCGAGCCGATCTGGAACTCGATCATGGTCAGCCTCTTCGCCGCGATGGCGGGGGTGGTGGCGACCTCCCTCGCCGCCATCGTGCTGCACAAGTTCCGCACGCCGCTGACCCCCGTGCTGGCGCTCCTGGCCGTGCTGCCCGCCGCCGTGCCCGGCATGGTGCTCGGGCTCGGCTACATCCTGGTCTTCAACGACCCTTCGACCCCGCTCAACGCGCTCTACGGCACCTTCGCGATCATCGTCATCCTGAACGTCTACTACAATCACGCCCAGGGCTTCCTGGTGGTCTCGACCAGCATCAAGCAAATCGCCTCGTCCTTCGACGAGGCGGCGACGACGCTCGGGGCGGGCGTGCTGAAGACCTTGCGCAGCGTGACGATCCCGCTCCTCTGGCCGACCATGCTGGGCGTCGCGGTCTTCTACTTCATGCGCAGCATGGTCTCCCTGTCGGCCGTCATCTTCCTCATCACGCCCTCGACGCAGGTGGCCGCCGTGTCGGTCCTCCAGCTTTCCGACCGGGGCGCCTACAATCAGGCGGCCGCCTTCTCGGTCTGCATCATGGCCGTGGTGGTCGTGGCGCTCCTGTCGGTCCGCGCGGTGCTGCATCTCGCCGGGGTGCGCAACGTCGCGCTGATCCGCTGACGGCCGGCCCCCGCCGTCCGTCGTCCGGCCGGGCCGGTTGACCGCGCCGCCGCGGCATCCGATACCCGGCGCGACGCACCTGACCGCGAGCCCGGATCGACGCCCATGACCGACACCATCGCCTTCTCGCCCACCGTCCGCGGCGCGATCCGGGACGGCGTGCTGCTCGTCACCATCGACAACCCGCCCGTCAATGCGAGCGGCGCGGAGGTCAGGGCCGGGCTCCTGGCGGCGGCGCGGCATGCGGCCGGAGAGGCCGCCTTGAGGGCGGTGGTGATCCGGGGAGCGGGCTCCGCCTTCGTGGGCGGCGCCGACATCCGGGAATTCGGCAAGCCGGCCGCCGAGCCCGCCCTGCCCCTGGTGCTCGCCGCGCTCGAGGACCTGGAGAAGCCGGTGGTGGCGGCCGTGAACGGGGTCGCGCTCGGGGGCGGATGCGAGATCGCGCTGGCCTGCCACCTGCGGCTGGCGGTGCCCGGCGCCAGGTTCGGCCTGCCGGAGGTGAAGCTCGGCATCATCCCGGGCGCGGGCGGCACGCAGCGCCTGCCGCGGCTCGTCGGCATCCCGACCGCGGTGGAGATGATCGCCACCGGGCGCATCCTCGGCGCCGCCGAGGCGGCGGCGCTCGGGATCGCGGACCGGTTGGTCGAAGGAGACCTCGAGGCGGAGGCGATCCGCGCGGCGCTCGACCTGGTGGGGCGGCCGCCGCGCCGGACCGGCAGCCTGCCGGTGCCCCCGGCGGCCGAGGACGCCGTCGAGGCTGCGGCCGCCAAGGCCCTGGCGCGCTCGCGCGGACAGGCGGCGCCGGCCGAGGCCGTCCGGGTCGTGCGGCTCGCCGGGACGCTGCCGCTCGCCGACGGGATGGCGGAGGAGCGGGCGACCTTCGTCCGCCTTCGCGACAGCGCCGAGGCGGCGGCGCTCCGGCACGTCTTCTTCGCCGAGCGGGCCGCCGCGAAGGTGAGCGGCCTGGAAGGGGTTTCGCCGCGCAAGGTCGAGACAATCGGGGTGGTCGGCACCGGGCTGATGGGCTCGGGCATCGCGGTGGCGGCGCTCGACGCTGGCTACCGGGTGATCGGGGTCGAGCAGACCGCGGAGGCCGCGGCGCGCGGGCGCGAGCGGATCGACGGCCTCCTGGCCCGCGCCGTGAAGTCCGGCCGCCTCGACGAGGCCGGGCGCGCGGACCGGCTCGCGCGGCTGGACGTCACCGCGGAGGCCGGCGCGCTCGCCGCGGCGGACCTCGTCGTGGAGGCGGTCTTCGACGACCTGGCGGTCAAGACGGAGCTCTTCGTCCGGCTCGACGGCATCGTCCGGCCGGACTGCATCCTGGCGACGAACACGAGCTACCTGGACCCGGACACGATCGCGGCGGCGACGGCGCACCCGGAGCGGGTGGTCGGCCTCCATTTCTTCTCGCCCGCCAACGTGATGCGGCTCGTCGAGGTCGTGCGCTGCGCCCGGACGGCCCCGGACGTGCTGGCGACCGGGCTCGCGGTCGCCCGAAGGCTCGGCAAGCTGCCGATCGTCTGCGGCGTATGCGAGGGCTTCATCGGCAACCGGGTCTTCTCGGCCTATCGCCGGCAGGCCGAGTTCCTGGTCGAGGACGGGGCGTCGCCGCAGGCGGTCGACGCGGCCCTGGAGGCCTGGGGCTTCGCCATGGGGCCCTTCGCGGTCTTCGACATGGCCGGGCTGGAGATCGCCTGGGCCAAGCGCAAGCGCGCCGCCGCGACCCGCGACCCTCGCGCCCGCTACGTGGCGATCCCGGACCGGCTCTGCGAGGCCGGCCGCTTCGGCCAGAAGACCGGGCGGGGTTGGTATTCATACCGGGACGGCAAGCGGGAGGTGGACCCGGAGACCGAGGCCCTGATCGCCGCCGCGCGGGCCGAGAAGGGCATCGTTCCGCGCAGCTTCACGGCCGACGAGATCGTCGCCACCCTGCTCGCCGCCATGGCCAACGAGGGTGCGCGGCTCCTGGAGGAGGGCATCGCGGTGCGGGCGAGCGACATCGACCTCGTGATGATCAACGGCTACGGCTTCCCGGCCCACAAGGGCGGGCCCATGTTCCAGGCCGACAGGACGGGGCTCCCCGTGCTCCTGGCCCGCCTGGAGGCTATGGCCGCCGCCGACGGCCCGGGCTCGGAGCCCTCGCGGCTGCTCCGGGAACGCGCCACGCGCGGCGACGGCTTCATGGACGGGAACGGCTGATACCGGACCCGCCAAGTTCCTACCTTTCGATCGGTCATTGCTGGGCTCGTCCCGGCAATCCAGGCCACGAAAGACCGAGCGCTCGTCCTGGATGCCCGGGACAAGCCCGGGCATGACAGACATGAAGAGCCGGCGAGCCGGTTAGGTCTTCGTGAACGGGTATCGGGCGGTCAGAGCAGGCCGGCGCTGCGGGCCTCGGCGACGAAGCGCATCAGGACGGCGTCGCGGGCGCCGGGTTCGAACTCCCCGGCCTCGATCGGATCGGGCGCCGCAGGGGCGAGATCGGCGGGGCCGAGGCCGAGCCACGCGGAGAACGGCTCGACCGCGCGGCGGACGATGTCGGTACCGAGGACGCCGGAATCGAAGGTCATGGTCGGGGCTCCAGGATAGGCGCGGAGGGCGCCTCGGGCGTGGCCGCGTCGACAACGCCCGGTGGTGCCCTCCGGTTCCCCGGGGCCCTCCCCCTCGGCCGACCGTCAGCGGCCCCAGCGCAGCGCCAGCGGCTCGACCTCGCGGGCGAGTTCCAGGAGGCCGGCGCGGGTCGCCGGATGCAGCGGCTCAAGCGGATGGCGGACCGCGTCGGACCGGATCACGCCGCCCTCCTGCATGACCGTCTTGCAGGCGCGCAGGCCGCACTGCCGGTTCTCGAAGTTGATCAGGGGCAGGATGCGGGCATAAGCCGCCATCGCCTCCGCGCGGCGCCCTTCGCGGTGGGCGACCACCACGGGACGGATCAGGTCGGGCAGGAGCGCGCTCGACATGGTGCCGGTGGCGCCGGCGTCGAGGTCGGCCATCAAGGTGATGGATTCCTCGCCGTCGAAGGGGCCGACGATGGTGGCGCCGCCCGCGGCAAGCAGTCCGCGCAGCTTGGCGGCGGTGCCGGGCGTCTCGATCTTGAAATACTGGAGGAGCGGCACCGCCTGGGCGAGGCGCAGGATCGTGGGCACGGACAGCGCCACGCCGGACAGCGGCGCGTCCTGCAGCATGAGGGGAATGCGGGCCGCCTCGCCGATGCGCTGGAAGTGCTCGATCATCGGGCCCTCGTCGGCCCGCAGGGTGGCGCCGTGGTAGGGCGGCATCAGCATGATCATGGCGGCGCCGGCCTCGGCGGCGGCCTTGGCGCGGGCGGCGGCGATCCGGGTGGAATAGTGGCTGCAGGTGACGATCACCGGCACCCGGCCGGCGACGTGCTCCAGCGACAGCGTCAGCAGCGCGCTGCGCTCCTCGTCGGTCAGCAGGAACTGCTCGGAGAAGTTCGCCAAGATGCAGAGGCCGTCGACGCCCTGGTCGACCATGCAGTCGAGCACCCGGCGCATGCCGTCGAGATCGACGTCGCCGTTGTCGTGGAACGGGGTCGGCGCCACGGGAAAGACGCCGGCATAGGGGGCCGCCATGGGGATCTCCTCTCGCTTTTGTTGTTGGTGAGTTCGGTCGACCGTGGCGGGCGGCCGCGCGGGCCGCCCGCCGCGGTCAGGCGTCGCCGGGCACGTTGTCGGGCCGGGGCCGGCGCATCAGCTCGTAGAGGTGCGGGGCGACCACGGCGATCGCCGCCAGCGCGAGCAGCGAGGCGGACAGGGGGCGCGAGACGAAGACCGACCAGTCGCCGGCCGAGATGGTCAGGGCCTGGCGCAGGTTCTGCTCGGCGAGCGGCCCGAGGATCATGCCGATGATCACGGGCGCGGTCGGGAAGTCGTAGCGCCGCATCAGGTAGCCGGCGCCGCCGACGAGGTAGAGCAGGATGAGGTCGACCGGGGACTGGCTGATCCCGTAGGTGCCGATGGTCGCGAAGACCAGCACGCCGGCATAGAGCAGCGGCGCCGGGATCTTCAGCATCTTCACCCAGAGGGCGATCATCGGCAGGTTCAGCACGAGGAGCATCGTGTTGCCGATGAAGAGCGAGGCGATCAGGCCCCAGACCAGCTGCGGCTGGGTCTGGAAGAGGAGCGGGCCCGGGTTGATGCCGTAGCTCTGGAAGGCGGAGAGCATGATCGCGGCGGTGGCCGAGGTGGGCAGGCCGAGCGTCAGCATCGGGACCAGAACGCCCGCCGTGGAGGCGTTGTTGGCGGCCTCCGGCCCGGCGACGCCCTCGATGGCGCCCTTGCCGAACTCCTCCGGGTATTTCGTCAGCTTGCGCTCGAGGTAATAGCTGAGGAAGGTCGGGATCTCGGCGCCGCCCGCCGGCATGGCGCCGATCGGGAAGCCCAGGATCGTGCCGCGGATCCACGGCTTCCAGGAGCGCTTCCACTCATCCCGCGTCATCCAGATCGAGCCGCGCAGGGGCACGATCTCGTCCTTCCCGTAGCGGTACCGGGACGCCATGTAGAGGGTCTCGCCGACGGCGAAGAGGCCGACCGCGACGACGATCACGTTGATGCCGTCGAGCAGTTCGGGGATGCCGAAGGTGAAGCGCGGCTGGCCGGTCTGCAGGTCGACGCCGACGAAGCCGAGCAGAATCCCGAGGAAGAGGGCGGTCAGGCCGCGCACCGCCGACGAGCCGAGCACGGCCGAGACGGTGACGAAGGCGAGGATCATCAGGGCGAAGTAGTCGGCCGGCCCGAAGGCGAGCGCGAAGTCGACCACCACGGGGGCGAGGAACGTGATTCCCATCGTGCCGATCGTGCCGGCCACGAAGGAGCCGATGGCGGCTGTGGCGAGCGCCGCGCCGCCGCGGCCCGCGCGGGCCATCTTGTTGCCCTCCAGCGCGGTCACGATCGTGGCGCTCTCGCCGGGCGTGTTGAGCAGGATCGACGTGGTCGAGCCGCCGTACATGGCGCCGTAGTAGATGCCGGCGAAGAGGATGAAGGCGGCGGTAGCGTCGACCTTGAAGGTGATCGGCAGCAGGAGCGCGATGGTCAGGCCCGGTCCGAGCCCGGGCAGGACGCCGATCGCGGTGCCGAGCGTGACGCCGGCGAGGCTCCAGAGCAGGTTCGCGGGCGTCAGCGCGACCGCGAAGCCCGCCATCAGGTTCGTGAAGGACTCCATGCCGGCCTCGCGGGATTCAGGTGGACGCGCCGAAGAGGGAGAAGATGGCGTTTTCGACGACACCGCGGCCGATGTCGATGCCGAGCGCCTGGGCGAAGCCGAAATAGGCGATGAGCGCGAACAGGATCGCGATGCCGGCGTCGCGGACGGGCCTGTTCGAGCCGAAGCCGCGGGCGATCGCCATGAACATCAGCACGGACGCGAGGGTGAAGCCGGCCGGGCCGATGAGGACCACGTTGACGAGGAGGCCGGCGACCACCCAGGCGAGCGCCGCGCGGTCGGTCGGCGTCTCCTTCTCCTCCTCCGCCTGCCAGCCGCCGCGGATCGCCGCGTAGAGGAGCGCGAGGCCGAACACCGAGAGCCCGGCGGCGCCGATCTGCGGGGCGACCGTCGGGCCGACCTTGGCGTAGAGGGGCGAGACCGGGATGATGGTCGTCTGCCACCAGGCGAGCAGCGCCAGCGCGATCACGCCGAGCGCGATCAGGGCCTCGCCCCAGGCAAGCGCGATGCGGGCCGGCGACGGCCCCGTCGATCGGTCGGTCATGAGCCCCCCCGGCTCTACCCCGGCCCTCCCCGAGGGCCCGGTCGGATGCGAAGGCCGGAGGCGGGCGTGCCGCCTCCGGCCACCCGGCCTCAGGCGAGGCCGAGATCCTTCAGGATGCCCTCGATGCGCGTCGTCTCGGAGGCGACGTACTCTTCGTAGGCCTTGCCGACCTGGGTGATCTGCACCCAGCCCTTGGCCTTGCAGGCCTCGGCCCAGGCGGCCGACTTGGTCATGTCCTCGACCAGCTTGGTGATGTCGGCGACCTGCTGGGCCGAGAGGCCCGGAGGAGCGAAGACGCCGCGCCAGTTGAAGAGCACGAGGTCGACGCCGCCCTCCTTGAGGGTCGGGGCGTCGACGCCCTCCTCGCGCGCGTCGGCCGAGATGGCGAGGCAGCGCATCTTGCCGGCCTTGATCTGCTCGGCGAACTCGCCGTAGCCCGAGATGCCGGCCGCCACCTGATTGCCGAGGATGGCGGCAGTCGCCGGGCCGCCGCCCGCGAAGGCGACGTACGAGACCTTGGTGGGGTCGACGCCGACCGACTTGGCGAGCAGGCCCGCGAGAATGTGGTCCGTGCCGCCGGCCGAGCCGCCCGCGATCGGAACCTTGGCGGGGTCGGCCTTCAGGGCCGCCACGAGATCCTTGACCGTCTTGAAGGGCGAGGCGGCCGGGACCACGACGGCGAGGGATTCGCCGGTCAGCCGCGCGATCGGGATCGTCTGCGTCAGCTTCACGGGAGACTTGTTGGCGATGATGGCCCCGACCATGACCATGCCGCCGACCATCAGGGCACCGGACTGGCCCTTCCACTGGTTGACGAACTGGGGCAGCCCGACCGTGCCGCCGGCGCCGCCGACGTTGGTGATCTGGACGGAGGAGACCTGGTTGTTGGCGCGGAGCACCTGCTCCATGGTGCGGGCGGTCTGGTCCCAGCCGCCGCCGGGGGCCGCGGGAACGAAGAGCTTGAGTGCGACGCCCTGGGCCGCCGCCGGCCCGACGGTGAAGGGCAGCGCGGCGACGCCGGCCGCGGCGGCAGTGCCGATCAGGAGTTCACGACGATTCTGCATACTACTCATCCTCCCTGGTCCGGCGGCGGAGGCGGCGCGCGCCGGCCTCTGCCCGCGCGCCCCGCGCCCCGTACCTCGGGAAACTGCGGACACGCCCGGTCGGCCCGAAGCTAGCGCATCGCCGGGGTGGCGCAAAGTGGGCCGACACCGGAAAAACTCGGCATCGCCAGCATTTTGCGGGCCCATCGCTTGCGGCCCGACCGCGGATCTGGAATAGGAACCGCCTTCGATTTGAGCAGATCCGTCGCGATCTCCCCTGGAGCCTTCCCGCATCATGGTCAGCGCGCAGCAGGCTTCGACGACGACCGGCATCCTTCTCTATTCGCTCGGCGTGTTCTTCTTCGCGCTCAACGACGCGCTCGGCAAATGGCTCGTCGCCGAGTACACGGTCGGGCAGCTCATGCTGCTGCGCACGGTCGGCGCGGTGCTGATCCTCGCCCCGCTGATCTGGACCGCCGGTGCCTCGCTGGTCCGGCGGGACCAGATGGGCCTGCAGGTCGCCCGCATCCTGTTCATGGCGGCCGACACCTACGCGTTCTACTACTCCACGCGCTACCTGCCGCTCGCCGACGTGATGACCTACTACATGGCCGCGCCGCTGATCATCACGGCCCTGTCGGTGCCGTTCCTCGGCGAGGCGGTCGGGCCGTTCCGCTGGGCGGCGGTGAGCGTCGGGTTCATCGGTGTGCTCATCGCGCTGCAGCCGACCAGCGCCGCCTTCTCGATCCACGCGGTGATCGCGCTGTTCGGGTCCGTCATGTACGCACTCGCCGTGACGGTCACGCGGCGCCTCCGGGACACCCACTGGCTCCAGCTCGTGGCCTGGCAGTTCGCGGGAGCGGGGCTGATCGGTTCGATGACCGCCCCCTTCGGCTGGGTCACGCCGAGTCTCGTCGACCTCGGGCTCCTGTTCCTGCTCGGCATCGTGGCGATCGCCTGCTTCATCTGCATCACGATGGCGCTGGCGCGCACCCCGGCGTCCGTGCTGGCCCCGTTCCAGTACGCGGCGATCGTCTGGGCGGGCATCCTCGGCTGGCTGGTCTGGGGCGACGTGCCGACCTGGCCGATCGTCATCGGCAACCTCGTCATCGTCGCAAGCGGGCTCGTGATCTTCTACCGGGAGGCCATCCACGGCCGGGCAGTGGTGGCCGAGGGCGTCGAGCCGATCCCCTGACGCGCGATCACGGCGTGCCGGCCGCGGTGCGGCGGGCCGTCGGCCTGATCACGGGCTCTCCGACCGCCTCCACGTCGACCGAGGCTTCGGCATCGGCGTCCGGCCCGGCGAAGATCCGGAACCGGCCGGGCTCCACCCGGTAGTCTCCCGTCTCGTCGTGGAAGCCGAGGTCGCCGACGGCGATCCGGAGCGTGACGGTGCTGGCCTCTCCGGCGGCGAGCTCGACGGCCGCGAAGCCCTTCAACTGCCGTCCCGGACGGACGCGCGAGGCCTCCAGGTCGCGCACATAGGCCTGCACCACGGCGCGGGCGGCCTGCGGCCCCTCGTTGCGGACGGGCACCGAAACCACGACGGTCCCGTCCATGGCGACCCGGGCGGCCTCGACGGAGGGAGGCCCGTAGACGAGGCGCGCGGTGGAGAGGCCGTGGCCGAAGGGGAACTGTGGCCGCCAGCCGATGTCGACATACTTGCTGGTGAACTTCTCGCCGGCGGTCGGCGGCCGGCCGGTGGCGAGGTCGTCGTGCGCGATCGGGATCTGGCCGACATGCCGCGGCCAGGTCATCGGCAGCTTGCCGGAGGGGGCCGTGTCGCCGAACAGGATCTCGGCCAGCGCCAGCGATCCGACGCTCCCCGGATACCAGGCCATCACGGCCGAGGGCACGGCCGCGAAGGCCTTGGCGACCGTCAGCGGCCGGCCCGCGACGATCACCAGCACCACCGGCTTGCCGGTCGCCACCAGGCGGTCGAGCAGGTCCTGCTGGAGGCCGGGGAAGCCGAGGTCGGCACGCGAGGCCGCCTCGCCGGCGATCTCGCCGGGTTCGCCCAGGACCGCCACGACGACGTCCGCCCGCCGGGCGGCCTCGACGGCGGCCTCGAAGCCGGCGCGGTCGGTACAGTCCGGGGCGCAGCCGGCGCGATACTCGAAGCGGAGCCCTGCCTTGGCGGCCCGGTCCTCGAGCGCGCGGCGGATCGTATGGACCTCGCCCGCCCGCCATTCGGCCGCGTGGGGACCCACGTGGTCGCCCGGGCTGTCCGCGATGCCGCCGACGACGAGGAGGGAGCCAATGTCGCGGAGCGGCAGCCGGTCGCCGTCGTTCTTCAGGAGCACGATCCCCCGGCGGGCCACCTCGACCGCGAGGGCCCGGGTCTCGGGGAGCAGCATGCGGGTCTCCGCTTCCGCCGGCGTCGGCAGCGGACGCGTGTCGAGCCCCGCCTCCAGCTTGACCCGCAGCACCCGGCGCACCGCCTCGTCGATGGCGGCCTCGGCGACCCGCCCCTCCGCCACCGCCGCGGGCAGGCGCGCCACATAGGTCCGCGAGGCCATGTCCATGTCGACGCCGGCCAGGAAGGCGCGGGTCGCGAAGGCGGCCGCGTCGCGGCCCATACCGTGATTGGCGAGCTGGTCGATGGCGCCCCAGTCGGACACGACGAACCCGCGGAAGCCCCACTCGCCCCGGAGCACGTCGACCAGAAGGCGGCGGTCGAGACTCGCGGGAACCCCGTTGAGGGCGCTGAGGGCCGGCATCACGGCGCCGGCGCCGGCCTCGACGGCGGCGCGGAAGGGCGGCAGGTAGACGTCGCGCAGGGTCGCCTCGCTCATGTCGGCGGGCGCATAGTCGAGCCCGGCGCGCGGGGCGCCGTAGGCGGCGAAGTGCTTGGCGGTCGCCACGAGCCCGCCGGCCCGGTAGCCCGACACGCGCGCCCGCGCCATCGCGGCGCCGAGGAAAGGATCCTCGCCGGCTCCCTCCACCACGCGGCCCCAGCGCGGATCGCGGCCGATGTCGACCATCGGCGCATAGGTCCAGTTGACGCCCTGGGCGGCGGCCTCCCGGGCGATGGCCTCGGCGGCGCGCCGGTTCAGGTCCGGGTCGAAGGTGGCGGCCTGGCCGAGCGGCACCATGAACTGCGTCCGGTAGCCCTGGAGCACGTCCAGACCGCGCAGCAACGGCACCGGGGTCGGCGCCGCGGCCGCGAGCGCGACGGCGGCGCGATTGGCCGTGGCGGTCTTGAAGGCGATGAGGTTGCCGAGCCGGCCGGCCGTGACGCGGACGCGAAAGTCGCGGTCCTCGTCGGTCTCGACCGTGAGCTGGCCGAGCTTCTCCTCGAGCGTCATGCGCGCGAGCAGAGCCTCGACGCGGGCCTCGACCGCCGGATCGGGGCTCGCGGCCAGAGCCGCGGACGCCGCCAGCGCCGTCACGACGAGGGCCAGGATCCCGAGGCAGGCGTGGCGAGCGAAGCGCTCCGGCAGGGCGGCGGCCCCATGCGGTCGACGCCCCGGGCCGCCGGTTTCGCCGTGGCTGTGGGTCAAGGCGGTCAGGCTGTCTCGACCGCGTCCGGGACGGCCTCGTCGCCCCACACTTGCGCACGGCCGAGGGCCGCGATGCCCCTGAGCTGGGCCACAGCCCTGTCGGCGACCCGGTCGAGCATGTCGGAGAGATCGTCGGTCTCCAGAAGGGCTGCCACGAGCGCCTGGAGGCAGGCGGTTTCGATCGCCTCGGGCGCGTGAGCGGCCCCTGCTTCTGCGACGCTGCGGTGTTCCATCGATCGGCCCCCCGACGCCTCCGGCGACTCCTTCGCGGCGACGTCTCGGGCGATCTCAGCGATGCGAGGTTAACGAAAGGTCAATCGGCGCGGCCTGCGCACGCGGAATCCCGGACCGGGCCGGAACTTCTCGCCCGGTGCGGCATTCTTGTCGATCCCGCCTCGCGCTGAACAGGTGACCCGCTTGACCTTCGGTCAGATCTCGGCCTTCGCCATCGTGGCCGCCATGATGGCGCTCTTCGTGTGGGGACGGATCCGGTACGACCTGGTGGCGCTCCTGGCGCTGGCGGCCGGCCTCGCGACCGGCATCGTGCCGGCCGACAAGGCCTTCGGCGGCTTCTCGGACGACATCGTCGTGATCGTCGCCTCGGCGCTCGTCACCTCCGCGGCGATCGCCAAGTCGGGCGTGGCCGATCTCCTGATCTCCGCCGTCGGCGGGCGCCTGAAGCGTCCGGGCGGGCAGATCGCGGCGCTCGCCGGCACCGTCATGGTCCTGTCCGCGCTGGTGAAGAACATCGGCGCGCTGTCAATGCTCATACCCCCGGCGATCCAGATCACGCGGCGGACCGGCACGTCGCTGTCGCTGATCCTGATGCCGATGTCCTTCGCCTCGCTCCTCGGCGGGATCGTCACGCTGGTCGGCACGTCGCCCAACATCATCGTCTCCAAGCTCCGCGCCGACATCACCGGCCAGCCCTTCGGGATGTTCGACTTCACGCCCGTGGGCCTCCCGATCGCGGTGCTGGGCCTCGCCTTCCTGATCGTCGGCTACCGGCTCCTGCCGCGCGACCGGCGCGGCCCGGCCGGCATGGACGCGGCCTTCAACTTCAAGGGCTACGCTACGGAGGCCATCGTCCCGGAGGGATGGCCGCTCGCCGGCCGCTCGGCCGAGGAGGTGGCCGCGGCGGGAGGGCCGGACGTGCTGATCGCGGCGCTGATCCGCGACGAGCACAAGCGCTTCCGCAGCCCGAAGACCCAGTTGGTCCGGCCGGGCGACCGCCTGATCCTCGAGGGCGAGCCCACCGACCTCGAACGCTTCGTGGCGGCCGCCGGGCTGAAGCTCGCGCGGGCCGAGAAGAAGCCGGACCCGGCCGTCGAACCGGACGACATCGGCGTCATGGAGGCGGTGGTGACCGGCAACTCCATGCTGGTGAACTGGTCGCCCGCGCAGGTCCGGCTGTCGGAGCGGTTCGGGCTGGAGATCCTGGCGGTCGGACGGTCCGACGAGACGGTGGCGACCCGGCTCAGGGCCCTGAAGCTGCGGGCCGGCGATGTCCTCGTCCTGAAGGGCAACCTGAAGATCATGCCCGAGGTCCTGGGCGAGCTCGGCTGCCTGCCGCTGGCGAGCCGTGACGTCAAGATCGGCGACAACCGGCGGAGCCTCCTGCCGATCCTCATCCTGGCCGGCTTCATGGGCCTGATGGCGGCCAAGATCCTGCCCGTGCCGGTGGCCTTCTTCGGCGCCGCATTGTCCATGGCGGCGATCCGGGCGATCACCATGCGCGAGGCCTACGACGCGCTGGACGGGCCGGTGCTTGTCACGCTCGCGGCACTCATCCCGGTCAGCGAGGCCATGCGGACCACGGGGGCGACCGAGGTGATCGCCGGCTGGCTGTCCGCGGCGGCGGGTCTGCTGCCCCCGGCCGGGACCCTGGCGCTTGTGATGGTCGTCGCCATGGCGATCACGCCCTTCCTCAACAACGCCGCCACGGTCCTGGTCGCCGCGCCGATCGCCGCGGGCCTGGCGCAACGCCTCGGGCAGAGTCCCGATCCATACCTGATGGCGATCGCCCTCGGGGCGGCCTGCGACTTCCTGACCCCGATCGGGCACCAGTGCAACATGCTCGTCATGGGCCCGGGCGGTTACCGCTTCGGCGACTACTGGCGGCTCGGCCTGCCGCTGTCGGTCCTGGTCGTGGTCGCCGGCGTGCCGCTGATCCTCTGGGTCTGGCCGTTCTGAGGCCCGGCGCGAACGCGGCCGACGGTCGCCAAAATCTCCCGGAGTCCCGTAGATTTTCGCGGATTGCCGGCCGGCATTCCCCCTTCCGCGTGAAAGATTTTTGACAGGCCGTGTTGACAGGGGCGGGGGTGGGGGACTAGATAGCGGCCAACGACGAGGGCGGGGGCGCTGCCGAGCGGCAGCTTACTTCGCTCTTGTTTCCGGGCTCTCGGGTGGTTATCTGAGGGTTCGGCGGCCCGGTGAGGGTCAGCTTCTCTCGCAAGACTGAAGCGGTCGGCTCCGAG
>NZ_JBBCAT010000008.1 GCF_037203705.1 Prosthecomicrobium sp. N25
CAAAACGATCCTCCAACGGATCGTCAAAGTCGGCCCTCAAGCGGCGGGGAGGAAGGTGGGACCGGGACAGCGCTTACCCAGCTTCGGCCTGGGCCACCGCTCCGCTTGTCACTTCCCAAGCCGTGGGTTCGCGCCCGCCCCGGTGGACCAAGTCTGCAACGAGATCCTCGATTTCGAGAGCGAGATCATAAAGGGCGAACTGGCTTGCGCCGATCTCTTCATGCCCAAAGAGAATTCGGAGGAGGGGTGCGGGTAAAACGCCGCCGTTTTGACCAAGTTCGGATGCGATTTCCGCCAGTTGGTCCGCTTTGGTTGGATCCTTCGCGCGCCAGGCAGCATGGCGCTCGGGCAGGGCAAAGAACCGAACCGCCAGCGCATCTTCCTCAGCCGCAGGGCAATGTTCGATAAAGCCATTGGCGACCAGCGACTTCAATTGAGACAAATTTGCCTCGAACGCCCTGGTAGTGCCGTCGCCTAACTCTCCCAGTTCGGCGATGGTGATGATGTCGGTGCTTTCGGGCGGGATTGCGGTGCCGAACTGGACGGGCAGCTTCACGTGAGAGACGATGCGGCGATCGTCGCCACCGCCGGTCAGCAGAAAGGCAAGCCTCAGCCGCTGGGCAATGCTGTGGAGAATGAGGGTGCGCAAATAGCCGCCGAATGCCACCTCATCCTTCATCTCGGCAAGAACTGCCTTGAACATGTCCCTGAAGTCGATGCTTGCGAGCGCTTCCGCGACGCGGGCGACCCTACCTATGCTGAGCAAGGGGTGCTGACCCAATAGCTTCGCCCGGGTATCTTCGAACAAGGCCGCAAGATCGTCCTTGTCCCAGAAAGTCAGCAACCCGCTGAGGCGCTTTCGCAAGTCCGGATCGCCCGCGGCCGCAGTGAACAACTCGGCGCCGCGTTGCGCTTCGTAGCCATTGAGTCCGATGGCCCGCGCACGCGCCTCGACGAGATGCCGCATCCACTGGTTCATGTGCCAGCGCCGTTGAGCAGGAGACTGGGCGAGCCTGACCCGTTCGCCAGCGACAAAGCTATCGAGCCGGTTGCGGTCAATGCGAAACTGCACGCCTTCGGTTAAAATATGGAAGCCGTGAAGCAGTGTTTCGTCGCTGCCCGGCGCCGTGAAGGTCTGGGTGAAAACAACGGGGTCGGCTTGCCGGTCCTCGACGCGGATTTCGCTGTCAGCGCCCCAATAGAGGCGAAGGATGGCGAGACCCGAATTGGCGCGGCCCAGTCCGTCACCGATAAATACTGAGAGGCTTTCCAACCATGGCGCGGAGGTGCCGATCTCAAGCAAGCGCGCCTTGGCCGGGTCGGCGGCGACGATCGGGAAGCCGCGCAACTCACCTCGTGATTCATGCGCGATGCGCCTTGGCCGATGCTGCAGTTCGTCTGATTGGCGGATCACCGGTCCGTCGGCGGTCACCTCGCAAATCCAGCGCGTCTGCCAGTCGGCGCCGACGAAAAATCCGAGCTTATCAAGACTAATTTGCCGAGGGCGGGCGAATTCCGCAAGAAGCTTATCGCCGATGCGCTCTCGCCCCTCGATCGGCAGTTCGGCGCGTAGCGCGTCGACTCCGGCGCGATAAGGAAAACGTTCGGCTGCGACCGCGTCATCGGCGCCGAGCCAGGGCGCCCGGCCCGAGGCAGGCCGGGTCCAATAGGCTTCGGTCGGATGGAAGCGGCGCGTTACATTGCCCGGCGCGGTAGCGGCGAGGCCGAGCATGATGTCTTCGCGCTTCCCGCCGCCGGAAAGGCCAGTGCGAATGTACAACTCAGGCAGGTTGATCGTGTCGAACAAAAGTTGCGGAATCCAGGCGATATTGGCGCGAAGATCCTGGAGGCGGCGCCGCTCATCCAAAGCGGCGCCGGCGCGATCGGCACCTGCGTTCTGCCAGAGGTTTGAGAGTGTCCCGACATCCAGCCGCTCGGCAATGTCCTTACCGAACAATTCGCTGACAAGAGCTTCCGCAAATTTCCAGGCCTGCGCTACTGGCTGGCCATGTCTATCGAGTGCGGGTTGGCCAGTGCGCGCCGAAAAGGCAGCGAGGCCATCGAGCAAGGCTGCGAGCACCTGACCACGCACGACGAAGTGATTGTCCGGGTTGATTGGCACGTCGAAATTGTTAGGCTCGATCATCGCGCGGGGATGCGCGAACCACCAGCTGTCGCGCGGCGAATAAAGCGACAACGTCACCCCGGTAGTCGGGCGATCGTCAATCCCTCGCCCGCCGCGCCCCTTGCGCTGCACAAAGCTCGCCAGGTTTTGGGGAGCATAATGCTGATAGACCATCGTCATGTCGGGATCATCAAACCCGACTTCGAGCGAGGAGGTAGCGAACAGGATGTCGCTTTCCTTGATCAGTCGGTCGACCTTGCCTTCGGTTGCCGAAGAAATGGGCTGGCTTGCGACATGGAGCGGCGATCCGGTTTCGAGCGGGCCGGCAGCAGTCTGCTGATATTTGTCGGTCGCGGCGAAGAACCAGCATTCGCCGTCCTCGAACCAGTCACAGCCATGCGGCTCGCCGCAGCATTCGCGCTGCGGCGAACCGGTAACCGGGTCGTCGGGATATAATCGGGTGCGAAGCGCCGAGAGGGTCTGCTCCTCTTCTGCATCGACAAAGGCGCTGTGCATACGCCTGAGCTTGTCGATTGAGTCGAGAAACACGAGCGAGCGATAGCCGCCCGCCTTGCCGGTGCGGCGCCGCATGCCGTGAGCGAGACACATCACGGCCTGGATGGTCGTTGACGCCCCAGCGATGTCGTTGCCGCGCGATTCGATCTCCGGCTGGACGAAAAAGAAATACTCGCGGCCGCGCGGGTTGGTGTCGGCCTCCCCTTCCTCGGGGCGGATCGCGGTCACCGTGCTGCAGTCGATCAGTCGGCCAAAGGCTATTGCGGGATCCCCAAGTGTCGCGCTCATCCCGATTGCTAGCGGTTGCGCGCCATCGCTGTTCGATTTGGCGCGATGGATTAGGCGTCTGAAGGTATGGCCGACCTGTGCACCATGGATGTGGGAGAATAGATGAATTTCATCCGCCAGCAACGCGCGTGGCGCCGCGAAGCCCGCGACATCGCCGAAGATCCGGCCATAGGCGGGATTGTGCATCCACTGGTGGAGCGAATCGGTGGTTGGCAGGAAGAAGGCGGGCGGGGTATTCATCAGGCCAGATTTAGAACCGACCCAGCCATCATAGTTCCAGCCGCAGTCCAGGCAGGCGAGCCTGTCGCAGCCGGACCGCCCGGCGCCGACTTCGAGCAAAAGCGGAGATTCACATTCGGGGCAGCCGAAAAAGGGGAAGTCGAGCTTGCCCGGCGCAGCAGTCGTCCAACCGCGCGCGACATCGTCGGCATGCAGGCGATCGAGACGCGTAGGGACGGCCCCGACCTGAAGCCCGATCGTGAGCAACGGCATGCCCTCGACTGTACTCAGCGCCGCCAGATACTTCGTTAGCCGCTGCGCCTGGTTCGCAGCCAGACGCACGCGCGGATATGCAATGACGGCGCGCGTTCCCTCAATGCCCGCCAGACGATCGGCAGCAGCGGCGGTAATCATCGGGAGGCAGGCCGCCTCAGTCTTACCAGAACCGGTATCGGCCGAGATTACTAATTGGGGGCTCGCATCGCCAAGCCAAGCAGAGATGATATTTTCAAATGCGCGCTGCTGGAAACCAGCAATCATCGGGCCTCTGCCCCACTGGGCGTTCAGCATGTCCGACATTCCAGCAAGTGCCGCGACAAGCGTCGGCTTGTCGGCGAAGCGCCCAGCAAGGCCCGTAAGCACGCCGGCGAGCGCAACGTCGCGTTTCGGCTTGTTGCGGTCGCGCAACTCGACCTTGATGCTGCGGACCAAATAGGGGCGCGCACCGGCGTCGTCCGGGCGAAATCGTTGTTTGATGTAGCGCAGTTCGCGCGCGAGTTCGGCCATGCGACTGCGGAGGCGCTGATCTTCGGCTAGCATTACATAGCCATGGGCGACGAGTCGACCGATGGACAGCGCAACTGCCGTACGAGCCTTGGAAAGCTGGTCGGCGAGCCGCTGGGGAGAAATCCATCCTTCGAAAATGCCGAAATTAATCTGCCGCGCCTCATAGGCTTCGAGTGCGTTCAGGATGACGAAATCCTCGTCGGTGAGATCGGGCAGTGCAGCTGGGTCCAGCGCTTCGACGGTCCGCCGCCGCGCGCTCAGCTCGACGCGGATCCCGTGCCCGTCTGGCTGCAGGCGAATGAACCCGGTCGCCGCCAAATTCTGGAGATGCACAAAAAGAATATCTTCTCCTTGCGGACTCATCCATGCGAACCGCTCGCGCACGCGGTCGTAATAGGGCGCTCTACGCCCGCCGCGTGCGCCTAGGACCGCTTCCTCAACGCGGAGTTGGAACTCCTCTGCGTCAGGCAGGAAGACCTTGCGTGGCTGCGGAAAAGGTTGGGCAGTCCACCAGGCGCCGTTGGCGCCGATCCGCTTCTGGAGGAGGATCCAGCCGCGATGATGAAGCGCGACCAGGTCAGCGAGCACCGATCGTTCGTCGCGCGCAAGATGGTAGCGGAGTTTGCCGAGCGGGACGTTGTTGTGCGCGCTTGCAAGGCTCAGTTGATCGACCGCGTCATAGACTACTCTTAGCTCTGGACTGATTTCGGTCGCGGAAGCCGTCGGGCCTTTGGGCGTGAGATCCGCCAGTACCGCGGCGTCATCAAAGCCGCGAACAAGAACTTCGGCCGGTACCGAGCGGCCTGCGCGATCTTGAACCAGGATATGACCCTTTGGCGCGCATGAGGCGACGAACTCGCGCATGAGTTCAGCCTGGTCGAGCGTTTCCTGATCAGAAGGCGTTGCTTCAAGCAACTTCCGGCTGATTAGCACGATCAGTTTGCTTCGCGCGCGAGTCGTCGCAACATTGAGACGCTCTGGGCTGAATATGAAGGCCGCCTCAGCAAGCGCGAATTCGGGGTCGGCGACGCAGTAGGACAGGATGATGCAATCTCGTTCCTTGCCCTGAATGCGGTCGACGGTTTCGACGAAGGGCGTCTCCCCGCCTGCTGCAAGGAGCGCTGCGATCTCCTGATTATGGGCACGGTGCGGACTGACCACTGCCATGCGCTCGCGCCAGAACTCGCCGGCTTCACAAGGCGCATTCCCATCGGCACCGAGGATCGAAGTCCGTAACCGCTTGGTCAGGCGACTGACGATCCCGGCCTCAAACGGACTGCGCGTGGCCGCACTCGGCCCCTCGTGGACGAAGACACAGATCGGCCATTCCGGATCGAGGAGCACGCGCTCCCAATCGGTGAGGCCGTCGTCCCACCCGTCTACCAGGGCTAGCCGGCGCCCCTTGGTCTCGTCGGCCGAGCGGAACTTGCTGGGGTAGAAGTTCTTCTCGGGGAAGTCGGTGAGCGGCGCGTTGAGGCGGAAGGTTTCCTCTAGCGCGAACTCGCGCGCTTTAACCGACTTCAGATACGCATAAAGCGAGCCGCCGAGATTGCGGCCCTCGACCTCGACGGCGCGCGAGACCCGGATCGGAGGCAGTTGCTTATCGTCTCCTGCGACGACCACGCGGCCGCCTCGCCCCAAAGCGCCTATGGCGATCAGACCGTGCCCTAATGGCATTTGTGACGCTTCGTCGATGCAGATAAGATCAAAGACAGGCGCGAACATGCCCGCAGCGCCTGGCAAGCGACCGCTCTGAAGGAGCTTGTAGATCGTCCATACCGAGGCCCCGAGGACGACGTGCGGGGCCGCGAGTCGGTCGACCGCATCCTTGAGGCCCGCGGCGCCGGTGCGCTCGATTTGGAGAATGCCTGGTGCCAATCCGTCCGGCGGCGCAGAACCAAAATAGAGGAGAGGGAGTTCGACGCCATGTGCGGCAACCCGCTTGGCCACGCCATCGAGCAGGTTGCCGATTGCAGCGCGGGTAAAGGCACAGACCAGGACGCGACAGGGCTTTCCCGCGGCGCGGCGGGCCAGAACATAGCCGAGGATCAGCCAGGCGAGCAGGTGGGTCTTGCCGGTGCCCGGCGGGCCAAGGACCAGCCCCGCACGTTCCATAGAGAGTCCCCGCCAGGCGGCGACTTGTGCCTGGCGCAATGGATGATCCTTGGCGGCCGCCAGCATCGGCTCGGCGAATTGACTGAGGGCACTTAACCAGATGTCGGGATCATCTGCGCCGCGGGCGAACCCTGGCAAATCGCGCAGGAATTCGAGGACCTCGTCTCGTACGCTCATGGCTAGTTCGATCCAATCAATGCGCCGATGAAGGCAGCTGCGCGCGGCCCATTGATATCGATGAAGCTGCGGTCAACATGCCAAGCTGGCCGGTCGGCCGAACGATTAAACATGCGCTGGAAGGTAGGACTGTCAAAGGCCGCTGCCGACATGTCGAGTGAGAGGAAGCGCTCCGGACGCCCAGGTTGGCGGCGCCAGAGGTTGATCGTGCAGTTTTGCCAGAGTGACGGATCGAGACGCATGTCGGGATCGTCATCGGTGAGGATGAGACCCATGTCCCCGGGCGCAATATCGCTTGTCTGGCTCTCCGGGGGGACGACGAAGGTCATGCGCTGGCGCGCGCCGTGTCGTTTGTTCGCGACCATTTTCATGCCGGCAATGCAGCGGCCGGCATCACGGCGTTGGGTTGAGGGTTGGGCAAGGCCGATCAGGGCTTCGAGCAGGCCGGCGCGGCTCTCCAGTACTTCCATTGCGCGCAGAACATCGAGATCGACGACCTCGAGGGGATCAAAGCTCGAGTGGAAGACAAATGGCTTTTTGTTTAGCCGTAATAAACCCGACGCACCCGACGCGCGCTCAGTGACGTCGGCATCGAACAACCAGTCGACGACCGCTGCAAGCGCACCGAGACGGGCAGCTACGTCGCGTCGCACGGCCTCGGCATCGGGGCTATCGGCGCGGCCCTCGCGCAGCCCGCGAATGACCTCTATTGACAGCAGGGAGGAGAAGTGTCGCTCGAATGCGGGCTCCGGACGATAAGGCATCGCGATCGCGCCCGCGTCGGCAAGCGCGCCTGACACCTGGCGCAGATCATAAGAAACGGTCACAGGCAACGCGTAGAGTTGCTCGACGACGTTGCGGACGGCGGTGGCGGGGAGGTAATGGGCCCCGCGAAATTCGGGCTCTGGGACCACATCCTCGGGCGGAAAAATCCGGACCATGTGGAGCAATCCGGCGCGGATCCGCGGATCATCGAGGTGCCGACCGATTGCGCGCTGGAGGTTCTGTGCTTCCGCCGGCTCATAGAAGAAGATGTGCGCGGTCAGCGTGTCTCCGCCAGTCTCCAGCGCGGCTCGGTTAAGCGCGTCAATCGTGCCAAGCTCGCCGAGCAACAGCGTGAAAATGCGGCACATCGCATCGGCTTCGCTGCCGCGGTCAGGGCGCTCAACGATCTCGATCACGGGCGCTTCGGTCTCAAGCTTGCAGATGCTGAGGCCAATTGACGTAAGCAGGTCGTCGACGGGATCATGATCAACGACGAGGAAGATCGCGACATCGACGCGCGGCGGCATCAGGAGACTATGCTCTTCGCGTGAGCGCAATGGCCGCGCCTCGATCAGCGCCTGCGCTCGCAGTCGCAACTGATCAGCTCGGCGTTGCAGCGTCCAGCCAACCCCGTCGCGCTGGCCGATACCCTGCGCCGCAGCGAGCTCCGCAACCGTACGGATGCCGTTGGCGAGGAGCGCACGCTTGGCCTCGTGCGAAATGCCCGCGACCGCTGAGACATCGCGGCGGTCCGCCGACACGTCCGCAGCAATTGATCGGACGCAGTGGGGGAGATAATTGCACTGCTCGCATTTAAAGTAGATGTGGAAGAAGGTCTTGTCGCCCCCCCGTCCAGGCAGGACCTGGACCGACGCGATCTGGCCGATCTGCTCGCGGCAGAATTTATCGACCATGCGCAGATAGGGGGCGAGCAGGAACCGATCGACCTGATAATTGGCGCCTTCGGCTGTCCCTTTGTCCGGGATCCGCCAGACTTCCCCGTAGAGATCGACAAACGCATCGACGCCCTGCTCTTTAAGGGCGAACTCGAGCAACCGGACGTAAAAGGCCACCTGGGTCTTGTGGAAGGCGGTCGCGTTGCGCGTTGCCTTGATATCGATGACTGTGAAGATCGGCCGGATACCGCTGCGATCTACGCGAATCAGATCAGGCTTGGTCTGCCGCACCTTAAGCGTGGTGCCGGCAAGCAGGCTCGGCGCTGATTGTGGGCGCAAGTTCATCTGCCAGGCGAAATACTCCGACTTGGCGCCGCTGAGGTAACCACGGCTTTGTTCTTGAGTCAGAATGTCCTTGCCGGCGAAGGGTCTCAGCACCTGCGCCCCTAGTGCATCGACAACCCGCCTCTCATAGGCGTTGCCGAGTTTGGCCCAGAGTTGCTCGCGCTGATCGGACAGAAGCGGGATCGCTGACTGCTCAGCCGCCTCCATAATGTCGTAGCGGGTCTTGCGTTCACAGCAATACTGGAACCACGACTTTACCGTAGAAGCACTAAATCCACCCGCCATCGCTCCCCCTCGATACTCCAATCCGGCCGATAGCTTCCGGCGTCGTTGGCGTAAAGCGCTGGCCGCGAAATTGAGCCCCCGCCACAATCCTGGCTCGGGAGAGATCCCCCGTGAGTCCCCTCTGGCGGCCTACGACTGCGAACTCCTGCCTCATCCCCCGGCACCGAACATTCGGCCCGCGGCGGTCTTGGATTCGCCAGAAGGTCATTGCGGTCGGCATAAAACGCTGAACAGTACGACACTGCGAAATATCGTGTGTCGCGCTGATTGAGGCAATCGGAATTTCGCGTGAGCGCCACTCCGAAGGGGCATCTTCTCCAGCATTCAATTAAGGGCTCGATAATGTGGCGTCTCTGGAGGTGGTGTAGGAGCGCCGGCACGGCTTAGGGCCGCGTCTGAGTGAGGCCGGTAGGCCCGGCAGGATGATGAGCTTAGCTTCGGCGATCGGGGCCGAGGATTTGCTGTGTCATTTAGCGCCTCTGGACGGCGGATTCGTCGATCTGTTCGACGAGCATGGCGCCGACCAGACGCAGGAAAGACGCGATCGGTTGGGGAGGATGCCGACGACGTTCGTCCTGCGCGTGATCTGGTCTCCGCCTCCGGCCCCCGCCGATATCAAGGCCGGGAGGAACGCTACCGGTTAGTCTCCGTCCAAATTGGCGCGCCTCCCGAGCCAGGTGAAAGCGCAGCCCATGTCGGCGCGCCACGTCCCAGGTGACCCTCATTTTGCCCTCGCTCATAATCAGAATTCGTTCTGGTTTGAGCTGCTCCCCTTCCTTGGACCGCCCGGCTGGGCCATCTCCAGGGGGTCTCGGTCAGGGTGGGCCGTGTGCCGCTGACCGATTCAGAAGCGCGATCGGAGGCTTGTAGCCGATCGCGCTGTGTGGGCGATCCTCGTTGTAGTGCCGGCGCCAATCCTCCATTTTTTGACGGGCATCTTCAAGCGACATGAACCAGTGCGCGTTCAGGCACTCCGTCCGGAACTTCCCGTTCAGGCTTTCAATGAACCCGTTGTCGGTCGGCTTCCCCGGTCGGGAGAAGTCGAGCACGACGCCGCGCTGATAGGCCCAGAGGTCGAGATCGCGCGACACGAACTCGGTGCCCTGGTCGACCCGGATCGTCTTCGGCAGGCCGTGCTCCCGGCCGATCCGCTCGAGCACCGCCACGACGTCCTCGGCCCTGAAGCTGAACCGCGGCTCGAGCGCCGGTGAGAACCGCGTGTAGGTGTCAACGATGGTCAGAATCCGGATCTTGCGGCCGGTGGCGAGTTGGTCGTGGACGAAGTCCATGGCCCAGGTCTCGTTGGCAACCGTGGCCGGACGACGGTCCTCGCGCAGCTTCGCCTTGACCCGTCGCTTCGGTGCCTTGTTCCGGAGCTGCAGGTCCAACTCTTTGTAGAGCCTATAGATTCGCTTGGCATTGACCATCCATCCCTCGCGCCTCAGCAGCACGTGAACCCTCCGGTAGCCGTAGCGCACACGCGTCTCTGCAATCTCCCGGATGCGCTTGACGAGGGCAGCCTGCGAGCGACGCTTGCCCTTGTAGTGGTAGGTCGAGGTCTCGGTTCGAAGCACGCGGCAGGCCCGCCGGATCGAGACCTTCCAGGTGCCGCGGACCTCGTCGACCAACCGGCGTCGCCGCGCAGGCCTCAGAGCTAATGGGATGGTCCGCCCCGTCCTCCCGCCGCAAACTGCCGCGGCTCAGAAAGGAGGCCTATGATGCGTAACAAACCCCTTGGTGCAGCCGTCTACGGTATCGATCTAGGCAAGAACGTCTTCCACGTACTCGGGACTGACACGTTCGGAGCTCCGGTCCAAACGGCGAAGTTCCGCCGTGACACGGTTCTGACTTTCTTCGAGCGGGCAGCACCGGCACTCGTGGGAATGGAGGCGTGCCCCGGCTCGCAATGGCTCGCCCGACGCTTGAAAGCGATGGGCCACACCGTCCGCATCATCCCGGCGCAGTTCGTAAGGCCCTACGTGAAGTCGAACAAGAACGATGCCAATGATGCAGCTGCCATCGCAGAGGCGGTAACACGGCCGACGATGCGGTTCGTTGAGGTGAAATCGACCGACCAGGTCGACCTCCAAGCACTCCACCGGATCCGCGATCAGATGGTCGGAGCGCGGACCCGGCTCGTCAGTCAAATGCGGGCATTCTGCCTTGAGTACGGTGTTGCCCTTCACAAGGGGATCGGGAAATTCAGAGCCGATCTTCCTCGCGTCCTGGCCGACACCGGCAATGACCTGACCCCTACCATGCGTCGGCTGCTCGGGAATCTCTTCCAAGACATGATGCACCTTGACCGCCGGATCGACACGGTCGCTCGGGAGATCGAAACGGTCGCTGCGCGAGACGATCGTGCGCGACGGCTCATGACTGTACCTGGGATCGGCCCTCTCGTGGCCACTGCGCTCCTAGCCGCGGTCGGCGATGGCAGGCAGTTCAAGAAGGCACGAGACCTTGCCGCCTGGCTCGGCCTGGTGCCACGACAACACTCCACCGGCGGGAAGCCGACGCTGCTCGGAATCAGCAAGCGGGGAAACGGCTACGTTCGCCGTCTATTGATTCACGGGGCGCGATCATGTGTGTCTCACCTCGACCGAGGGCGGGACCACCTCGGAGCCTGGATCGATGGCCTTCAGGCTCGCATGCACGTAAACAAGGTAACGATCGCATTGGCCGCAAAGGTCGCCCGTGTGGCCTGGGTGATTATGACAACTCCGGGAGCGATCTACGAACGACGTGATCGGGCCCCGGCCTGATCCACGATCGGCAGACTGCGAGGTTCGAGGCACGATGACGAGAAGGCTGATCGGCGCGTTGTAAGTCCTGTGCAAAAAAGCGTGCGCGAGCACGATGAAGTTTAGTGGAAACGACGCGCGCGGATCTCATCATGGCCTGGCTGCAACCGCAGCCCACTCGCGAGAGGCCGGATACATTTAAGCAAGCTGTCCTCGTCGAACCGTCCGCGACCCTTGCACGGACGGGGCGGACCATACATTTTTTGACAGCACGTCCCCGGGTAGACGGGCAGGTAGCCGATCTCGTAGACGATCAGGAGAGCGAAGCGGCCGAAGAAGCGGATCTTCTCGCGTAGGGCTCCTTCGCGCTCCGCCTTTGCCAAGGCGCCGACCAGGTCGGCCAGGGTGGCGAAGTAGACGCTCTTGGCCGCCCTGACAGCCTCGACGCCGAGGGCGATCGACAGATAGCTCTTGCCGGTGCCGGGCGGCCCGAGGAAGTGGAGCGTCTCGCAGCGGTCGACGAACTTCAGCTCGGCGAGTGCCATGACGCGGTTCCAGTCGAGCGAAGGCTGGAACGAGAAGTCGAACTCCGCCAGGGTTTTGATGGCCGGCAGCCGGGCCATGACGAGGGCCGTCTTCACGCGTCGGCTCTCGCGCAGCGTCACCTCCTCGGCGAGCAGCGTGTCGATGGCCTCCAGGGCCGTGGTCTCGCCGCGCTCATGCGCCGCACTGTGGCATCGAGGATTTCAATGGCGCGCGGTATTCGGAGGCCGACGAGGCTGCGCTTGATGCGATCGACCACGGGCAGGTGCTCTCCGGCGCTCATCGTGCACCTCCCTGGAAAGTGGCGAGGCGGCGGGCGACGGCGTCGTAGAAGTCGAGCGATCGGCGCGCGACCCGGTCGTCGGCGCCATGGAGGACGATAGGTTGGTCGGTGCCACTACCCACGACGCTTTGGAGACGATCTCGGCTTGCGATGCGCCGGATCCACCTGGCAGCGGTCGCGGCCTTCGAGGGGGCATGGGTGGCGATGAGGGCGGCGTCCTCGAAGATTCGGATCTCGTCGGGGGCGACATGGACATCCAGGATGGGGCGCCTCGTGGTGTCGGGCACGCTGTAGGGATTGCCGCCGGCGCTGACCATGCCCTCGTGCGAGACGCGCCGCTCGAGCTTCCGGAGCGACCGGTAGGGCACCAGCGGCAGCGGCTTCAGCGCCGGTTTCTCCTCGGCGTAGGCCTCGGCGACGATCCGGCCGGCGGTGGCATGGACGCGGGGCTTGGCGACGGTATCGAGCCAGTGCCGGTGCTGGGCGTTGAGGTCTTCCAGATTTGCGGAACGGCCGGGCCAGGAAGAATCTTCGCGGATGTATCGGAACGGCCGTTCCACCTTGCCCTTGTTCTTGGCGCATACGGCCGGCAGGCGCGCGGCTGGAAGCCATAGTGCCGGGCGAGATCGAGAAGGCCGCGGTTGTAGACGACCAGCCCGTCCGGATCCTGGCTGACGACCGCCGTCTTCATGCGGTCGTAGAGGATCTCGCGCGGCGCGCCGCCGATCGCCTCCAGGGCGGCGATGTGGCAGCGCAGGATCGTCTGCAGGTCCTGGTGCACGACGAAGCGCGCCCAGATCAGGCGGGAATGGCCGAGAACCAGGGAGAACAGCCAGATGCGCGTGACGCCCGGCTCATTCGTGAACGCGGCCTCGAAGCGCGCCAAGTCGACCTGCGCCTGCTCGCCTGGTGGCGTCTCGAAGCGCACCTCGAAGGGCTTGACCGGATCGGGCCGCAGGGCGCGGACGGCCCGCTTCACCGCGGTGTAGCCGCGGGGGAAGCCCCGCTCCCGCAGTACCCGTCATAGCCGAACCGCGGTCACTCCCGGACAGGCCCGCCAGCGGCTCGCGAAGATACGGCAGGAACGGGTCGACGCCCTTCGGCCGACGCACCCGTGGCCCATAGGCGGGCGGCTCAAGTCCGCTCGCGATGTAGCGCCTGACCGTTTTGCGATCGAGACCAAGCCGGCGGGCGATCTCTGTCACCGTCAGTCCCTGCCGATGCAGTTCCAGGATCATCATGAGTTCCCCAAGCGTGACCACCGAGTCGCCACTCCCGCAGAAGGGCTCCAGCATCGGTGACGACGCACCGTTCCGCCCTCTGGCATGCCAGAGGGCGGAATGGCGCAAGGTGGGGAATTTTCGAGGCCCACAAATGAGGAGAATTCAACGCCCGCTCATACGGGTTGCGAGCTCGTTCGGGGTGAGGCCGCCCAGACTGGTGTGCGGGCGGCCGTCAATGTAGTCGAGGCGCCAAGCCTCGATGATCCTTCGGGCTGCCGACAAGCCCTGGAACAGATGCTCGTTGAGGCATTCGTCCCGGAGGCGACCGTTGAGGCTGTTGATGAAAGCATTCTGGACCGGCTTGCCGGGCGCGATGTATTGCCACTCGACCCGGTGGTCCTGCTGCCAGACGAGAATGGCGCGGAACGTCAGTCCGGTGCCATTATCACTGACCACCATCCGCGGCTTGCCCTGGACTTCGACCAGACGATCGAGCTCACGGCCACTCGCCGGTTGAACAGGGAGGTGTCGACCAAGAGAGCTAGGCACTCCCGGGTGAAGTCGTCGACCACCACCAGGACTCGGAATCGCCTGCCGTCGGCGAGAACGTCGGAGACGAAGTCCAGGTTCCAGCGCTGGTTGGGGCCCTACGGTAGTGCCATCTGGGCCCTAGTTCCGAGCGCCCGCTTGCGACCACCGCGCCGACGAACTTTCAGCCGTCCTCCCGATAGACGCGGAACAGCTTCTTGTGGTTCACCTCGATGCCCTCTCGGCGGAGCAGGATCATCAAACGCCGGTGGCCGAATCGCCGGCGCTCGCTCCCCAACCCCGTCAGCCGCTCTCGCATAGCGCCAGCGTCCCGTCGCTTCGGCGCATAGCGGTAGGTCTTCGGCTCCAGGCCGATCAATCCGCATGCGCGCCGCTGCGAGTAGCTCTTCTCCGTCATAGCCCAGGTCATGAACCGCCTCCGGGAACTGGGCGTCAGAAGCTTTTTCCCAGCGCCTCACGAAGTGCCGACACGTCGAGAATCGACTCCGCCAACAGCTTCTTCAGCTTGGCGTTCTCCTCCTCGAGAGCCTTCAGCCGATCGGCCTCCGACACCTCCATCCCGGCGTACTTCGATCGCCATAAGTAGAAAGTCGCGTCGGAGATTCCGTGCTTCCGGCAGAGGTCGGCCACGCCGAGCCCCGCCTGATGCCTTTTCAGGATCCCGATGATCTGTTCCTCGCTGAAGCGGTTCTTGCGCATTCTCCGTCTCCTCGTCGACGGATCCTAGCTTCTGAGCGGGGGCATTCCAGGGGGGCAAGGTCACAAGCTCCACTATCTCGGCGACAATTAGCACACCCTTCTCCACCAACCGCCGCGGGACAAGCCCCACGACTATCAGCGCAAAGCGGCGGATCTAACCGCGACGGTCCATTCGAAGGATATTTCTTGGCCTGGCTTCAGATTTAGGTGGAGCCGGGTTGGATAACTGCAACAGGCGCGAGTACCTGATCATGGTGGAGCCGGGGTAACCGCACCTCGGCAGTTTGCCCTCGCTATGTAGTTTTTTTCGTGGTACGCTGAAATCAAACAGCAGTTATCGACGACTCACATGCCGAACCATCATCAAAGACCCGCCGTGCTAGTCACCTGTTCCGCCCGCAAGCGGGCGACCGGGGGCGGGCACAATATGCTTAGCATTGGGTCGTGCGGAATTGGTCGCCCTGGGGCATTACGCTGGCTTGAGGCCCTTCGGGAGTCGGTACCAATCGGGTGTGCTGCGGACGTCTACGCTGGGCGGAATATGCGCTTAGCGAAGGAGGCCGCCGCGCTTTTGGGCGCCGATCTGTATATTATTTCGGCGGGTTTGGGACTGGTTCACTCGACAACTCAAATCCCACTTTACGACGCGACTATCGCCGGGCGTAACAGCGTGACGTCACACTTTTGTTTAGCCTCCCATGTCTGGTGGCGGGAACTGATGACCGGCAGTCCATACGCAGTGAAATGGCCAGATCCCGACCGGTGCGTCTTGGTGGCGTCTTCTACGCCATATGTCGAACTTATAGAGCCAACTCTCGCGGAACTTCCAACCCGAAATATTCGATTATTCTCCCGCGGCACAAGTTTACGTAGCGAGTTGAGGGCAGCTCGGATGCCGTATGATAGTCGGTTTGATGGGCCCAAGACTCCCATCCCTGGCACGATGTCGGACTTCCACACTCGTGCCTTATTGCACTTCGTGAGCGAAGTCTGGCCAAAGGCTCCCTTTGGTAGTTTGTATTATCACCGACAATTAATTGAAGAGATATCTGAGGGTTGGACGGCTAGTACGCGTACGTCGGGTCGATCGGTTGCGGATAACGAAATCATGGAGATTGTCCGCGCGGTGGCTCCGAAAATGGGAAACAGGTCGACAGCCACGCTCCGTTTTATGCGGGATGAACTAGCAATAGCTTGCGAGCAAAAGCGCTTTCAGCGGCTGTATCGTGCAGCTATGGAAGCGACGGAGGATCAGTCGTGTCTGCCGCTTTGAGCACTATCGTAGTACGCGCACTGCGTGCTATCCAGGGGGACGGTGTTCCCGTATATTCCTTTTTTTTGCGAGGCGCTGACATCGCGAGGATCGCAGATATCTCTCGTGTTCATCGCGACGAAACTGACGCACTCAAAGGTTTTCAGAGGCGCGAAATCCGAGATCACGTGAATGGGATAGTGGAATTTTTGAACTCGGGTCCAGTCGTCTTCCCAAACGCCATAATTCTTGCTCTGTCCTCTGAGATCGAGTTTCGGCAGTCCCGAGGCCCAAGCCCCGAGGGCCTCGTCGAGTCAGCCCAGAGTGGCACCCTTGTGATACCGGTCTTCCCAGAGGGCCAACGGGTAGCTTGGATCGTCGACGGCCAGCAGCGCTCGCTCGCTCTTTCGCGCGCCAAAAATCCCAATATTCCTGTCCCAGTAGTTGGCTTTGTTTCTTCGGACATCGGGACTCAGCGCGAGCAGTTCATGTTAGTTAATCGAGCCAAGCCACTACCAAATCGACTAATAAATGAATTGCTGCCCGAGATTGGGTCCGTGCTTCCCCGGGACCTCGCTCCCCGCAAGTTGCCAAGTGAGCTTTGCAATCTCCTCAACAGGGATCCGTCCTCCCCCTTCTTTCGCCTGATCCGCCGCGAGTCGGATGAGGGAGCAGAGGCTGGGGTTGTCATCGATACCGCTATGATCGAGGCCATTCGGCGCAACCTACGCCCGCCTCTCGGCTCACTCAGTCAGTTTGCCGCGCAGAACAAGACCGACGCCGACGCTATGTACCGCCTTCTCGTGACTTACTGGTCGGCGGTACGCGACACCTTCCCGGGTGCCTGGGGCATCCGCCCCCAAGAAAGCCGCCTAATGCATTCTGCTGGGATAAGGGCGGTTGGGGCATTGATGGACTCTATAGTCCTGCGTGCGGAGGGCACCGGGGCCGTCGACGACGAAATACGACGTTCTCTGGGACGAATTGCGCCACATTGCCGGTGGACCGAGGGTACTTGGGAGCAATTGGGCTGGCGCTGGAATGAAGTCCAGAGCACCAGCCAGCATGTGTCACGGCTTTCAGATTTCCTCGTGCAACTCGACCGCGAATTCGCCAGAGCGGGGAAGAAATGAAGTTCATTTTCGCCGATTCCTTGGACATGGTGGATCCGGGTTATGACATGGTGGCGGACCGACTTTCGCCCGGGCGAAAGCCGTATTGGGACGATGTTTATCCGCACGAGATTCTTGGCTACGCTCCGTATGATGGGATACTCGTTTCACGTGGGATTGTCGGGGATCACCGCGTTCCCGGGAAGTACACGCAATCTCAGGCGCAACGATTTCGAAGGGAAGGTGCCCGCCGCTTTTTGCGCCTTGATCGTCCCGAGTTTCAAGATCTTGAGATCTTCGGTGATTGCGGCGCGTTCACCTATGTGAATGAGGCGGAGCCACCCTATTCTCCCGAGGAGATGGTTGGATTTTATGACGACTGCGGATTCACACACGGCTGCTCTGTTGATCATATCATCTTCGACTTTGATGAGAACCTTGAGGGACTGGACGGCGGTACGGAAGAGGCGAGGCGACGCTTCGAGATCACTCTTCAGAATGCCAGCCAATTCAGGGCGGCAGCCGAACGCACGTCTAATCGCTTTACGCCCATGGGGGCTGTCCAGGGTTGGTCGCCCGGCAGCATGGCCGTTGCCGCTCAGCGTTTGGTCGCGATGGGATACCAGTACCTTGCAATAGGGGGAATGGTTCCACTGAAGTCGGCACAGATTCGCGCCTGCTTGCGCGCAATCCGAGGCGCTATTCCTCCGGAGATAAGAATACATGTGCTCGGCTTTGCTAAGGCGGACGATATATCGACGTTCATACCGTTTAACATAAACTCGTTTGACACCACGTCGCCGCTGATCCGCGCATTCAAAGACGAGAGACAGAACTATTATCTGCCGACCTTGACAGGAGACCGTCTAGAGTACTTCACCGCTATTCGAGTCCCGCAGTCTATTGAAAATGCAAGGCTGCAGCGGTTGGTAAAGCGAGGTGTCTTCCGCGCGGAGGATCTCACGGAAATGGAAGGCAGGGCGCTCGGTAATTTGCGGGCGTTTGACGATGGCCAGGCCGGCCTGGAGGAGACCCTCGAGGCCGTAATGACCTACAACGCTATCCTCGTGCACGAACGTCCGCTTGAAGATGTGGAAAGTTCGCCGAAATTGAAGGCACTGGAACTGAGATACCGGCATACTTTGATGCGCAAGCCTTGGCGTGCTTGTGGGTGTTCGATCTGCCAAGCGGCTAAGATCGACGTTGTTATTTTCCGGGCCAGCAATCGGAATAAGCGGCGGGGAATACATAACCTTCACGCGTATCGCGCGCTCGTCAACGGCGTAACGAGGGGTAAAGCCTTATGAAGAAAAAGGTGACATTCACCGCCGTCATGGCGGAGCAAAGCAAGGATCATAAGGTTCTCTCCTTCGCGGCCACGCCGGACGAAATCAACAGTATCGCCGAGATCGATCGCATCGGTCGCGACGGACACGGGCGACTGAGTGGCTTCCAACGCCCCCAAATTGCGGCGCATATTCGCGAAATCAAAGACTACTTGGAAAAACCTGATGCCATACTCCCGAATCCCATCGTCGTTGCGTTTACGCATGGAGTGACGGTTACCGCCATCGACGATTCAGTCGTGAAGGTCAGCATTGATGTATCACAGGGACCCATTGGTCTCGTGGTCGACGGACAGCAAAGATTATCCGCGCTTACCCAGATCAAGAGCAGGCCGTTTAAGGTTTTCGTTTCGCTGATCTTGTGTGCGGACGATGCGGAATTGCGTCGACAGTTCGTCCTGATCAACAATACTCGTCCGCTACCAAAATCGCTTATCTACGAACTCCTTCCGGGAGTCGACAAATTACCTCCACGGTTTGAAAGCCGATCAGTGGCCTCTGAACTCACTGATAAGCTTAACTATAGCACGCAGTCTTCGCTGAGGGGGCAGATCAGGCAGCACACCAATCCCACTGGCCTGATCAATGACACCGCGATCCAACGGGTCATCATGAACTCTCTCAACGATGGGATCATGCGGGACTTTATGCGTGAACCGAACGGAATCGACCGGTGTCAGAAGTTGGTCAGCGAATTTTATGATGCTGTAAAGAAAGTATTTCCGGAAGACTGGTGGGGACATACGTCCAAGTCGTCGCGCCTCGTGCATGGTGCTGGGATCGTCGCGCTCGGCTATGTTATGGAGGTCTTGGCTGTCCTGGAGGGCGCCAGGAACTGGGAAGAATTTGCTAAGGGGATGGGGTGCCTGGCTGGCCGAACCGCATGGACGAGTGGTCATTGGGACTTCGGCGGCGGCGACGTTCGTCATTGGCGAGCAATCCAGAATGTTAGCAAGGATATAAGTACCCTGGCCCAGCACCTTGTGCAGATCGTCAGACACGATATCAAGCTGAGGCGATCGCGGCCTCAGGTATTGCCGCTGTTTGAGCGAGAAACTGTGTGATCTGCTCTGCCGCTGTTGTGAATATCTAGCTTCAACTGAGCAATCAATGGGGGCAGTCATGCCAGATCCGGACCCGGGAGCGCTTGTCCTTTTTTCTGGAGGCCAGGACTCGACGACATGCTTAGTCTGGGCGTTGGAGCGGTTCACACGCGTCGAGACCATCGGATTCGAATACGGCCAACGCCACCGAATCGAGCTTGACTGCCGCTTACCGCTTCGCAGCGCGATCGCCGCAATTAAGGATAGGTGGGCAAGGCGGCTGTATGACGATCACATGATCGATCTGCGCGCCTTTGGCGCGATCTCGAACACCAGCCTGACACGAGACATTCAGATCAAGATGGGAGAGGCCAGTCTGCCCAACACCTTCGTCCCTGGCCGGAATCTCATTTTCCTGACCTTCGCGGCTGCTGTGGCGTATCGGCGCGGTCTCCGGAACATCGTCACAGGCGTCTGCGAAACAGATTACTCGGGTTACCCGGATTGCCGGGATGACACGGTAAAGGCCCTGCAAGTGGCTTTGAACTTAGGAATGGAGCAGAGCTTCGTGCTTCACACGCCGCTTATGTGGGTCGACAAGTCCGAGACTTGGCGCATGGCCGATGAACTGGGTGGCGGAGTTCTGGTCGACATCATGCGAAGGGAAACCCACACCTGTTATTTGGGGGAGCGAACCTCGTTACATGATTGGGGCTATGGATGCGGACACTGCCCCGCTTGTGAACTGCGGCGGGACGGATTCCTCAAATGGAAAACGCGTCTAGAGGCAGAGAGAGGAGAAGACTTTGACACATAGAAACCGCCTACGCGTGGAAGGCCTAATCTTCTTGGCTGCATTCGCCGCCTCAATACCGATCGCGAACTGGCTAGTTGGTAACGTCGGCACGACGTGTATCCCCAGTGGCCCGTGCATTGTTCCCGTTGCGCCGGGATTGAGTGCTCCTAGTGGTGTCCTACTCGTGGGTTTGGCGCTCGTTTTACGGGATTTGGTGCAGCGTCGGCTAGGCAAGTTTTGGTCGCTTGTAGCGATCGGACTTGGGGCTGTTACATCCGCGTATGTCGCTCCTCCCGCTCTCGTTTTAGCGTCGACTACCGCTTTTCTGCTATCCGAACTAGCGGATTTCGTGGTTTACACGCCACTGCAGGAGAGGCGCCTGGTAACTGCAGTCGTCCTCTCTAGCACAGTTGGTCTTGCTGTGGACAGCATTGTATTCTTGTGGCTCGCCTTTGGATCTCTGGACTTCCTTGCGGGACAGATCGTCGGGAAATTATGGATGGTTCTATTGTCACTTCCAGTTATTTTCTGGGTTCGTCAGCGGGATTCGCTGAGGTCCAATGAAGAAGCGCGGTCAGCTTGAGTCTTAAGAGGCTGGCATGAGGAAGCTGGCCCGGACCAGAGTTGCCGCTGGCAGTACGGAACGCTCCTGCCGTTGAACCGTAGGCCTCCGCCGAAGGCTGGTAAGCGCTGTTCTCAGGCCACGGCCTCGGCGGCCGTCCTGCCGAATGCCCACGGCAGCAGTTCGTCGATCCGGCTC
>NZ_JBBCAT010000009.1:2500-5683 GCF_037203705.1 Prosthecomicrobium sp. N25
GCGCTTCGCGCTGCGGGGAGCGCGGCTGGCTCCACGGGCCGTGCCTTAGGGCAGGGCCGGATGTTCGTCCGTTTAGAAACCAGTTTCGTCGCGACTGCTGCCGGATGGCGCGGTCGTGGGCGTGTTCGATCTGTCATCGTGAAGAGAAGGTTCGTTCGGACCGCTTTGGTTCTGCCCGCGAGGGGAGGATCGGGGCGGTGTCCGGCGTCTGGCCTGCCGCGAGGCATGCCTTGCGCACCAGACGGATGGTCGGTCGCCTAACCGCGCCGGTCCTGAACGGAACTCGTGAGAAGAGGTCTTTCTCGATGCCGCTGTGGGTGTCGGAGGCCGTGGTGGTGACTGATGGTCACCGGTCACGGGTCTCTGGTCACTAACGAGCGGGCATCGATAATGAGAGTGATCAAGTGACTTAAGGGCATTCGGTGGATGCCTAGGCGCTGAGAGGCGATGAAGGACGTGGTACGCTGCGAAAAGCCATGGGGAGCCGCGAACAGGCATTGATCCATGGGTCTCCGAATGGGGCAACCCACTCCTGCGAAGGAGTATCCCGCAAGGGAGGCGAACCCGGGGAACTGAAACATCTCAGTACCCGGAGGAAAGGACATCAACCGAGACTCCGCTAGTAGTGGCGAGCGAACGCGGACCAGGCCAGTACCTCTTTTGAGTTGACCGGAACGGCGTGGAAAAGCCGGCATGAAGGGTGAGAGCCCCGTACGGGAAAGGCGAGAGAGAGGTCATGAGTAGGGCGGGACACGTGAAATCCTGTCTGAAATTGGGGGGACCACCCTCCAAGCCTAAGTACTCCTCAGCGACCGATAGTGCACAAGTACCGTGAGGGAAAGGTGAAAAGCACCCCGACGAGGGGAGTGAAAGAGTTCCTGAAACCGGATGCCTACAAACAGTGGGAGCCCAAGGTTCGTCCTGGGTGACCGCGTACCTTTTGTATAATGGGTCAGCGAGTTAGTCTGGCGAGCGAGCTTAAGCCGGTAGGTGTAGGCGCAGCGAAAGCGAGTCTGAACAGGGCGTTCAGTTCGTCGGATTAGACCCGAAACCGGGTGATCTAGCCATGGCCAGGCTGAAGGTGCGGTAACACGCACTGGAGGGCCGAACCGGTGCCTGTTGAAAAAGTCTCGGATGAGCTGTGGCTAGGGGTGAAAGGCCAACCAAACCCGGAGATAGCTGGTTCTCCGCGAAAGCTATTTAGGTAGCGCCTCGAGCGAACACTCCAGGGGGTAGAGCACTGGATGGGCTAGGGGGTCCCACAGACCTACCAAACCTAACCAAACTCCGAATACCTGGACGTGCTACTCGGGAGACACACGGCGGGTGCTAACGTCCGTCGTGAAGAGGGCAACAACCCTGACCGCCAGCTAAGGCCCCTAATTCGTGGCTAAGTGGGAAAGGATGTGGGGATCCCAAAACAACCAGGATGTTGGCTTAGAAGCAGCCATCATTTAAAGAAAGCGTAACAGCTCACTGGTCTAGACAAGGGTTCCTGCGCCGAAGATGTACCGGGGCTCAAGCCACGAGCCGAAGCTGCGGGTGCGTCGCAAGACGCGCGGTAGCGGAGCGTTCCCTAGGCCTGCGAAGCGGCACCTGTGAGGGGCCGTGGAGGTATGGGAAGTGCGAATGCTGACATGAGTAACGATAAAGGGTGTGAGAGACACCCTCGCCGAAAGTCCAAGGGTTCCTGCGTAAAGTTAATCTGCGCAGGGTTAGCCGGCCCCTAAGGCGAGGCCGAAAGGCGTAGTCGATGGGAACGGGGTGAACATTCCCCGGCCAGCGGATGGTGACGGATCCCGTGTATCGTATGCCCTTAACGGATTGGGCGTGCGGTGAAGGGGTTCCAGGAAACAGCCCCGCGAACGACCGTACCCGAAACCGACACAGGTGGACTGGTAGAGCATACCAAGGCGCTTGAGAGAACTCTGCTGAAGGAACTCGGCAAATTGCCTCCGTAACTTCGGGATAAGGAGGCCCCATGGTTGCGCAAGCAGCTGTGGGGGGCACAAGCCAGGGGGTGGCGACTGTTTAACAAAAACACAGGGCTCTGCGAAGTCATGAAGACGACGTATAGGGTCTGACGCCTGCCCGGTGCCGGAAGGTTAAGAGGAGAGGTGCAAGCTTCGAATCGAAGCCCCGGTAAACGGCGGCCGTAACTATAACGGTCCTAAGGTAGCGAAATTCCTTGTCGGGTAAGTTCCGACCTGCACGAATGGCGTAACGACTTCCCCGCTGTCTCCAGCAGAGGCTCAGTGAAATTGAATTCCCCGTGAAGATGCGGGGTTCCTGCGGTTAGACGGAAAGACCCCGTGCACCTTTACTGCAACTTTGCGCTGGCATTCGTGTCGGCATGTGTAGGATAGGTGGTAGGCTTTGAAGCGCAGGCGCCAGCTTGCGTGGAGCCATCCTTGAAATACCACCCTTATCGTCATGGATGTCTAACTGCGGTTCGACAGGATCCAGGACAGCGCATGGTGGGCAGTTTGACTGGGGCGGTCGCCTCCCAAAGAGTAACGGAGGCGCGCGATGGTGGGCTCAGACCGGTCGGAAATCGGTCGTCGAGTGCAATGGCATAAGCCTGCCTGACTGCGAGACTGACAAGTCGAGCAGAGACGAAAGTCGGCCATAGTGATCCGGTGGTCCCGCGTGGAAGGGCCATCGCTCAACGGATAAAAGGTACGCCGGGGATAACAGGCTGATCTTCCCCAAGAGTCCATATCGACGGGAAGGTTTGGCACCTCGATGTCGACTCATCACATCCTGGGGCTGGAGCAGGTCCCAAGGGTTCGGCTGTTCGCCGATTAAAGTGGTACGTGAGTTGGGTTCAGAACGTCGTGAGACAGTTCGGTCCCTATCTGCCGTGGGTGTTCGAGACTTGAGACGATCTGTCCTTAGTACGAGAGGACCGGGATGGACGCACCACTGGTGGACCTGTTGTCCTGCCAAGGGCAGTGCAGGGTAGCTATGTGCGGACGGGATAACCGCTGAAGGCATCTAAGCGGGAAACCCACGTCAAAACAAGGTCTCGCAAAACAGAGCCGTGGAAGACGACCACGTCGATAGGCCGGGTGTGTAAGGGCAGCAATGTCTTCAGCTTACCGGTACTAATAGCTCGATCGGCTTGATCACTCTCATTACTCAATGCCCGCTTGGCGATCAGAGATCGCTCGGCGGTCCAAG
>NZ_JBBCAT010000010.1 GCF_037203705.1 Prosthecomicrobium sp. N25
CGGCTCTACGATCCAAATCGGAAGCCCGGTCCGATCCTCGAAGTGGGGTGTTGGGCCCATGCCCGGCGCAAGTTCTTCGAACTAGCCGACCTCCGACGAGCCCCGATGGCCGCTGCGACCGTAAATGCGATCGATGCCGTCTTCGAGATCGAACGCGAGATCAACGGCCGGCCGCCCGACGAGCGCCTCGCCGTCCGACGAGAGCGCAGCCGTCCCCTGGTCATCGACTTGGAGACCCGGCTTCGCGCCGACCGAGCCCAGCTCTCGCCGAAGAACGAAACCGCCCGGGCCATCGACTACATGCTGAAGCGATGACCGGCCTTCACGCGCTTCCTCGACGACGGACGCCTCTGCCTGTCGAACAACGCCGCCGAGCGCGCCGTCCGCGGCATCGCGCTCGGCCGAAAGAACTGGACCTTCGCCGGCTCCGATGCCGGCGGTCGCCGCGCCGCCGCCATGTACACCTATGAACGGGCGTTGAATTCTCCCCATTTGTGGGCCTGGAAAATTCCCCACCTTGCGCCGGTCCGCCCTCTGGCATGCCAGAGGGCGGACCGGCGCGTCGTCGCCGATGCTGGAGCCCTTCTGCGGGAGGGGCGGCTCGGTGGTCACGCTTGGAGAACTCATGATGATCCTGGAACTGCACCGGCAGGGACTGACAGTGACGGAGATCGCCCGCCGGCTCGGTCTCGATCGCAAGACGGTCAGGCGCTACATCGCGAAGGGGCTGGAGCCGCCCGCCTATGGGCCTCGGGTGCGTCGGCCGAAGGGCGTCGACCCGTTCCTGCCGTATCTGCGCGAGCGGTTGGCCGCCTATCCGGGCCTGACCGCGGTCCGGCTGTGGCGGGAACTGCGTGAGCGGGGCTTCCCCGGCGGCTACACGGCGGTGAAGCGGGCCGTCCAGCCTTGCGGCCGGATCCGGTCAAGTCCTTCGAGGTGCGCTTCGAGACGCCACCGGGCGAGCAGGCGCAGGTCGACCTGGCCCGCTTCGAGGTCGCGTTCACCAATGAGCCGCGCGTGACGCGCATCGTCTGGCTGTTTTCTCTGGTGCTCGGCCATTCCCGCCTGATCTGGGCGCGCTTCGTGGTCCACCAGGATCTGCAGACGATCCTGCGCTGCCACATCGCCGCCCTGGAGGCGATCAGCGGCGCGCCGCGCGAGATCCTCTACGACCGCATGAAGACGGCGGTCGTCGGCGAGGATCCGGACGGGCTGGTCATCTACAACCGCGGCCTTCTCGATCTCGCCCGGCACTATGGCTTCCAGCCGCGCGCCTGCCGGCCATACCGGGCCAAGACCAAGGGAAAGGTGGAACGGCCGTTCCGCTACATCCGGGAGGACTTCTTCCTGGCCCGGACGTTCCGCGATCTGGAAGACCTCAACGCCCAGCTCCGGCACTGGCTCGATACCGTAGCCAATGTCCGCGTCCACGCCACCACCGGCCGGGTCGTTGCCGAGGCCTATGCCGAGGAGAAGCCGGCGCTGAAGCCGCTGCCGCTGGTGCCCTACCGGTCGCTCCTGAGGCTCGAGCGGCGCGTCTCGCACGAGGGCATGGTCAGCGTCGGCGGTAACCTCTACAGCGTGCCCGATACCACCAGGCGCCGCGTCCTGGATGTCCATGTCGCAGCCGACGAGATCCGCATCTTCGAAGACGGCACGCTCGTCGCCAGCCTCGCTCCCCTCGACGGACGCGACCGCAGCCGGGTCGATCCGGCCCATCGCAAGCCGAGAACATCCGCTGGCCGGCAACGCCACGATGACGAACCCATCGTCATCCAAGGCGCCGGCGACCGGGTCGCGCGCCGATCGCTTGACTTCTACGACGCCGTCGCCCGCCGCCTCGCCACCGCCCAAGGAGGTGCGCGATGAGCACCGGAGAGCACCTGCCGGTGGTCGATCGCATCAAGCGCAGCCTGGTCGGTGTCCGGATGCCGCGCGCCATCGAGGTCCTCGATGCCACCGTGCGACGGATCGAGCGCGGCGAGACCACGGCTGGAGGCCATCGACACGCTGCTCGCCGAGGAGCTCACGCTGCGCGAGAGCCGACGCGTGAAGACGGCCCTTGTCATGGCCCGGCTGCCGGCCATCAAGACCCTGGCGGAGTTCGACTTCTCGTTCCAGCCTTCGCTCGACCGGAACCGTGTCATGGCACTCGCCGAGTTGAAGTTCGTCGACCGCTGCGAGACGCTCCACTTCCTCGGGCCGCCCGGCACCGGAAAGAGCCATCTGTCGATCGCCCTCGGCGTTGAGGCCGTCAGGGCGGCCAAGAGCGTCTACTTCGCCACCCTGGCCGACCTGGTCGGCGCCTTGGCAAAGGCGGAGCGCGAAGGAACCCTGCGCGAGAAGATCCGCTTCTTCTGCCGCTTCGCTCTCTTGATCGTCGACGAGATCGGCTACCTGCCCGTCATCCCCGGTGGCGGCAACCTCTTCTTCCAACTGGTCAACGCCCGCTACGAACGCGGCGCCATGATCCTGACCTCCAATCGCGGCTTCGCCGAATGGGGCGATGTCTTCGGCGACCCCGTCGTCGCCACAGCCCTCCTAGACCGCCTGCTCCACCATGCCGTCGTCGTCCAGATCGAAGGCGCCATCTATCGACTGCGCCACCATGCCGATCTGGTCCCTGAACACATCCGGTCGAAGGCCATCATCCAGCCCCCGCCGATCGCAATCCCGCGCCGGCGCGGCCGACCCCCTAAAGCAGGAGCCGCCGACCAGAACCACCATTGATCAAAAAGCACTCGAACCGGGGAATTTTAAGAGCCCAGAAGTGGGGAGATTCCGCCGCCCGTTGACAACACCTGATCGAAACCGCCAAGCTCAACGACATCGACCCAAGAGCCTGGCTCGCCGACGTCCTCGCCCGGTTGCCCGGACATCCCGCACGGGCGATCAACGACCTGCTGCCCTGGAACTGGAAGGCCGCAGCTCAGCCGAAGAATGCTGCCTGAGCGACACTCGCGCGAGCGCATATCCCGCGGGCTTCGCCGGATGCTTACGCCTGAGCGACACTCGCGCGAGCGCATATCCCGTAAGCGCTGTCCCGGTCCCACCTTCCTCCCCGCCGCTTGAGGGCCGACTTTGACGATCCGTTGGAGGATCGTTTTG
>NZ_JBBCAT010000011.1 GCF_037203705.1 Prosthecomicrobium sp. N25
GTAAGCGCTGTTCTCAGGCCACGGCCTCGGCGGCCGTCCTGCCGAATGCCCACGGCAGCAGTTCGTCGATCCGGCTCTGTGGATGGCCCGCGACGATGCGGGTGATGACCTCGGTGAGGTAGGCTTGCGGATCGACGTTGTTGAGCTTGGCGGTCTCGACGAGCGAGGCGATCGTCGCCCAGTGCTCGCCGCCGCCGTCGGATCCTGCAAAGAGCGCGTTCTTGCGGGTGAGCGCGATGGGGCGGATCGAACGCTCGACGACGTTGGAGTCGATCTCGACGCGGCCGTCGTCGAGGAACCGAGTGAGCCCCGGCCACCGTGAGAGGGCGTAGCGGATCGCCTCGGCGAGCTTGCTCTTCTGGCTGATGAGGCCGAGCTTGTCGCGCAGCCACGGCTCGAGGGCGTCGACGAGGGGGCGGGTCTTCTCCTGGCGAACGGCGCGGCGCTCCTCGGCCGGACGGCCGCGGATCTCGTCTTCGATCCGATAAAACTCGGCGATCCGGACGAGCGCCTCTCCGGCGATCGGCGCCGGTCCGGACTGCGCGAGTTCATAGAAGCGGCGGCGCACGTGCGCCCAGCAGAAGGCGAGGCGCACGGCGTTGCGCTCGGCGAGTGCCCGATAACCTGCGTAGCCGTCGACCTGCAGCGTGCCGACGAAGCCGTCGAGGTGGCGGACGATGGTCTCGGCCTTGCGGTCCGGCGCGTAGAGGTAGGCGACGCCGGGCGGGTCGAGCCCGCCCCACGGACGATCGTCGCGGGCATAGGCGAAGAGCTGCCCGGTCTTGGTACGGCCGCGGCCCGGATCGAGCACCGGCGCCGTCGTCTCATCGGCAAACAGCTTGTCCGATGCCTTCAGCCGCTCGAACAGCCGCGCGTGGACAGGCTTCAGCAGGAAGGCGGCCTTGCCCACCCAGTCCGCCAGCGTCGAGCGGTCGAGGCGGATGCCCTGGCGGGCGTAGATCTGGGCCTGGCGATAGAGCGGCAGATGATCGGCATACTTCGACACCAGCACGTGCGCCACCGTCGGCTCGGTCGGGATGCCGCCCTCGATCAGGCGCGCCGGCGCGGGCGCCTGGACCACCACCTCCTCGCAGGCCCGGCAGGCATACTTCGGCCGGCGGGTGACGAGCACGCGGAACTGGGCGGGGACGACGTCGAGACGTTCGGAGGTGTCCTCGCCCATGGGATGGAGCGGACCACGGCAACAGGGGCAGGTCTTGTCCTCGACGTCGACGACGACCTCGATCCGCGGCAGATGGGCGGGCAGCGCACTGCGGTTGGCGCGGCGCCTGGCAGCGCGGGCTTCCCGCCGGACGGGGTCGGCCGCCTCGTCCACGGCGAGCCCCTCGGCCTCGACCTGCTCGGCCTCCTCCAGCGCCAGCAGCAGCTGGTCCTCGGGCAGGCTCTCGGCCCTCCGCCCGAAGCGATGACGCTGCAGTTCCTTGATGATCTGGCGCAGCCGCTCGTTCTCGGCGCGCTCGGCCAGGAGCATCGCCTGGAGCGCTCGGGCATCGTCCGGAAGGGTCGGGGCCGCGTCGGTCACGAGGCCGATTCAAGCATGTTCGCCAATGGTTTGACAGCAGAATGTGGGCGCATCAGCTCGCGGTTCGAGGCTTTGCGGCCGTTCGTGTCTCGTGCACCCGTCGCCAGTCCAGCCCCTCCAAGAGGGCCTGCAGCTGAGCCGCCGTCAGCCGCACCACCCCGTCCGTGACCGAGGGCCAACAGAACCTGCCGTCCTCCAGTCTCTTGGCGAACAGGCATACGCCGGTGCCGTCCCACCAGACGAGCTTGACCCGGTCGGCCCGCTTGGCACGGAACACGTAAATCACGCCTGAGAAGGGATCGGCACCCATCGTCTCCCGCACCAGCGCGGCAAGCCCTTCGGCGCCCTTGCGGAAGTCCACCGGCTTCGTCGCGACCATCACCCGGACGGTGCCGATCGGCGTTCCCGCGACGACGAGGGTCACGACACCCCCTTCAAGGCGCCGATCACCGCCGCGACCAACGCCGGCGATGCGCCGTCGCCGATCCGCACCGTCACCCCGGCAGCCTCCACCTCGATTGCCGCTCCAGCAGCCTTCCGAGTGCGGCCGCGCTTCGGCCGGCCAGGCCTCTGGCACTTGCGCGGCTTCGCGACGGTCTCCGCCTCCGGTTCCGGCGCGACCACAGCAGGCACGAAGGCGACCGCATCGGCCTCCGTCCGCTTGCGCGCCTCCCGGCGCCAAGTGAACACCTGCTGCGGCGTCAGCCCATGCCGGCGCGCCACCTCGGACACGACGGCCCCAGTTTCGAGCGTCTCGCCGACGATCCGCGCCCGATCGTCCGCCGTCCATCGCCGCCGGCCCAGTGCCCCGTTGATCACCTCGAAGCGGCGCACCCCGGCCAGCGGCTCAAGTCTAGGGTCAAGTCCAGACACAAAACGATCCTCCAACGGATCGTCAAAGTCGGCCCTCAAGCGGCGGGGAGGAAGGTGGGACCGGGACAGCGCTTAC
>NZ_JBBCAT010000012.1 GCF_037203705.1 Prosthecomicrobium sp. N25
GACAACGGACCCTCTGACATCCTGGTCTCTGGCGGCACGATCGCCGAGAACAGCGCTGGCGGCGCGGTCGTGGCGACCTTGTCGGCGGTCGATGCGGATACGGGGGAAAGCTTCTCCTACAGCCTAGCCGGCACGGATGCCGCGAGCTTCGTGGTGGTCGGCAACGAGATCCGGGTCGCGCCGGGCGCGGTGCTCGACTTTGAGGCGGGCGGGAGCCGGACCTTCGACCTGACGGTCACGGACGCGGCGGGGCACACGCGGACCGAGACGGTCACGGTCAACCTGACCGACGTCAACGACAACGGACCCTCTGACATCCTGGTCTCTGGCGGCACGATCGCCGAGAACAGCGCTGGCGGCGCGGTCGTGGCGACCTTGTCGGCGGTCGATGCGGATACGGGGGAAAGCTTCTCCTACAGCCTAGCCGGCACGGATGCCGCGAGCTTCGTGGTGGTCGGCAACGAGATCCGGGTCGCGCCGGGCGCGGTGCTCGACTTTGAGGCGGGCGGGAGCCGGACCTTCGACCTGACGGTCACGGACGCGGCGGGGCACACGCGGACCGAGACGGTCACGGTCAACCTGACCGACGTCAACGACAACGGGCCGAGCGACATCGTCGTGACCGGCGGGACGATCTCGGAGAACAGCGCTGGCGGGACGGTGGTCGCCACCCTCTCCACGCTCGATGCCGATACCGGTGAGACGTTCACCTACAGTCTCGCCGGCACAGATGCCGGGCTGTTCACGGTCGTCGGCAACGAGATCCGGGTCGCGCCGGGCGCGGTGCTCGACTTCGAGGCGGGCGGGACCCGGACCTTCGACCTGACGGTCACGGATGCGGCCGGGCACACCCGGACCGAGACGGTCACGGTCAATCTCACCGACGTCAACGACAACGGGCCGAGCGACATCGTCGTGACCGGCGGCACGATCTCGGAGAACAGCGCTGGCGGCACGGTCGTTGCTACGCTCTCAACGGTCGACGCCGATACCGGCGAGACCTTCACCTACAGCCTAGCCGGCACGGATGCCGGGCTGTTCACGGTGGTCGGCAACGAGATCCGGGTCGCGCCGGGCGCGGTGCTCGACTTCGAGGCGGGGGGCACGCGGACCTTCGACCTGACGGTGACGGACGCGGCCGGGCACAGCCGGACCGAGACGGTCACGGTCGACCTCACCGACGTCAACGACAACGGGCCGAGCGACATCCTGGTCTCGGGCGGCACCATCGCCGAGAACAGCGCCGGCGGCAC
>NZ_JBBCAT010000013.1 GCF_037203705.1 Prosthecomicrobium sp. N25
CAAAACGATCCTCCAACGGATCGTCAAAGTCGGCCCTCAAGCGGCGGGGAGGAAGGTGGGACCGGGACAGCGCTTACGAAGGCTGCCTCGCGGCAAGGGCTGTGTGGGCTGAACTCCCAGGAGCAATCCTAGGAGTAGTCCTATGACGGAGGTTGCGCGGGTCGAGGTGATCACGTCCGTCGAACGCCGGCGGAGATGGAGCCGCCTGGGGAAGGCGCGATTAGTGGCTGCTTCGTTTGATCAGTGTGTCACAGCTTTGAACATTGCGCGGGACGCGGGCATTCACGTGAGCCAGCTTTTCCGGTGACGGAAAGAGCTGTGCCAGCCGGCGGCACCTGCGCTGGAGGGGACGGCGCTGGTCCCGATTGAGGCGCTACCCGTCGCGCCTGCGCCAGACCCGGTAGATGTCTCTCGGCCGGCAAGAAGACGTGTTCGCTGCCAAGCCGGTACGATCGAGATCGACCTTGCGAGCGGCGCCCGGGTTCGTGTCGACCGCGACGTCGATGCCGATGCGCTCCGTCGCGTCCTCGACGTGCTGAGCGGCCGGTGATCCCGGTTAAGTTGACCCCATCAGACCGGACACGTGGCGTGCTGCGTAAGCCTCCGCCGAAGGCCGCCTTGCGCCGAGAGCTGTGTGGGCTGAAGTCCTAGGAGTAATCCTAGAAGTAGTCCTATGACGAAGGTCCCGCGGGTCGAGGTAATCACGTCCGTCGAACGTCGGCGGCGATGGAGCCGTTCGGAGAAAGAGCGGCTGGTGGCTGCCTCGTTCGAGGACGGCGTCACGGCCGCGGAGATTGCGCGGGACGCGGGCATTCACGTGAGCCAGCTTTTCCGCTGGCGGAAAGAGCTGTGCCAGGCAGTGACGCCGGCGCCGGAGGGGACCGCGCTGGTTCCGATCGAGGTGGTGCCCGTCGCGCCTGCGCCAGATCCCGTCGATATCTCGCGTCCGGCGAGAACCCGGGTGCGCCGCCAAGTCGGGACGATCGAGATCGAACTTGCGAGCGGCGCCCGGCTTCGCGTCGACCGCGATGTCGATGCCGACGCGCTCCGGCGCGTCCTTGACGTTCTAGGCGGGCGATGATCCCGGTTCCGAGCGGCGTCAGGGTCTGGCTCGCCACGGGCCACACGGACATGCGCAAGGGTTTTGACGGCTTGGCACTGATCGCGCAGGAGACGCTGAGGCGCGATCCGCA
>NZ_JBBCAT010000014.1 GCF_037203705.1 Prosthecomicrobium sp. N25
AAGAACTTGCGCCGGGCATGGGCCCAACACCCCACTTCGAGGATCGGACCGGGCTTCCGATTTGGATCGTAGAGCCGGTTGTAGCCTGCGAAGGCATCGGATTGCATCGCGCCGGCGTAGGCGGCGAGCCAAGCTTCGACGTGTTCGCCCGATCGCGTGGCGGTGTAGAAGTAGGCCGCAGCCGGCGCGGCCGTGCCGGCGAAGGGGCGGTCGTCGCGAACCACCGCCCAGAGATGGCCGGTGCGGGTCTTGCCCGGAGCCAGGACCGGCACCGGGGTATCGTCGACATGGATGCGTGCGGCCGCACGAACATGGGCCTCGAGCCGCTCGACCAGAGGCGCGAGCGAGACCGTGACGGCACCCACCCAGTCGGCGAGCGTGCTGTCGGTCAGTGGCACGCCCTCCCGCGCAAAGCGCTCGCCCTGACGGTGGAGCGGTAGATGCATGCCGTACTTGGCGGTGACGATCTCGGCCAAGAGGTTCGGCCCGGCCCGGCAGCGGGCGATCGGGTGGAACGGCCCCGGCGCCTGGTTGATCGCCTCGCAGGCCCGACAGGAGAACTTCTCGCGCACGTGCTGCACGACGAACCAGCGAGCCGGGATCCGCTCCAGCGTCTCGGTGACATCCTCGCCGAGCTTGGACAGCCGATCACGACCGCAGCAGTGGCAGGCGGTCGGCCCCGGCACGACGACCCGCTCGCGCGGAAGGTGCTCCGGCAGAGGGCCGCGCATCGGCTGGCGCCGGTCCCTCGCCTGGCTCCTGGCCGGCTCGACAGCGGCGATCGCCACGTCGGCGGCGATCTCGGCAACCGCAAGGGTCTCCTCGGCGTCTTCGAGCATCAACTCTAGCTGCTCGAGCTTGCGGCCGCGTTCGGAGGAAGCACCAAAGGCCTGGCGGCGCAGTCGGGCGATCTCCAGACGAAGCTTCTCGATGAGCAGCCGCTCACCGGCCTG
>NZ_JBBCAT010000015.1 GCF_037203705.1 Prosthecomicrobium sp. N25
GGCCCGTTGTCGTTGACGTCGGTGAGATTGACCGTGACCGTCTCGGTCCGCGTGTGCCCCGCCGCGTCCGTGACCGTGAGGTCGAAGGTCCGCGTGCCCCCCGCCTCGAAGTCGAGCACCGCGCCCGGCGCGACACGGATCTCGTTGCCGACCACCGTGAACAGCCCGGCATCCGTGCCGGCTAGGCTGTAGGTGAAGCTCTCGCCGGTATCGGCGTCGACCGTTGAGAGCGTAGCAACGACCGTGCCGCCAGCGCTGTTCTCCGCGATGGTGCCGCCCGAGACCAGGATGTCGCTCGGCCCGTTGTCGTTGACGTCGGTCAGGTCGACCGTGACCGTCTCGGTCCGGCTGTGCCCGGCCGCGTCCGTCACCGTCAGGTCGAAGGTCCGCGTCCCCCCCGCCTCGAAGTCGAGCACCGCGCCCGGCGCGACACGGATCTCGTTGCCGACGACCACGAAGCTCGCGGCATCCGTGCCGACGAGGCTGTAGCTGAAGCTCTCGCCGGTATCGGCGTCGACCGTCGACAAGGTCGCCACGACCGTGCCCGCCGCGCTGTTCTCGGCGATCGTGCCGCCGGTCACGATGATGTCGCTCGGCCCGTTGTCGTTGACGTCGGTGAGATTGACCGTGACCGTCTCGGTCCGCGTGTGCCCCGCCGCGTCCGTGACCGTGAGGTCGAAGGTCCGCGTGCCCCCCGCCTCGAAGTCGAGCACCGCGCCCGGCGCGACACGGATCTCGTTGCCGACCACCGTGAACAGCCCGGCATCCGTGCCGGCTAGGCTGTAGGTGAAGCTCTCGCCGGTATCGGCGTCGACCGTTGAGAGCGTAGCAACGACCGTGCCGCCAGCGCTGTTCTCCGCGATGGTGCCGCCCGAGACCAGGATGTCGCTCGGCCCGTTGTC
>NZ_JBBCAT010000016.1 GCF_037203705.1 Prosthecomicrobium sp. N25
GACAGGGCCGTCTGGCTGAGCTGCTGGCGGGTCTGCAGGGCGAGGAGGTTCGCGGCCTCCTCGTTGGCATCGGCCAGCGTCAGGTTGTCGGCACCGCCCTTCAGCGTGTTGATCATGTTCTTGGTGAAGTCCTGGCGGTTCTGAACGATCGAGAGGTTCGAACCGAAGGACGACGACTGCGAACGGATCGTGTCGAGGGCGGTCTTCAGGCCGTCCAGGCGGGCGTCGAGCGACGTGTCGCTCTCGAACTCCGCGTTGTTGGCGGCCGTGATGCCGAGCTTGTTGTTGGAGATCTCGCGGACGTTGCCCGCGGTATCCTTGGCCTGGATCTCGAGGGTGGAGGTCGAGGTCTCGTTGAAGCTCAGCTTCAGCTTGTCGCCCTTCAGGAGGTTGATGCCGTTGAAGGACGCGTCGTCGGACAGCTTGTCGAGCTGGTTGCGCAGGTCGTTGAACTGCGTGACCAGGTTCTTGCGGACCTCGTTGGCGCCGATCGTGCCGGTGCCCGAGCCGCCGTCGACGGCGCCGGCGGTGACGCCGGTGACGGTCAGGTCCGAGGTCGAGATGTTCTCGATGCGGAGCTTGCCGCCGTCGTTGGAGGCGCGGATCTTGCCGGTCAGGCTCG
>NZ_JBBCAT010000017.1 GCF_037203705.1 Prosthecomicrobium sp. N25
CTCCAGCTGCAGAACACCGCCGCCAACGTGGCGCTGACGCAGGGCCGGCTCGCCACCGGCAAGAAGGTCAACTCCGCCCTCGACAACCCCTCGAACTTCTTCACCGCGTCGTCGCTGAACAGCCGCGCCAACGACCTGAACAACCTGCTCGACGGCCTGTCGAACGGCATCAAGGTCATCGAAGCAGCCGACAACGGCCTCTCGGCCATCACCAAGACCGTCGAGTCCCTCCAGTCGACCGTCCGTCAGGCCCGTCAGGACAAGTCCAACAAGACCGCGTCCTACACCTACACCGCCTCCTCGCTCGACGGCGCCAGCGCCAAGGACATCGAGTTCTCCGGCGGCGCGGTCGGGTCGACCAACGTGGCGGTCTCCCTGCAGAGCTCCAAGATCCAGGGCTCCGGCTTCGCGGCCGTGACGGGCGGCACCGCCGGCACGATCACGATCACGAACGCCAACGTCAACGGCGGCAGCGCCGTGACCGTCACGCTCGCCAGCGGTGACGATGCCGCCGCCGTGGCCGGCAAGATCAACACCGCCCTCGATGCCGCCACCGGCGGCGACGGCGGCGTCTC